>JAGCPK010000038.1 GCA_017965725.1 Prevotella sp.
CCTGTTTAAGAAACATGTGCAGGCAGCCCAGCGGCTGATGGACGACATCGTGGATCTGGAACTGGAGAAGATAGACAAGATACTGGAAAAGGTGAACGAGGACCCTCAGTCGATGGAGGTGAAGGGTGCCGAGATTCATCTCTGGGAGAAGATCAAGTCGAAGAGCGGCAAGGGCCGTCGGACGGGCGTGGGTATCACTGCCGAGGGCGACATGATCGCTGCGATGGGACTGCGCTACGGTACACAGGAGGCAACGGACTTCTCTGTGGAGGTGCATAGGACGTTGGCCCTGAATGCCTACCGCTCGTCGGTGACGATGGCTCAGGAGCGTGGACATTTCGAGATCTACGATGCCAAGCGGGAGGAGAAGAACCCGTTTGTGCGCCGCCTGAAGGATGCCGATCCGGAACTCTATCAGGATATGGTGAAGTATGGCCGCCGTAATATTGCCTGTCTGACGATTGCACCGACGGGTACGACCTCGCTGATGACGCAGACCACCAGTGGTATTGAACCGGTGTTCCTGCCCGTCTATAAGCGTCGTCGGAAGGTGAATCCGGGTGATGCAGGCGCCCATGTCGATTTTGTCGATGAAGTGGGCGACTCCTTTGAGGAGTTTATCGTCTATCATCCGAAGTTCATGGAGTGGATGCGCATCAACGGTATCGACACGGAACAGCGTTACACGCAGGAGGAGATTGACGAACTGGTGCAGAAGTCGCCGTATTATAAGGCCACTGCCAACGATGTCGATTGGCTGATGAAGGTGAAGATGCAGGGGGCTATCCAGAAATGGGTGGATCACTCCATCAGCGTCACCGTCAACCTGCCCAATGATGTCGATGAGGAACTGGTGAACAAACTCTATGTCGAGGCCTGGCGATCGGGCTGCAAAGGCTGTACCATCTATCGTGACGGCAGTCGTTCGGGTGTGATGATCTCTGTGAAGAAGGAGACGAAGAAGGAGGACGAGGCCAAGGACAACAACCTGGAGGAGAAACAGAACGATGCGCCCTGCAAGCATCCGGAGGTGACGGAGGTGCGCCCGCCAGTGCTGGAGTGCGACGTGGTGCGTTTCCAGAACAATAAGGAGAAATGGGTGGCTCTCGTGGGCTTGCTCGACGGTTATCCGTATGAGATCTTCACGGGTCTGCAGGACGATGACGAGGGTATTATGCTGCCCAAGACGGTGACGCACGGTAAGATCATCAAACAGGTGAATCCCGACGGAACGAAGCGCTATGACTTCCAGTTTGAGAACAAGCGCGGCTACAAGACCACCGTTGAGGGGCTCTCCGAGAAATTCAACCCCGAATACTGGAACTACGCCAAACTGATCTCTGGCGTGCTCCGATACCGGATGCCTATCGACCATGTGATCAGACTTGTCAGTTCGCTGCAACTGAAGAGCGAGAGTATCAACACCTGGAAGAACGGTGTGGAGCGTGCGTTGAAGAAATATGTGAGTGATGGTACTGAGGCTAAGGGACAGAAGTGCCCGAACTGCGGTAGTGAGAGTCTGATTTATCAGGAGGGATGTCTGATTTGTAAGAACTGTGGTGCCAGCCGATGCGGATAACAACTTCCTATATCAGTTTGCGGAATGTCCGTTTCCATGCCTTTCATGGGGTGATGCCTCAGGAGAGGAAGGTGGGGACGGACTTCCTCGTTAACCTGCGGGTGGGTTATCCTTTGGAAAAGTCCATGCAAAGCGATGAAGTTGGCGACACGCTCAACTATGCTGATCTCTATGCTATTGTAAAGGCGGAGATGGCTGTCCCCTCGAAACTGGTGGAACATGTCGCGGGCCGAATCATCTCAGCGATAGAGAAGCAGTGGCCCAAGGTGACCTCCATCGATCTGGAACTGACGAAGCAGAACCCACCGATGGGTGCCGACTGCGACGGGGTTGGGGTGGAGATACATTTAATAAATAATAAAACTGAGTAGTCTTTGTCGGCTTTTTAGTGAATAATGCGTATTTTTGCACTTTCGAAGGATAGTATGTGTAAGAGGATTGTATTATTTCTGATAACGTTATTCTGCTTTGCTGCTTTTGCAATAGCAGCAAATAAGAATTTTACGCTGGTCATCGATGCCGGTCATGGTGGTGGCGACGCAGGAGCCATCGGCGGCGCTGGTATCAAGGAAAAGAACCTGACCCTGAAGTTTGCCCTAGCCTTCGGAAAACTCGTGGAACAGAACTGCCCGGATGTGAAGGTCATCTATACGCGTAAGACCGATAAGTTCGTGGAGTTGTATAAACGGGCAGAGATTGCCAACAAGAATAAAGCCGACCTGTTTATATCTATTCATATCAATGCTTTGCCTAAGGGTCATACGGCACGAGGTTTCCAGACCTACACGTTGGGTAAGAGTCGGCGGACTGGTAAGAAGACAGGTGTGTTGGAGAATCTGGAGGTGGCTAAGCGCGAGAACGAAGTGATCTATCTTGAGAAGGACTACCAACAGACCTATCACGGTTATGATCCGAACTCCCCTGAAAGTGATATCCTGTTTGAGTTCATTCAGGACAAGAATATGGAGAACAGCATTGAACTGGCCAAGTATATGCAGAAATATGTCTGTCAGGCCACAGGTCGTCAGGATATGGGAGCCCATCAAGATAATCTGGCCGTGTTACGCCTGACATCGATGCCGGGTTGTCTGATAGAGTTGGGCTTTATCTCTACTCGCGACGAGGAACAGTATATGAACACATCATTGGCTACTGATCAGTATGCTCGTGGCATCTTCAATGCCTTTGCCGCTTATAGGAAAAAGTTCAGTGGTGGTGGTATCACTATACCTTATATGGCTGAGCCGAAACCAAAAGAGGAAGTCAAACCCAAAGAGGATCCTGAGCCCCAAGAAACCTCTATACCTAAGAAAGAACCGAAGAAACTCCAGGAAGAGTTGAATACCGATAGTGTCAAACCTGAGCCTACACCGTCTGAGCCTGTTCAGCCCAAGGACGAGACAGGTACGGTCTTCAAGGTACAGATCCTGACATCCCCGAAGGCACTTAAATCCAGTGATTCCCGTTTTAAGGGAGTGACGGATTTCGACAGTTATCGGGAGAACGGGATGATAAAATACACTGTGGGTTCATCCGGAGATTATAATGAGATAAACCAATTACGAAAAGATCTCCAAGGGAAGTTCCCGGAGGCCTTTATCATTGCTTTCAAGGATGGTAAGCGGGTAAATGTGCAGGAAGCCATCAAAGAATTTAAGAGTAAAAAGACAAAATAGTACATTATTTATTATTAGAATATAACATGAAGAAATATTTTACAAAGGAGGTGCAGATAGCCCTTGTCGCATTGACTGGTATCGTGGTGTTGTTCTTTGGAATGAAATTTCTGAAGGGACTGACGTTGTTTTCCACAGACAATAGTTATTATGTGCAGTTTGAGGATGTCAGTGGCGTGTCTGCTTCCTGTCCTGTATATGCCAATGGCTTTCGTGTCGGTGTCGTGGAAGATGTCATATTCAATTATGACAGTCAGGAAAAGATTGTGGCTGTTTTGGGACTCGATAAGAAACTCCGTCTTCCGAAAGGTACGAAGGCGGAAATTGCCAGTGATCTTCTTGGAAATGTAAAACTTGAATTGAAGTTTGGTCCGAATCCTGTCGATTTGCTGACATCTGGTGACACCATCACTGGTGGTATGCAACTCGGAGCATTGGCTAAGGCTGCCGACATGATTCCTCAGGTAGAAAAAATGCTGCCAAAGTTGGATTCCATCCTTGCCAGTGTGAATCAGTTGTTGGCTGATCCCGCAATCAGCAGTTCTTTGCATAATGTGGATCAGATTACAGCCAACCTCACCACCACCTCCAATGAATTGAAACACCTCACAGCAAGTCTGAACCGTCAGATGCCGGAAATGATGCAGAAAGCCGATGGTGTGCTCGACAATACCAATACGCTGACAAAGAATCTAAGCGATCTTGATATCGCCATGACGATGACCAAGGTAAACAATACCCTTCAGAATGTTGAGCAGATGACAGCCAAATTGAACAGCGATGAGGGAACCCTCGGCCTGTTGATGCGCGACCAGGAACTCTACCGAAACCTGACATCTACAATGAGTCATACCGACTCTTTGATGATGGATTTGAAGGCGCATCCTAAGCGGTACGTCCATTTCTCAATTTTTGGCAAAAAAGACAAGTAATTTTTATTTCGTCTAAATAATAAATTCCCTAAAACTCTGAAATGACGTAGTTCTTTTGTGCTACATCCTTGAATGTTTGTTGCTAAGCATTTGATTCTCAGTGTATTGTAAATTGTCAAATGGTATTTTGTGGCCATTTACTTGTGAAACGCTCTAACCTTCCTTAATATAGGCAGTTAGCATATTTGTAAACACAAGGTATCTTTTTGGGGGATTTGCATAATTGAAAAAAAAGTGCGAACTTTGCACTCGAAAATCAACGATCAATCACAAATCGTTGTCAATAACAAAACGAAGTTACAAACAACAGTCGCCGATGTCGAAAAGTCATAAGGCGCTTTGGGCCGACTGCCTTCGGATTATCCAGGCTAACGTCACAGAGCAACAGTTCAAAACGTGGTTTGCGCCAATCGTCTTCGAGTCCTACTCCGAGACGGAGCATACATTGCTGGTGCAAGTTCCAAGTCCGTACGTGTACGAGTACTTGGAGCAGTACTATGTGGGACTGTTAAGTAAGGTACTCGCGCGAGTGTTTGAAACCAGTGTCGTGTTGCGCTATCGCATTGTGACCGACAAAGCGCATAATATCAAGCAGGATGTGGAGAGTGACGGCCCTGCCACAGTAGCAGCACCTCAGGCTACAAACCGTGGCAACAAGGCACCTACTACGCTTGATTCTGCTGTGCCTCAGGAGTTGAATCCGCAACTCGATCCCAAGAAGACCTTCCAGACTTTCATCGAGGGTGACTCCAATAAGTTGCCTCGTACGGTGGGACTTTCTATTGCAGAGCATCCGGGCAAATCGACATTCAACCCCTTCTTTGTCTTTGGACCCTCGGGTTGTGGTAAGACCCATCTCATCAATGCTATCGGTGTGCGTTGTAAGGAGACCTATCCGCAGAAGCGTGTGCTCTATGTTAGTGCTCGTCTCTTCCAGGTACAGTTCACCGACTCTGTACGCCAGAATACCACCAACGACTTCATCAACTTCTATCAGTCCATTGATGTGCTGATTGTCGATGACATTCAGGAGTGGGCCACTTCACCGCGTACGCTCGACACCTTCTTCCATATCTTCGACAATCTGTTCCGTCTTGGCAAGCAGATAATCTTGGCCAGCGACCGCCCTCCTGTTGATTTACAGGGCGTGAAGGATCGGCTGTTGACACGTTTCTCCTGCGGACTAGTTGCTGAGTTGGAGAAGCCCAACACGCAGTTGTGTATTGATATCCTCAATTCCAAGTGCCGTCGCGACGGTTTGAAGATCCCTGCTGATGTCATCCAGTATATTGCAGAGACAGCCAATGGCAGTGTGCGCGACCTGGAGGGTGTGCTCAACTCGCTGATGGCTTATTCGATTGTCTATAACACCAATATCGATATGCGTCTTGCAGAGCGTATCATCAAACGTGCTGTGAAGGTTGATAACCATCCGTTGACGATTGATGATATCCTCGAGAAGGTGTGTCAGCATTACAATGTCGCCCAGCAGCACGTGTTCAGCAAGAGTCGTAAGCGCGACTATGTGCAGGTGCGTCAGGTCTCGATGTATTTGGCTCAGAAATATACCAAGATGCCTGCATCACGTATCGGACAATTGATTGGTAATCGCGACCATTCCACGGTGATACATAGTTGTAACACCGTCGAGCAGCGCCTAAAAGTCGATAAGGCCTTCTCTGCCGAACTCTCCAGTATCGAGAATTCTTTCAAACTCAAGAAATAATACTTATTCTGGATAGCCCATATCTCTGGTATATCATACCCCACCGTGCAAAAGTATGAACCGAATCACGGGGAAGATTTTGCATACCCTGCAAAAACGTGCCCTGAATCCGGGGCATAAAATTCCGACCTGGCAAAAGTCCAAACCGAATCGCGGGGAAGGTTTTGCATACCCTGCAAAAACGTGCCCTGAATCCGGAGCACAAAATTCCGACCTGGCAAAAGTCCAAACCGAATCGCGGAGAAGGTTTTGCATACCTTGCAAAAACGTGCCCTGAATCTGGGGCATACAATTCCGACCAGGGGATGGCTTCCCTTGACTCAGGGGACGAAAAACCCACCCTGGGAAAACCGTCCTCGCATTCAGGGGACGAAAACTACACCCTGGGGTAATCGTCCTCGCATTCAGGGCATAAAATACCCAGGTCGAAATGACATCACCTGGTCACTTTCTTTATGGATTCACAGTCGGATTCTGCGCCAGAGGCAGCGGGGAATGCGGCGCCAGAGGGCTGTCAGGATACGGTACTTCCAGTCGATGACGCGGATATGCTGGCGGTGGTTGATGGCATAGAGGATTTCCTTGGCTACACGTTCCGGTTTGAGCATCATTGGGTAGTGGAAGTCGCCGCTGAGCAGGGCGGTATCCACAAATCCGGGGCGTATATCTGTGAAGCGTATCTTCAGACCTCGTGCGTGGGCCTGCTGTTCCAGTGCCTGAAGATAAACATTTTGCATGGCTTTGGTGGCCGAATAACTGGGGGCGGGGCCGAGTCCTTTGGTGCCGGCTATCGACGTGATGGCGGCGATATGTCCGTAGCCTCGTTCTGCGAAATAGCGATAGGCCTCGCCAATCATCCGTGTGAAACCGAGTCCGTTTGTCTTGAGTGTTGCCAGTTCGATGTCCTCTTTCAGTTCACGGTTCTGTTTCCCGATGCCAGAGGCGTAGAAGAACAAATCCATACCGCCCAGGCGACTGATGAGTGACTGTAGTTGCTCTGTCGCATTTTCCTGTGTCACGTCAATCTGCTCAACGGCAGCCGCATGCAGTTCTTCGAGTCTATCCACTCTCCTGGCTGCGACGCCCACCGTCCAACCTTCTTTCATCAGTAGCATGGCTACTTCTCTTCCGATGCCTGAAGAGGCACCAATGACTATTGCCCGTTTATCCATATTCGGTTGCAAAGTTACAATTTATTGTTCAGTAATCATCCAATATCTGACATTTTTTGATATGAAGCCCGAAACTTAGGCATATCACAGGCTGATGCTGAGGCCAGTGATGAGCCAACGACCGGGCTGTTCCACAAGTCCGTAGTCGTGGTATCGGGCGTCGAGCAGGTTGGTGGCTTCAAGAAAGATTTTCCACGTTGGCTGTTGCCACGTCAGGCGGGTGTCGAGCAGGCAATAGGGGCGGTAGTCTTGTACGGAACCGTCGAAGTCGGTGTAGGAGCCGACACGATCCTGCCATCTAGCGTTCAGGTTAAGGGAGAGTCTCTCTGTCAGTGGGAGACGCAGGTTGGCTACAAGTTTGTGGCGCAGATACTCTAAGGCATACTGTGACACGACGCCAGGCTCCTGCTCCTTGTCCTGATGGATGAAACTATAGGAAACATTGATTATTGCCCATCTAACATTGACCATAATGCTGGTTTCGAAGCCGATGCTGTTCAGTTTGGTGTGGTTGACGCTCTGCCAGACGGCCTCATCACCTTTCGAGGTGTCCATGACCCAATCAATCATATTTGTGCCATGATGATGCCAGAGGGCACATTGAACATTGATCATTGACCATTGTATGTTGGTGCCGACCTCGAGGGCACGCATCTCTTCGGGTTTCAGATGAGGATCGGCACTGTAGCCCTGTAATTTGTAGTACATCTCCGTAAACGACGGCATGCGCAGGGAGGTGTTGTACGAGGCGTGGAGTGTCCAGTGTGGGGTAGGGCGGTAACTGATGTCAATACCGGGATAGACGGTCATGTTCATATTGCTCCACGTGTTCTTGACAGCGACGAGTCCTGCAGAGATTGTGAAATTACGTAGCAAGAGGTTGTGTTCCAAGTAACCGCTGATGTTAGTGCGGTTCACGCCAAGAGTGTAGTCGCGATCTGTACCTTTGATATGGCGGGGGTGCGAAAGTGGCTCACCGAGGTTGCCGCTGACCAGATCTTCGTTGCGCAGTTCGGCTCCGAAAGCTGTCCGGTTGTGGACGTTCCAGTCGAAATAACTGCTGAGGCTCACGCCATAGACATCCGTGCGGTTGTAGTTGAACTTCATCTTCTCGGGTTGTCCACGATACCCCTCGTAGCGATCCCTGTTCTGGTTCCAGTAGATATTGCCTCCCAGATGTAATCGGCCCCGTTTGGTATCTCCCTGAATGGCGGAGTATAGTTTGGTGGTATGCTCGTATTGGTCGTCGGCCTGCCACTTAGGAGAGGCCCAGAAAGTGCTGGAGCCCCAGCCCTTATCGGCAATGCCGAGGTGCCAGTGCAGTCGGATCTCCTCGTCTTCATATTGGCCTTGATAGAATCCTTTCGCCCCACTGAAGTCGGTGTTGAGGCTGCCTGCCTTCGAACGACTGTAGCCGTCGCTGCGACTATAACCTGCACTCAACTGATTGTTCCAATGCCCACCCTTCAGGTTGCCTCTTCCACTGACCCTGCCATAGCCGAAAGATCCGCCTTCGAGTGTAATGTCAGCACTAGTGGTGAGGGCAGGGCGTGTCACAATGTTGATTGCCCCGACGAGCGAGGACGTGCCGTAGATACGCCCTGCGGGACCTTCGAGTACCTCGATACGGATGATATCATTCAGATCGACGGGTAGGTCCATCGCGTTGTGGCCCGTCTGCGGGTCACAGATATTGATGCCATTAAGCAATAGGATGATCTGGTCTTGTGTGCCGCCTCGGATGGAGATGTCTGTCTGTGCACCAATAGGTCCTCGTTGACGGACATCCACGCCGACGGCATATTTCAGGAGATCGTTAATACTTTGTACTGGTGCCTGCGCAATGTCGGCACGATCCAGTACAGTGACCATTCTCGCAGCCTGACTCTTCGTCAGGGGCGCCCTCGAGCCAGTCACGCTGACTTCCTCGAGCATCGTCTCGCGGGCTGTCGTAGTGGCAGTGGAGTCTGTCACGACGGGATCCGTCGAGACACTCTCCGCAGAGGCGTAGGTTAGCGTGGCCACGGAGAGCACACTGCACACCACCTCGCGTCCCAGACAGGCAAAGAGCGAATAGCCCTTGTTTCCGAAATGACGGAACACGAGCACTTGGCGCCTGATGTTGAATGCTGGTTTGTACATAAAAATACTGCTGTCTTTGATAAAGCGAATGCAAAGGTACGAAATAATTGATAATTCTTTGCAAGCAAAGCGAATAAAATTCGAGCGGACAATTGATAATTGATACTTTTTTCGTATCTTTGTAGCCGAATGAAAATGAATAATATATGAAGCATTTTTTGTCTTTTCTGGTGATGGCGTGGCTTTGCCTGCCTGGTTTCTCTCAGTCGCACGAACCGTTCTGGCTCGGGGCAGACATCAGTGGGACGACGGCACTGGAGGCATGGGGCGGGAAACTCTATAATGCCCAAGGCGAGGAGCGGGAGAACACCGTGCTGATGAAGGAACTCGGACTGAATGCCGTCCGTCTGCGGGTATGGGTGAATCCCAAAGACCGCTTTTGTAGTAAGGAGGATGTGCTCGTGATGGCACTGAGAGCGAAAAAGCAAGGGATGGCGGTGATGATCGACTTCCACTACAGCGACTGGTGGGCTGATCCTGGACAACAGAACATCCCTGCGGCTTGGAAAGACTTGAACTATAAGAAGATGAAAAAGGCATTGGCTACGCATACCCGAGAGACGTTGCAGTTGTTGAAAGACAATGGCATCGACGTGAAATGGGTGCAGGTAGGTAATGAGACCACCAACGGCTTTCTCTGGGAGATGGGACGTGCCTCGACGAACATGAAACAGTATGCGGGCCTGTCGCAGGCGGGTTACAAGGCTGTGAAGTCCGTCTATCCGCAGGCAACAGTCATCATCCATCTCGATGCAGCCTGCGATCTGCACCGCTATCATTTCATCTTCGACGGTCTGAGGCAGTATAAGGCGAAATGGGACATGATCGGTCTGAGCGTCTATCCCTACTGGGACCAAAAGGCGAACCTTACCACCTCGGATGACGAGACGCTACAAAAGTGCGTAGCAAATATGAATGCACTTTACGAAAAATATCACACCCCGATGATGATTGTGGAGACGGGGTATGAGGCAGCACGTCCGGAGGAAGGAAAGGCGTTTATGAAACGACTGATATCCGCAGCGGCCACACAGACGGGCGGACACTGCAAGGGCGTCTTCTATTGGGCGCCTGAGGCGGAAGGTCATTATGCGCTGGGAGCATTTAAGAACCATCGGCCCACTGCCATCATGGAGGCGTTTACTGAGGCTCAGCCTTGACGTAATCCACGAAGGAATAGGGGAAGTCGTGACGGTCATCTACGGGATGGTCCTCACGGCTTTCTTCTTGCCAGCCTTCGTCGTAGGACGGGAAGAAGGTGTCAGCCTCTGCAGGGGTGTCATCAATCTCCGTCAGACAGAGACGGTCGGCGATCTTCAGAGCCTGACGATAGACACTGGCCCCACCGATGATGTAGATGTCCTCATCAGGAGTACAGTGGGTAAGAGCCTCTTCGAGAGAAGAATAAACGTCGCAGCCCTCAAACGCCTTCGCACTGCGGCTCAGTACGATGTTCCTACGATTAGGCAGGGCTCCCTTGGGTAAAGATAGATATGTGTTACGACCCATAATAATGGTGTGACCCGTGGTGAGCGCCTTAAAACGCTTTAGGTCGTTGGGAAGCCAATAAATCAGTTTGTTCTTATATCCGATGGCTCCGTTCTTCGCCACCGCTGCGATTATGCTAATCATACGCTTACTTCTGCTTTGATGTGTGGATGCGGGTCATAGCCCACGAGTTCGAAGTCTTCGAATTGGAAGTCGAAGAGGTTTTTCACGTCGGGGTTGATCTTCATCGTGGGCAGTGGGCGCGGCTCACGGGTAAGTTGGAGTTTCGCCTGTTCGATATGGTTCAGGTAGAGATGGGTGTCGCCCGTAGTGTGGATGAAGTCACCAGCCTTGTAACCCGTCACCTGTGCCATCATCTGGAGCAACAGGGCGTACGAGGCGATATTAAACGGTACCCCGAGGAAGGTGTCGGCACTGCGCTGGTAGAGTTGGAGCGACAGACGGTCACCCGCCACATAGAATTGGAAGATAGTATGACACGGGGGCAGCGCCATCTCATTCACCTCCGCCACGTTCCAGGCAGAGACAATCATACGACGCGAGTTGGGATTGTTCTTCAACTGATCCAGCACGTACTGAATCTGGTCTATTGTACCTCCCTTGTAGTCGGGCCACGAACGCCATTGGTGTCCATAGACGGGGCCTAGTTCACCATTCTCGTCGGCCCACTCGTTCCAGATGCGCACACCGTGCTCTTGCAGGTATTTCACGTTGGTATCACCCTTCAGGAACCAGAGCAGTTCGTAGATGATACTCTTCAGGTGGAGTTTTTTAGTGGTCAGCAGAGGGAATCCGTCATCGAGGTTGTAACGGCTCTGGGTACCGAAGATGCTGATGGTACCAGTACCTGTACGGTCACCCTTCTGGGTGCCTTCCGTCAGGATGCGGTTGAGGATGTCGAGATATTGTTTCATTTACAATTTTATGATTTACATTTTATTTATTCATTTGTTTTTTTACAATCTCGGGAGGCTCGACGGGAAGATGCGTGGTCTTGATGCGCCAGGGCTTGGGGTAGAGGTTGTTGGCGCGATTACCGATATTCTTCATCGGCCCCAATGGGAAATCCTTGTAGGTGACAGTGACGATGCCTCGTGGAGTGTCGGATGGCAATACGAGGGCCTCGCCACGGAGGTATTTGAGGGCTTCGGGGTAGGAGAGGTCAATGCGGGCTTGTTCGCCTTGCGGAAGATTGGGGGTGAGGATTTTTAATTTAGAGTTTAGCGTGGAGAGTTCTACATTCTCCGCTCTACATTCTCCACTTTTGCGCAGTGCGCAAATAAAGAGTCCTTCGCCACGGGTAAAGCCAGGAATGAAATGATAGACGGGTGCGTCGAAACCTTCAAGCAACGAACCTGTGATGCCCCATTCCGACTTGGTGGGAATCTCAATGGCTTCCGCATCGTATTCCTCCATGATCCAGCGCACGTTTTCCTCGTTTTCCTTTATATTATATGTACACGTACTATATATTAATATACCACCTGGGTTCAGACACTCCCAGGCATCAGCGACAATCTCACGCTGCAACCGCCAACATTTCTCCACGTTCTGAAGACTCCACTCACTGATGGCGTTTGGGTCCTTGCGGAACATACCCTCGCCAGAACAGGGCACGTCGCAGAGGATGATGTCAAACTTTACCTTCGCCTTGCGGAAGTCACGGGGGTAGTTGTTGGTGACGATACAGTTGGGCCAGCCCCATTTGGTGATGTTCTCCAAGAGAATCTGTGCACGAGTAGGGATGGGCTCGTTGCTGACGAGGACACTCCCCTCTGGCAATACGGTACGGATGGCCGTGGATTTGCCGCCAGGGGCAGCACAAAGGTCCAGTACTTTTAGTTTAGACTCTAAACTCTCAGTTCTCAGTTCTAAACTCCTGAGGATATGGGTGACAAACATCGAGGAGGCCTCCTGCACATAGTAGCACCCCGCATGGAAGAGCGGGTCGAAAGTAAATTGTGGGCGACCCTCCAAATAATAGCCTTCTGGACACCAAGGCACTTCCTCTTTTCCCTGACAGCGCCAAGGGAAAGAATTGGGATTGAGGCGTATGCTCACGGGGGCATCCTCGTCGAGTGCCTCTATGAAACGGTTGAAGCGTTCTTCGCCCATCACCAGTTTCGTCTCCCTTATGAAATCCTTGGGTAATTGCATATTTTGACTGCAAAATTAAAAAAAAAATGGGAAAATATACTATCTTTGCAACTAATTTATGATTTGTTACGTCAAACGGCTGTAGAAATCAAAAAACAGAAAGATATGAAAAAGTATGTAATCGCAATCGCATTGATGCTCTCGCTTGGGCTGAATGCCGAGGCAGCAGCACAGAAGCACCGCCACACTCCACGTACGGAGCAGGTGGACTCTACTAAGAACAATCATGACGCCATCGAAGCCTTTTCTGACACAACAGCTGCTGCAGAAGATGCTGAAGATGACAAGTACATCACCTACCGTCGCGGTACAACTTATACGAGTAGCGGCGACGTACAAGAACTCAAGGAAGTGATGGACAGTGTAGGCGGCTTTGTCGGACCTTGGGTGGCTGTGAGCATCGTCTCCATCGTCGTCATCTTCCTCTTGGCCCCATTACTGATTATCTTTACCATCTTCTACTTCGTCAACAGGAACCGAAAAGAACGTTACAAACTGGCACAGATGGCCATCCAGAACGGACAGCCCATTCCCGATGAGATCCTGAAGGATACTGATTCGAAGATGCTGACCAGTGAGTATCAGGCAGGTATCCGTCAAATGTTCGTAGGCATTGGCCTGGCTATCTTCCTCGGCCTCATCATCGGCAAGATCGGTATTGGTATCGGTGCTCTCGTCTTCTTCATCGGACTTGGTAAGTGGTTTGTGACCCGTCAGACGGGAAACAATGACAATGATCCGTTGAATAACATAAGGAACAACAATAACTCAAATATTTCAGAATTATGACAAAGAGACTGATGCGCTCTAATGACAGAGTAATAGCAGGTGTTTGCGGCGGTATCGCCGAGTATATGGACTTCGATCCCGTGATGGTGCGCATTGCCTACGCTTTCCTCACCATCTTCACAGCCTTCTGCGGACTTATCTTCTACATCGTGCTGTGGCTCGTAATGCCTGAGAAAAGGTTGGTTTAGAATTTAGAGTTAAGAGGTGGCAGAACTCAGTGACATAGCCCTTGTGACGCAGGTGGCGGTATTACACAACAAGCGGGCCTTCGACTTGCTTGTGCGGAAATACCAGTCACCTGTGCGTCGGTTCTTTCTGAACCAGACCTTGGGCAATGAGGCCCTGAGTGACGACCTGGCACAAGAGACATTTATCAAGGTGTATGTCAACATCACGAAGTTCCGTGGTATGTCGAGTTTCTCCACCTGGCTCTTCCGTATCGCCTATAACGTGTTCTATGACTATACCAGGAGCAGGAAGACCGAGGTGAGCAGTCTGGAGGATACGCCATCCGTAGCCGTTTCCCTCGCCTCAAACCTCTCGCCTGCCACTTCTACACTGAAGATGGATATCTATCAGGCCCTGTCGCAACTGAAGGAAGAAGAGCGGACGTGTATCACGCTCCAACTCATCGACGGGCAACCTATTGACAAGATCAGCGACATCACGGGCATGCCCCAGAACACTGTGAAGTCGCACCTGAAACGGGGCAAGGATAAACTGACGGACTATTTAAAAACCAATGGATATGACCGATAAAGACTATAAATTGATTGACGATTTCTTCAAGGAGGCTGCACAGCAGCAGATTGAGGATGCCGGCTTTACGGAGCGGGTTATGTTGAGTCTGCCAGACAGCCAAGCGGAAAAGAGTCACAGACTGTCTGTGATCTGGACCTGGTTCTGCATCATATTGGGTGTGGTGCTTTTCTTCGCCTTTGGCGGTTTGGAAACCCTGAAAGCCAGTGTGATGGTGGTGTTCCAGACGGTGGTCACCTGGTTGAGCGTGTTCCTTACCACGGCTCCGACGACTGAGGTGTCTCTGAATCCTCTGGTGGTGTTGTTGGTTGTGGCTTTTGTAGGAGTTTACCTTCCGTATCAAACATACCGTAAGTTGTCCGCAATACTTTAAACTCCGTACGGCGGTTCAACTGGTTACACTGCTCTTGCTGATCCTCGGGCAGTTGGGTGATGTAGTCTTCGGTCAGCACATCGCCTTCCTTGAGGAACGGATATCTTTCAGCCACTTTCCTTTTGATAGTCTTGGGCTTGCCCTCGCCATAGCCCTTCGGCATCAGACGGTCTGCGGCAATGCCGTGGTCTATAAGGTAACGGACGACACTCTCGGCACGTCGCTGTGAGAGTCGTTCATTGTATTGGTCTGAACCTTTATAGTCGGTATGAGCAGAGAGTTCGATGGTCACGTTGGGATTCTCGTTCAACAGTTTCACCAGTTCGTCGAGGGCTGTCGTTGATTCCGGACGCAGGGTGGCCTTGTCGAAATCATAGAAGATATTCTCTATCATCACGGGGGCGGAGATATTTGCCAACGGGAACTGCAGCACGTATTCCTCCGATTCCGTCACAGGTCCCACACACAACTGCTCCTGATGGTTGAGGTATCCCTTGCAGGTGCCGAGCAGCACATATTCCACACCGGGTTTGATGACCTGTGTAAAAGAGCCGTCGCCACGTACACTCAGTTTCAAGTTTGTGCCGTCGTTGCCCACCATATAGACCTGTGCCTGGGTGAGTTCGTAGCCATCCTGTTCATACACCCAGCCCTTTACCGTCTGTACAATCTCTGGGTTGAAGAAACTATAGATGTGGTCCATGCCGCGGGTGTCACCACGACTGGATGAGAAATAACCCTTGTTCAGTAGTCCCTCGAAGGTCATGCCGAAGTCATCGCCTTGCGAGTTCAGTGGGAATCCGGGATGCTCGATAGACCATCCCGATGCATCAGGTTTGGCGATAAAGATATCTAGTCCTCCGATTCCCGGGTGCCCGTCGCTCGAGAAATAAAGGTCACCGTTGGGACGGAACGTGGGGAACATCTCATCGCCAGCCGTATTGACTGGTTCGCCTAAATTCTCTGCTCCCCCTGTCTCGTTGCCGTAGATCCTACAACGCCAGATGTCGAGACCGCCATAGCCTCCGGGCATGTCGCTGACGAAATAAAGCCACTCGCCGTCAGGTGAGACGGCGGGATGGGCATAACTGGAGAGCGTGTCTTTGGCAATGGTCAATTCCCGCGGCTTGCTCCAGGCGGCATCCGAGCGGTTGCTCACGGCGATGGTAGCATAGCGAGGGTATTGTGGATCGGTCTTGCACAGCGTCAGGTACATCGTCTTGCCATCAGGCGAGAAACAACAGGCACCCTCCTCATAAGCAGAATTGAGTTCGGAGTCGATGCTCTGCGGTTTGCCCCATTTGCCCTTGTCGTCTTTCTGGGCCCAGAAGATGTCAGCAGGCTTGCTACCCGTGATGCCACTGTATTCATCACCCTGTGCTTGGTTACGGGTGGATGTGAAGAAAAGTTGGTCACTCTCCTCGCCAGCCAGAGCAGGAGAGTAGTCGTCGCGACGGGAGTTGAAGAGGTCCATACGTTTCACGGTATATTGTGAACCCTCTTTCTTCCATTCAGGAGCCATCTTCGCGGCCTGCAGACCGTTTCTGGCCAGATCCACCCAGCCCGTCTCTGAGTTCTGCACTTTCAATGCTAAACTGTCTATCGCCTCTTGGAAGTTCTTCGCAGCCTCCTTATAGTTGCCGTTCTTCATCAGTTGCTGGGCCAGACGCAGGTGCGTCAGCGAGTCAGCCTGCTTATAACGGATGACGTTCTTATAGGCGGTGATGGCCTTATTGGTGTTGTTGATGCGACGGTAGCACTCCGCCATCTTCGCACTCAGTTGTCCGCGTTTCACCTTCTCCTTCGAAGGTGTCTGCGAGTAGGCTTTCTTATATTGCGCTGCAGCGTCATAGTATTCCCCGATGGCATAGAACTTTTCTGCCTTCTTCACAGCCTGGTCTGCCCCGCATCCCGTCAGGAGTACGGTCACGATTGTAACAGATGCTATAATGAGAATCCTTCGCATACTATCATGTAACGGAAATATCAGCCCTTTTATTGCCTTTGGGCCTCTTTATACTGACATAATGACGTTAAAAAAAGAAATGCGTTTGATTGTTTGGCAAAAAATGATTACCTTTGCACGCAGAAGCATGGCGAAGGTGTTCATGTATATTGACAAGATTAGCATCGGAACAAATTAGTGACAAAAAGCAATGAAGAAGTTTTTATTTCTGGCAGTAGTCGCCATGATGGCTACAATGAGCGTCAATGCTCAGAAGATCCGTACAATAGACAAGGACGGCCAGCCCGTACCTTTTGTATCCGTGATGACCACTGATTCCAAGGTTATCGGTGTCACTGATGCCGACGGCTATCTGGCCGATGTGAAAGGTGCCGATACCATTAGCATCAGCCATATTGCCTATAAACCCAAACTCTATAAGATGAACGGTAAGAGCGGCAACATTACCCTCGAGGATGCCGACTTCGGACTGCCTGAGATCGTGGTGAAGAAGAAACCGTATGTCTATGTGCAGACATACTACCGCATGTATATGTACTCCGACGAATACGGGATGGCCTACTACCGCGTGGGAATGACCGACAATGTCTATGACGTCAAGACCAAGAAACTCAAGACCAGTACCACCAATGTGTCGAAAGCCAAATACGCCATTCTCAAGACGATTCTCGGTGCTCTTGGGGGCAGCAGGATAAATCGCCTCAGCCATCTGCCGATGAAGAATGTCGGTGACAGGCTCAAGAACAACCCGAAACACAAGATTACAAAGGAAGGACCAGGTCGCCAGCGCATCAGCGACTCGAGAGGCACTATCGGTTATATCATCGATGAAGGCAACCAGCGTCGGATTACCTTCGATGCTGAGAAGATGGCAAGTCACAGGCTGGAGGAAAGCGGCAATGCCAAGAAAATAGCCAAAGCCGAAAAGAGGGCTGCTAAGAAAAAGAACATGCAGTACTCCAGTTTCTTTATCTACCGCATTGATGAGGATGGCAAGTCACGGCCTGAGGATTATTTGATGATGGAGAACATCGATAGTTACGACGAAGTACAGAAAGACGGCAGCCTTGAGCATAACGTCATAGGTATTCAGGTGTTTGCCACCGACCGCGCATACGTCGATAAGGACGAACTGAAGCAGATAAAGAAGCAAAACAAGATGAAGTTGACCTATCAGAACATCCGTCAGTTCGAGCGTGGTCATAACATCCCAGCCCTGCCCTCAAGCCTACAGCAGAGTCTTAACGAACTCTGGAAGACAGGAGAAGAATAAAGGTATAATGGTTTTACGCGGTGTTACTCCGGCTTTTGTCCGAAGGGTACACGGTAGGTGCAGCCTTCCTTCCAACGGGAACAGCCGAAGGCAGTCTTGCCCTTGATGATGTGGCCTTGGCCGCAGAGGGGACATGGGGCTCCTTCCGTCGGCGTGAGAGGTGATGACTGAGAAGTGTTAACTGCTGCGCCTTCTTTGGAGTCGGAAGCCTTTTTTGTTCGGGTGGTCTTGGACTTTGGGGCTGTTTCGGCCTTGGGCGACTTCACTTTCTTCAGTTCTGCATCGGAGAGGACGGTGACACGGCGGTTGCTGGTGTCGGACATCACTTCCTGTACAATCTCCGAGACCTGAGTCTTGAGTTCCTCGATGAATTGCTGGGCATCGTATTTCTGATGCTCGATATCGCGAAGTTTCTTTTCCCAGATACCCGTCAGTTCACAACTCTTCAGCAGTTCCTCGCGGATGAGGTTGATGAGTTCAATACCCGTCGGGGTGGCGATGAGACGTTTCTTGTCGCGCTTGATATAATGGCGTTTGAAAAGGGTCTCGATGATGCTGGCACGTGACGATGGACGTCCGATGCCGTTCTCCTTCATGGCGGCGCGGAGGGTCTCATCCTCCACGAACTTGCCCGCCGTCTCCATCGCACGGAGCAGGGAGGCCTCATTATAATAAGGTGGGGGCGTGGTCCATTTCTCGGTGAGGGTGGGCTTGTGGTCGCCGCTTTCGCCCTTGATGAAGGTAGGGAGCGTACGCTCCTCATCATCCTCTTTCTTTTCATCGTCCTCTCTTTGGATTTTGCCTTGAACCACGCGCCAGCCTGGATCAAGGATTTCCTTGCCAGTAACTTTGAATTCTATCGTTTCGTTCTCACCTTTTACCTCGCCTAATACTGTCGTCGTCGAGAATTTGCAGTCTGGCAGGAACACAGCGATAAACCTCCTTGCCACGAGGTCGAAGACCTTCTGCTCAGCATCATTGAGGTTCGTGGGGATGACACCCGTGGGGATGATGGCGTGGTGATCCGTCACCTTTGACGTGTCAAAGACACGCTTGGTCTTCTTCAATGGCTTGCCACCGATGGGCTTGATGAACTCCGCATAAGGGGTGACACCTCCAAACTTAGTCTGGTAGAGGCCATTGAGCGTCTGCGGGCACTTGGGGTAGATGTCATCAGATAGATACTGCGTATCCACACGGGGATAGGTGGTGTATTTCTTCTCATAGAGACTCTGGATGAGGTTCAGCGTCATCTCGGCAGAGTAGGCGAACTTACGGTTACAATCCACTTGCAGCGAGGTGAGGTCGTAGAGTTGGGGCGGCTGTTCCTTGCCAGTCTTCTTCTCTACCTTCGTCACGGTGAAAGGTTTGCCCTCGATGGTGGCGAAGGCCTTTTCGCCCTCTTCTTTGCTGGTAAACTTTCCTTTCGTTGCTGTGAAAGTCGTATCGCGATAGACTGTGGCGAGTACCCAATACGGCTCGGGCTTGAAGTTCTCGATTTCCTTCTGACGGTTGACGATGAGGGCGAGGGTAGGGGTCTGCACGCGTCCGATGGAGAGCACCTGTCGGTTCTGACCGTATTTCAACGTGTAGAGGCGGGTGGCGTTCATGCCCAGGAGCCAGTCGCCGATAGCGCGTGAGAGGCCAGCGAGGTAGAGGGGTTGGTAGTCGGTCTGGTCTTTCAACGAGGCGAAACCCTCGCGGATGGCCTCATCGGTCATCGACGAGATCCAGAGTCGTTTCACGGGACACTTCGCCTGTGCCTTCTGCATCACCCACCGCTGGATGAGTTCACCTTCTTGTCCAGCGTCGCCGCAGTTCACGATACTGTCAGCGGCCTGCATCAGCCGTTCGATGATGGCAAACTGCTTTTCAATGCCTTTGTCGTTAATCAGTTTGATACCGAAACGCTGCGGTATCATCGGCAGTTGCGTCAGCGCCCACGATTTCCATGCCGGGGTATAGTCGCCCGGTTCCTTCAGTGTACACAGGTGACCGAATGTCCACGTCACCTGATAGCCGTTACCTTCCATATACCCGTCGTGTGAGGCTGTCGCCCCGATGATACGGGCGATGTCTCTCGCCACACTGGGTTTCTCTGCAATACATACTATCATTTCGGGAGACAAAGGTACAAAAAATCCCTGAAACGGACAAAGGTTTCAGGGATTTTTGGGGTTTTTAAGCCTAAAGGCTTGCTTTGGCAGTTTCCTGCGCAGCGATGACCTTATCACACCAGGCGTCGAACTCGGGATCTTCCTCCTGGAGTTCGGGGTGGGCGAGGATATAGGTCACGCAACGGCGTACCCCCTCGTCGAAACGGGTGGTACACTGGAATCCAGGCACGGCGCGCTTCAGTTTCCTACAGTCGAAGATGACGGTGGCAGCCTTGTCGCCGATGAGGTTGCCTGTGAAATCCCACTCCTTGGGACAGGTAGCGGCAAGGAAGTCGGAAGCGACGTGGTAGAGTTTTGGCGTGACACCGAGGGCCCGGCCTGCGCACTCATAGATCTGGTTCCATGATAGTTGTTCGTCGCTCATAATCTGAAATGGCTCGCCGATGGCCTTGGGATTACCCAAAAGGCCGATGAAGCCTTTGGCGAAGTCCTGGTTCCATGTCACCGTCCAGAGGGAGGAACCGTCACCGTGTACGATGACGGGCTTGCCCTCCATCATACGTTTCAACACCTGCCAGGAGCCCTTCAATCCGTGAACGCTCAGGGGTACGGCTCGTTCGCAATAGGTGTGAGAGGGGCGGATGATAGTGACGGGGAAACCGTTTTCACGATATTCCTTCATCAGAAGTTCCTCACAGGCAATCTTATTGCGTGAGTACTCCCAATAGGGGTTGGCGAGGGTGGTACCCTCCGTGATGACGTGACTGGCGGCAGGCTTATTGTAGGCTGAAGCCGATGAGATATAGACGTACTGTTTGGTGCGTCCCTTAAAGAGTCGGATGTCACGCTCTACCTGAGAAGGCAGGAATCCGATGAACTCACAGACGGTATCAAACTGGGCATCGCCCAGCAATTGAAGCACTTTGTCCGTGTCGTCGATATCGACGATGACTTGTCTGACACTGGTAGGCACCTCATTCTTACGGGTGCCGCGGTTCAACAGCCACAGGTCGTGGCCGCTGGCTGCCAACTGTCGGGTGATGGCACTGCTGATGGTGCCTGTTCCACCAATAATTAATATCTTCATCCTCTTGCCATTTTATAGATTGCCTCCATATCCTCGGCCTTCAACACTTTCAGACAACCGCAGGTCGAGGTATAGTCGCGGCTGCACTTGCGGGTCATCTCATGGATTTCCTCGTCGGTGATATCCTTGCCAATCAGTTCCTTAATGTTGATGGGCATGCCGATGGCATGATAGAAGCGCTCCATGGCTTCGATGCCCTTAAGGGCTGTACCCTCGGGGTCGGTGAAGTCGTTGGGGACATCCATCACGTTGACGGCGAAGCGTACGAAACGGCGAAGATTCTCGTGCATGACATAGCGCGCCCAACTGGGCCAGATGGCAGCAAGACCGGCACCATGGGTGACGTCGAACATACCACTGAGTTCATGCTCCAACTGATGGGTGGCCCAGTCATCAGCCACACCACAGCCCGTCAGACCGTTGTGCATTAATGAACCGCCCCACATGATCTGGGCGCGATAGCGGTAGTCCTCGGGATTCTTCAGTACGGCAAACACGGCATCTTTGATACTCCGTAACATAGCCTCGGCGATGTCGGTGGTGAAGTCCATGTCATCGTCCTTGGTGAAGTAACGTTCCATCGTGTGCATCATCATGTCTGTCACACCTGCTGCCGTCTGATAAGGTGGCAGGGTCATGGTGCGACGGGGATTCATGATGGCGAACTTGGGGCGCGAGAGATTGTTGGAATAGCCAAGTTTCACGTCGCCGTCCTCATTGGTAATGACACTAGCCTCACTCATCTCACTGCCAGCGGCGGGGATAGTGAGCACACAGGCTACAGGTAGCATCGTAGTGGGCTCTGCCTTGCCAAGATAGAAGTCCCATACATTACCTTGGTAGGGTACACCGTAGGCGATACACTTTGATGAGTCAATGACACTGCCACCACCAACGGCGAGGATGAAGTCAATATCCTCTTGGCGACACAACTCAATGCCCTTCTGGGCCAGTGAGAGCCTGGGGTTGGGGACGACGCCTCCCAACTTGACAAACTCTACGCCGCCCTCAGTGAGCAGACCGCAGATTTTGTCGAGGAGTCCAGACTTGATGGCACTCTGACCACCGTAATGCACCAGCACTTTAGTGCCACCATATTTCTTCACCAGATGAGCCACCTGCTCCTCTGACTGTTCACCGAATACTACTTCCGTCGGTGCGTAGTAATTAAAATCCTTCATATTAGCCTTTGCTTGTGAGTTTGTTGATATTCAGGATGAGCCAGGTTCCGATGACTTGAAGAATCAGACCAGGCCAACCGATGGTAAAGTCGGCGATGGTGGCTGCAATGCCGCCAGTAAGTGCCAGTTCGCCGAGGGCACCAATGGCCTCGCTGACAAGGACAACACCGATAAGGAGTGGTAGGGTGACGGCTTTAAAGTGCTGGGCGGTAAGTCCGGCAACTACTGCCAGCGTAGCGAGTTTCAGTGTCATCACGGGCATGACTTCCCATGCAGGCATACCTGTCAGCGCATGGTTCACCAGCGGTGAGAGCAAGGCTGCGAGGAGTCCGGTCTTCCAGCCGAACTTATAGGATCCGGCGAGGATGACCAGTGACAGGGGTGCGAAGACGATGCCGCCCTGTGGGATGAGATGGAACACTTGAGGCAGTACCAGATTGCAGGCTACGAACACCGTTGCCCACAGATAGGTCTTCACCTCGTCATAATTCAATGCATAAAGTCTTACACTTGCTTCCATAATCTTAATATTTATTTTTTACCTTTTTACTTTTTAGAAGTGGAGGCTTACGCCGCCCATGAAGGTGGCGCGGGGCATCGGGTAACCGAGATTGATCTCATATTTTTGAGCCAGAAGATTCTCACCGCGTACCCAGAGGCTGAGGGCTTTTGTGGCGGCATAGGTCACGCTGGCATTGAGCAGCCAGAAGTTCTCCTTTGTCTCATTCTCACCCACAGTGGTGTAGAGGTTTTCAACATGCATCAGTCCCAGGGTGGCAAACCACTTGTCCTGATGATAATCCATGCCGACATAGCCAGTACTCTCAGGGGCTGCGACAATCTTGTTCTTCATGTGCAGATATGCCGAGTTGGCTCTGATGCTGAAGTGGTTATCAATGGGATATTTCGCTTCCGCCTCGAAGCCCCAGTTCTCAATCTCGCCTGTGTTGACATTCTGGCGGTTCACGGTCTGGATCATGTTATCACCCTTGATATAAAAGAGGTTGAGGCCATAGGTGAACCCATCGTTCGTGCGATGGCGCCACGATAGTTCGTAGTTCCAGAGACGTTCGGGCTCCAGATCGGTGTTCGAGGGGGGATAGAGATACATCTCACGCATCGTTGGGTTGCGGAAACCTTTGCTTACCATCGCCTTGATTTCACCAGTCTCGATAGGACGGATCACAAGACCGGCCTGAGGAATCCACTCCGAACCCGTGATGTTGTGGTGGTCGAAACGGATACCAGCATCAATCGTGAGCCACGACAGCAGGTCCTGACGGATATCTACATAGCCTGCTATCTCGTTACGGTATGACTTGCCGTTCTGCTTGTTCGGCGTATCGAGTATTTCTCCTGTAGCCTTCGACGTGTAATAGGCGTTGCCGTAGATATGCATATAATCGACACCGACGGTGAGACGGTTACCCTCAAACAGTTGGGCACTCTGATACCATGATACACCTGTCAGCGCATCCTTCGAACGGAAATACCGCTGTGTGGGCTGGGCAGGGTCGGCTGTGCCGTCGTCAATCTTATGACGTCCGAAATTTGAATAGACGCTCAGTGCACCACTGGTGCGGTTATAGTGGTTCTCGATAGCGGCAGAGACAACACCACGCGTAATCCACTGGTCGGCATCGTAGAGTGGCGATGTCTCGGCACCGGGATACGAGGCGTTGAAGCGGGTGATATTCGCATCAATATAAGCATTCCAGTGGTCGTTGAAATCGTAGCCCAGTTTCAGATAGCCGCCATACTGCTCGAAGCCCATGCGGGGACGGTGGTTGTCGGTGCGGCCATATTGTGCGGCAATGGTACTGCTGAACTTGCCGCTACGGATCTGATTAGATGCTTCCGCCTGAACGGTTCCGTAACTGCCTGCACCAAGGTCAATGGTGGTTTTTACGCCGTCCTGATGCATCGAGCGCGTCACGATGTTCAGTACGCCACCCATAGCATTACTGCCGTAGAGTACTGATGCCGGACCGCGAAGCACCTCCACACGTTCAGCCATCAGTGTTTGGTAACTGTCGCTAATGGGATGGCCGTAGATGCCCTGATACTGCGGATGACCGTCGATGAGTACCATCAACTGACCCGCGCCGCCCGTGATACCACGCAGGTTGATGCCGCCTGCCGCACCCGTCGATACACCGTAGCCCATAATCGAGCGCGACGTGACAAAAAGTCCTGGCACTTCGCGCATCACCGTGGGCAGCACACTGGTCTGGTGTTCTGCCGTCAGCATGTCGCGACCAATCACGTTTACCGTCATCGGCAGGTGGCGCACATCGGTGGCGCTGCGCGTTCCAGTTACTACAACTTCCTGCAGTGACAGCGAGTCGGCAGTCTCTGCCTGTGTCATACTGGTGCCCAGAGCACACAGAGTCATGAGAATGATTCTTTTCATATCCTTTATACTTTTTGTGTTGATTTTGTTCTATCTTCTGCCGCCGCGATTACCGCCACCTGCTCCGCCAAATCCGCCACCGCCACGATTACCGCCACGATTGCCGCCACCGTTGTTGTTACCCCAGGTCTTGTCGTAATGGCCCTCGGTATCGACCTTGCCGCCGAACATGTTCAGGCGGTAGCGCACGTGCAGCATGGCGTACGAGTTGATGCTGTTGTAGCGGGTATCGCTGCGACCTGTAGCACCCACCCAGCGGTTGTAGTTCGACTGCTGCTGTAGGAGGTCGTAGAAGTTGAGGGCCACGACGAGTGTCTTGCTCTTGAGGAAGGTCTGGGATATCTGGCCGTTCCAGATGAGTTCGTTGGTGTTCGACGACGGGTCGTTGTATCCGCGGCGCGAGTTCTCGTGTATGTTGGTACTGATCTCCATGCCGAAGGGCAGGCGCACGATGGCCTGTCCGCCGTAGTTGAACTGCCATGTGTCGAGGTTGGCGGTGGGCTGCAGTTCGTTGCGCGAGTGCTGATAGTTCACCCAGCCGTCGAGTGTCACCTCGAGCCAGTCGTTGCGGTAACTCAGGTTGAGGCGCTCGCTGACATTGTACGAGCGGGTGGTGTTTTTCTCAGCATCGGCCTTCTGCTGGGCCACGTAACTCACGTAGTTGTTGTATCTGACGCGGGTGTCGGTGCCAATGTTCCAGTGGGCGGTGGTGTCGATGGCAGTATTGAAGGTCAGCCCACTGTTAATATTCCAGTTGCCGTTGATATTCTCAGGCCTTGAGACACTTCCGCCTGTCTCGGGGTCGTAGCGCACCATGTTCGATATCGAATTGCGGATATGGCGGTAGTTGGCGTAGAGTACGATGCTACGCTTGTAGCGCTGGATGTAGTTGTTGTAATAGACGTTGAGCGAGTTGGTGAACTGCGGCTTCAGTCCGGGGTTACCCTCGGTGATGTAGAGTGGGTTGGAGTCGTCGCGGATGTCGAGCAACTGCGTGATGTCGGGCTGACGGGTGTCGCCGCGGTACTGCACGCGGATGGAGTGCTGGTCGGTGAACTTGTAGCGGAAGTCAAGTGTTGGCGTCATGTTTGTGACATTACGGATGGTATCGACGTAGCGATTGCGGTAGTCCTGAATATAGTTGGAGTGTTGCGGCTGCACGTGGATACCGACGTTGTACTCGTACTTCTCCTGATAGTAGCGCAGCATCAGACGGATGTTATGGGTGTAGTTCTTGTACTCGGAGTAACGGCTGAGGCTCCTGTCGAGGTAACTGTCCATATTGCCGTAAACGGTGCCGAGCCAGGGATCCCACTCGCGGTACTGGGGGATGACGCCCGTGAATGGGTTCACGTCCATGTGACTGAAGTCGTAGGTCTGGCGGTCACTCTTGTTCTGATTATATCTGAGTTCATAACTGGCCTGCAGGTGGGCGCCCTTCCAGAGCGGCTCGCTGTAGGTGGCGTTCATCACGTAGCCGCTGTTGTCGGTGGGCGTGGTGTTGTAACGCGCGGTGAAGTAGGTGGAGTCCTGTCCGGTCTGGTTCTTCACCTGGAAGAGATGGACCTCGTTGTTCGAGGTGTTCTCCTGCTCGCTATCGCCGATGCTGCCTTCGAAGCGGACGGTGATGTTGCGGCCTCTCGGGTTCAGACGACGGAAGAGTTGCAGCATACCCCAGGCATTCTTGTTCTTGCCGTACGAGAGACTGGCTTGTCCGTTGCGGTTCACTGCCAGTCCTCTGCTGTTCATCTCGGCGATGCCTTCGTCGGCGAGGGGATCGGTCACGTAGAGATACGGGTCGTCGGAGAAGGTGGCAGAGAGGGATGTCTGTCTGCCGTCACTGGTACCGTAACTGCCGTTGGCGCGCATCAGGATGGTGGTCAGCGTGTCGGGTTTCCACTCGAAGCGCATGTTACCGTTCCAGTTGTTGTTACGCGTGTAGTTGTGCGAGTTGCTGTTCGAGAAGGTACGGTAGTCCTGACTGTAGAAATTCTCACTGGTGTTCTCGTTGGCATTGTCGCCGTCGCGGTGGTTATAACGGATGTTCAGGTCGGCCTTCACCTTTTTGCCGTCGTCGTAGTTGAGGTTCAGACCAGCCATCTTGCGGGCGTTCAGTCCTCGGTTGTTCCACCAGCCGGCATTCTCCTCCTTGTTGTTCAGGTTGCCCATTAACATGATACGGGTCTTGTCCGTAAAACTGCTTCCCATACCGCGTGAGGCGTAACGATGCTCTGTACCGCCGGCAATGTCGAGGTTGGTCATATAACCGTGGTTCATGCCTTTCTTCACCGTGAAGTCGAGCACGGTCTCCTTTTCGCCGTCCTCGATGCCTGTGATACGGGCCTGGTCGCTCGACTGGTCGTAGAACTTTACGTTCTGGATGATGTTGATGGGCAGGTTCTTGATGGCTGTCTCGATGTCGCCCAGCATGAACTCCTTACCATCGAGCAGGATTTTCTTCACTTCCTTGCCGTTGATGGTGATGTTGCCGTCCTCATCGACCTCCGCACCTGGCATACGCTTGATGAGTTCCTCGATGGCGGAGCCTTCGGGGGTGCGGATGGCCTCGGGGTTAAAGACGAGGGTGTCCTTGCGCACCACGACCTGCGCGGCGCGCCCCACGACAACAGCCTCTTTCAGCATGATGCTCTCGGGCGACATCAGGAGGCGCCCCAGATCCTGGTTCTGATAGCGGCGGAGGGTGACCTCGCGCTCAATGTTCTGGTAACCGACGGAGGATATCTTCAGTCGGTAGGTGCCGTTGGACGGGGCCTCGATGATGAAGTTGCCTTTGATGTCGCTGACCGTTCCACCAACAAACACGCTGTCCGTTGCAAGAAACAACTGTACAGTGGCCTGTATTATCGGTTCCTTCTGATCAGAGTCGAGCAACTGTCCGCTGATGGTGAGTCGTCTGTTTTCTTCGTTTTCCTCCTGAGCCTTTACGCTGGTCGCTGCCAGCAACAAAAGGGCAAATAATAATGTAAAATATCGCATAATGTATTTTGAATAATCTATTTCTTCTGTTTGGGTTGACTCTGTGACGACGAAGTACGAGTCGTCGGTAGAATACTCGTCGTAACAGAGGCTGCCAGCATTCGGGTGAGGTGACTGATGGCCTCGGCACTCGACTTCATGCGAGAGGTGATGTCCGTCAATTCATTGTCGGGAATCTCGTGGAACATCCCGGAGAGCACCTGCGTGAAGCCGTTGATGATGTTTAACGGTGTCCGTATCTCGTGGTACATGTCTCGTATGAAGAGCGTTTTCTTGCGGTTGGTTTCCATTTTGAGTTGATAGGCGGTGGCGAGTTCGTCGTTCTTCTGTTGCAGCTCGTCGTTGACGCGCTGGATGTCGGCAACGCTCTCGGCAAGCGATTGTTGCATACTGATGAAACTGTTGGTGAGACGGCCCACGCTGTCGCGGCGTGAACTCTCGGGGAGCGACTCGTCGAAATGACCGTCGGCGATACGACGGACAGCGTGGTCAAGTTGGCTCAGTGGCTGTGCGGCCCGACGCACTGTCTGGTAACAGAAGAGCATGAGCAGCATAAGTCCGATGGCGATGATGACCCACACAATGACGAACAGGTGGTCGTAGCGGGCGAATACATCGCTTTCCGGACAGACGATGGCAATGCTCCAGCCGTTACGTTGAAGCGGACGGTAGAAGATGAAAGCATCGTTGCCGTCAACGGTGGTCTCTGTCATGCCACTGTTTCCTGATATCATGGCCTTGCCCATCGTCTCGATCTGGTGGCGGGCTTCGGGGGCAGCATCGCTGAAAATGTTCTCGCTGAATAGTTTCGACGTGTCGGGGTGGACAATATAGGTACCGTTGCGGTCGAGCATAATGGCCGACGAGTTGGGGTATGGCTTCAGTGCGGTGCATGCCTCGGAGAGCCATTTCAGCGTGAGGCTGGCAGTGATGGAGCCTATATAACGGCCGTTAGCATCGCGCATAGGACAGCAATAGGAGGTCAGATAATCTGGCGATGAGAGTGTACCCTCGTTATAGTCGTCGTAAGCGTCAACCCAGCAGGCCTTGCCGAGTGTCCGGGGGGTCTTGTACCACACGGCGTCGAAGTATTCGAACGGTTCTTCGCGCACGGTGGTAATGCTATCAACAGCGGT
The DNA here is from genome assembly GCA_017965725.1 of Prevotella sp. Classification (GTDB taxonomy): domain Bacteria; phylum Bacteroidota; class Bacteroidia; order Bacteroidales; family Bacteroidaceae; genus Prevotella. The sequence goes on from JAGCPK010000038.1 coordinate 28,985, forward strand.
ACTGTCGGTGTCGTCTGGCCAGTATCGTAGCGAGTAGGCTGAGAAGTAACGCCCCATCTGAGGGAAGAAGTCTGGCTCCATAGAGATGGCAAAACCTGTGAGGAACGGATTCTCCTTGACCGTTCGGCGCGTGAAGATGAGTAATGAGTCAGGATGGAGGTGGCGTGGTGTGATCTGGGCCATATAGTTGGTCACTGTCTCAGTCTCGTCCATGATGCCGTTGATCCGTTCGGCGGTATTGTCAAGCAGTTGTGTAGCACGGTCGATAGCGGCGCGCTGGACATAGCTCTTGCTTCGGTAGAAGAGGTAACCGAAGAGCAGCGCAAAAGCCACCGTGATGACGAACACGATGGCGAGGCCGAGGCGGAGCGAGAGCCGTCGTTGGATGTATTCGATGAGTCGGTTCATGTATCGGCTGGTTCCTTGATGAGTTGATCCAACAATTCCACAATGGTATTGGTACCGTTCGCAATATCCGTTTGCAAGGCGTTCATGTCGGCTTTCGAGAGCGTCGCGTAGTTGTTGCAGAGATCTTCAGTGTTGCGGCAAACCTGTTCTACCGGTGCTGCCATCTTGGCGGTCATCTTGGTCAGGAACTTCGCCTTCATCGTCTCGTATGCCTGTGCTTCGCTATAGGCTGCCTGCAGTTCTGCATTTTGGCGGCTCAGCATCGTCTGTTTCTGCTGCATCTCATCCATATACTCCCTCAGTGAGCGCTGCATCTTCTTCAGGTTCGACTGCAGGCGCCCCGTCTCATGTTTATGACGTGAGTCAGGGATCGGTGTGTCTAAGTTTCCACCAGCGATGCTCTGCGCTGCGTCAGCCAACTGGTGAAGCGGCCGTAAGTGGCGCGCAATGACCAGATAGAGCACATAAAGCAATAGCAATACGCCGCCAATGCCCCAGATCAGGAGCACTTGATGCATGCGTGAGTATTTGCTGTAAATGTCTTCTGCCGGGCACACCGCTGCTAGACTGTATTGCCACTCACCTACAGGTTGCAAGAAGATAAACATCTCGAGATCTTCGTGTGTCAGTTGTCGGTAGCCGCGCTCATTGCCTGTGAGATAGGTGTCGAGTTGACTGCTGTCCCGGCGTGTCACGAAGAGTTGTGCGTTGGGTAGCGACTGTTGTAGTTTTTCCAGTGAGCCGCTCTCCTCGATGAGTCGCTCAATACGGGAACGGTTCACCCGCAGTTGCTGGTTTTCCAACCGCGCCGTCATCTCCAATTGCCGCAATGTGTTGTCTATTCTCAATGCCGTATTCTCTAGTGCCTGAAGCGTCGCGTCGATGGTTTCGTCGCGGATGACATCCTCCGAGAACCGTGCAAGCAAAATGATGACTACCGTGCTGATGACAAGCACAAAACCTGCCACCCACAATGAAAGTTGGGTGGAGAACGACGTGCGTATCTTCTGCAATGGTGTCATAGGTATTCTACTTACCTGCCACGATGTTCTTCAAGGCAGATCCGAAGATAATATATTGTGTGTTGCCGGCAATGGTGCCTTCGTTCTGTCCCCAGAGGAAGGGCCAGTCATCGTAGTTCTCGAAATGGTCAGGTTTGCGGAAGAGCAGACCTGGGGCCACGTTGCCGGGGATGGCAGAGAAGTCGGCGCGGTTGTTACCATAGAACACCTGCTTCGGACGTGTGGCACCCACCACAGCCACAAACGAGTAGTTATGGTAGGGGTGGCAGCCATAGAGCCAGTTGCTGACGCGATAGACCTCATCCTTGCTCACGATGTCGGGGAAGTAGATATGGGCATAGTTGACGGTGATGCCGAAGTTCAGCACGGCATTCACACCAGCCCAGTTGCCGAGTCCGATGGGTACCCCGTAAGGATTCTGCTGGTCGAAGCCTTTGATATAAGCCTCGTACTTCTCCACGTAAGGACGGAGTTTCTGCTTGTAGGCCTCGTCCATGTAGGGAACGGCGTCAAGGGCAGTCTGCATGGTGTTTGACACGTTACGGTCAAGGGCCTCCCAGATCTGCTGCTCGTAATTATCGCGATACTGCTGTTCCTTCGTGGCAGCGTAGAGTTGGAGGTTCGTTGCCAGGTCACCGCGATTGTTGCGGGCGAAGGGTTGGCGACGGCGTCCATTATTCTGTTGTGGCTGGTTCATCAGTTCGGTGGCCTCTTTCATCAGACGCTTCGACTGGGTGAGGGCGCGCTGGGCCAAGTCGTCGTTATATCCTGTGAGGGCCCGACTGGCAGCGGCAAACATCGTGGCAGCCTGGAAGTCGAGGCTGGGATTACGGTTGGTGAAAGCCCACATGTCGTCGGGCGTACCACTGCGCTTCCCGTCGGCAGACACCTCGTAGGGCTTCAGACTCGGGTCGTAGTGCAGGCCGTCGGTGATACTGGCGGCATCACCGAGATGGTGGTAGTTGTCGAGGATGGAGTTGGAGAGGGTAGAGGCCATGTGTCCAATCTGCTCTGCCTGTGCCACGAGGTTCAGCGTACCATGTTCGATGAACTGCAGGATATCGGGTACACCGTCGGGCCTGTGCAGATCGACATAACGCTGTTTCTGACTGACGAACGTCTCATCGCGCTGGGGTTTGAAGAGTTCCCATGTGCGGATGAAGTTCTGTACGACGCTGACGTTCGACCCCGTCTCGATGTCGAAGTCACCGGCATCAAAGAAACCGCCGATGTTCAGCCCTGGAATCAGTTCGTAAGGCTTGTACTTCGTGTCGGTCTGTGCCCCCTGATGGTGCAGGTCGAAGTGGTCGCTCTCAGGTGCCTGCAGATAACCTTCCTTGAAAGGCTCGCCGTGCCAGGTGCGGTAACCCTCATTTACGTACATGTGGTTCATGTGGATAGGTACCCATACATCCGTGGTGGCGTCGGTGATCTTGTCATAGACATGCTCATCGATGAGGAAATCATTTGTTTTGGTATTGCCGTATTGGATGTAATAGACGCCCGGCTGCTTCACGCTTGAGAAGTCGAACTTCACATAATTATATTTAAAGTAAGGTCCCCACGACTGGATATTACCCTTATAAGCCTCTACCGTGGTGCCGTCCTCCTTGATGCGCATCAGGGAGGCAGTGGCCTTTGGCTCGTCTTTCTTGTCGAGTTCTATGACAGCCACCTTCGGTTGCTCGGGGATATAACCAATCTGCGAGAAACCGATGTTCGGCTCACGGATCCAACCCGGGATGGCGTGTGGCTCCACTGTCCAGGTGATGACCTTGCCCGTCTTGCCTTTCGGGAGTACGCTGCGCAGCACGAACCAGCCGTTCTGTGCCAGCATGCGTCCGTCGTAGAGTTTCAGTTCTGCGTCGCTGCTGGTAATCTTTACCATCCTCTCCGGTGCGTCAGAAGCCATGATGATGCTGTGGCCTGTCTCGATGGGCAACGGGTCGATGAATCGGCCTGTCCCTCTGTCATCGTAAGTCTTGAAACCCTTGAACTGACGGGGCTTCTCACTATTCGGACGGGTGATGGTCTGACTCGTCGCATAACGGGGCAGACGTCCCAGACGTCCGTCCATGACAAATGTCTTCAGCCAGTACTGCGAAGGCAGGAACTCTATATTAAAGCCTGCGTCGCCAGCCAACTTCTCTGGCACGGGCTTGTCCAGATAGACGGCAATCTCCACAGCCTTGCCTTTCGCTGTGACCACGACACGACTGTCGAAGTCATAATCGTCGTAACGCATCGACACCTCGATGCTGCCATTCTCACGATCCACCTTACGGTTGGTCATCTTCGGCACAAGGTCCCATTGCTCAGGCGTATTGTTCAGACGGACTGCGCCGCCCTGCACGGTGCGCACACCGTGGTGGATAATCTCAATACCCGAGTTCTTCTCGTCGTTAAAACCGCCGTTAAAACTGTTGCTGAAAACCAGCACATTCACACCCTGACGCTCGAAATACTCCAGATCGTTCAGTTGTAAGTCTTGCGCATGACAAAGTGATGCCACCATCAGCAGCATCGTTGGTAATAATAGTCTATTCATTTTCCTTTCACTTAAGTAAAACGTTTGATAATATAACCCTATATAATATCGAATGTCTATTCCTGTACCTTTTTATTAAAGAACTTTAACCTTATTCTTCATCCATCGGGTAGCGGACGTCCCACTCTTTGCGGAGATTGTCCATGAGTTGCATGATGTAGAGCGTCTCCTCATGCGGCATCTCGCGAGGCTCCAGCAGGTCGTCGATGAGTGCCTGCCTACAGGCCAGGAACTGGTATTCGTACCCCGTAATCTGGTGGGGGACGTGGATGGTCTCGATATAGGTGCGGTCAGGACCATTCACGGTGATCTGCTGAGGATTGTTGATGTTGTCGATGATCAGATTACCTTCCGTGCCTGCTATCACGCCGATATTGTCGCCTACGCAGGCAGCGCTCGACTGGAGGTTACAGAGCATACCGTCGGCCAGCACGAGACTGATGGCGTTGGTCAGGTCCATGCCTGTCTTCGACTTCACACACTGGCTCTTTATGGTGAGAATGTTTGCGGAGAAGAACATCCGCACAAAGTTGAGGGCATAGACGCCGAGGTCGAGCAGCGCCCCGCCACAGAGGTCTGGACGCATGATGCGGGGCTTGTCGCCCATCGAGTAGCCGAGTGTAGCAGTGAGGAGACGAGGCTCGCCGATGCGTCCGCTGTTGATGAGGTCGCGCATCATTTGAACCACAGGCTGGTAGCGCGTCCAGATGGCTTCTGCCAGGAAGACCTTCCGTGCATGAGCCAGGTCGATGATCTCCTTCGCCTGTCTTGCGTTTGCCATGAAAGCCTTCTCCACGAGACAGGGCTTGCCTGCCATCAGCGCCTCTTTCGTCACGTCATAGTGATGCGAGTGGGGCGTGCCGATATACACGAGGTCCACGTTGGGGTCGGCAATCAGTTCTGCATAGGAACCATAAGCCTTCGCAATCTTCCACTTGGCGGCAAAAGCATCCGCCGTTTCCTGTGAGCGCGAGCCTACGGCGTAGGCCTCGCATTCTGTCAGACCATTCAGGGTGATGGCAGCCTTCTCTGCTATCCAACCAGTACCGATGATACCGACACGTAAAATACCATTTTCCATCATAATCGACTTTGCCATAGTTAATCTTCTTTTGTGTGCAAAGATACTAAAATAATTTGTAATACAATAGCGAAAGCGTTTTTTTTCTATCTTTTTGTTGCGTGTTTGCGAGAAAAGCATTACCTTTGCACCCGCATGAACTAAACAACCAATTATAAACAAATGAAAAAATGAGAAAACAAAGTTTCATGTGGCGGACATTGGCAGTGGCACTGGCAGTGTTCAGCAGTGTTGCAGCAATGGGGCAACAAAAAGATTCAGACGTGGATTGGCTAAAAGATTTCACGAGTCGTATCACACTCAACGGTTATGCACAGGGAGGCTGGTCGTATCAGGATCCCAACGGTGTGAAAACCAACAGTTACAACCTTAAACGCACCCTCCTTTGGGGAAAGGCACGCATCACAGACCGCTGGTCGTTTATGTTCATGCACGATTTCTCAAGTGTCGTACAAGAGTTCTACACCGACTACCGTATTACCAAGGATAATTCTATGACCGTCCGTCTCGGACAGTTCAAGCACTCGTACTCGATGGAGAACCCGCTTTCTCCGACGATGCTTGAACTGATCGACGTCTATTCGCAGGCCGTGCTCTATCTGGCCGGTGAGGGACCAGATCCGCTGAACGGCGTGAACTACGGACGTGACATGGGTCTCGAGGTCTATGGCGACCTGGCCAATGGTCTCTTCCGATATAACCTTGCGCTGATGAGCGGACAGGGTATCAACCGCAAGGACCTCAACAACCAGAAAGACTTTATCGCCAAACTCGAAGTGAAACCCTTCGATGGCTTCCGTGTCGTGGCTTCGGGCTATCTCGGCACAGGTTGTGCCGTGGGTACGGCAGCATGGAATCCCGATATTCAGGTAGGCGACAACTATAAGCGCAACCGCTATAGTGTGGGTGCAGAGTATAAGACAGCCCCCTATACAGGTAGTAAATACAAGGAGGCCCGTCCTGCCAGTGTCCGTGCTGAGTGGCTTGGTGGACAGGATGGCGAGGTTGGTTCTCGTGGCGGTTATGTCACCACGTGTATCCCCGTGGTGGATGCCCTCGACGTAGTAGCCAGTGGTGAGACCTACGACCGTAACACGAAGGTGGATGGATGGGATCAGACGAACCTCACCTTCGGCCTGCAGTACTGGTTCTACAAGAAGTGCCGTGTGCAGTTGCAATATACCCGTTGTCTCCTCGGCGAGAACCTCGGCAAGGACTACAACTGGCTTCAGGCCCAAGTGCAAGTAGCGTTTTAAAGGTAAAAAAGTAAAAAGGTAAAAAGGTAAGATACAATGATTATCAAAGTTCTTTTGACGGTAATTTTCCTGGTTGTGATGATAGGTGTGGGTGTGTACTCACGCCAGCAGGCCAGAAGTGTTGACGGTTTTGTGTTAGGTGGTCGTGCCGTAGGTCCTTGGCTTACAGCATTTGCTTTCGGAACTTCCTACTTCTCGGCAGTGGTCTTCGTGGGCTATGCCGGACAGTTCGGATGGAAGTACGGTCTGTCGTCTGCGTGGATTGGTATCGGCAATGCCATTATCGGCTCCCTCCTGGCATGGATTATCTTAGGTCGTCGCACGAAACTGATGACACAGCATATCGAGTCGCGCACCATGCCCGACTTCTTTGGCACCCGTTTCAACGATCAGGGATTGCGTGTGGTGGCTTCCGTCATTGCCTTCGTGTTCCTGATTCCCTATACAGCAGGTGTCTATAGTGGTATCTCTCGCCTCTTCGAAATGGGCTTCGATATTCCATACGAGTATTGTGTCATTGTGATGTCCATCTTAACGGCTGTCTATGTGATTATCGGTGGCTACAAGGCTACCGCTATGAACGACTTCATTCAGGGTATCATCATGCTCTTTGGCATTGTGGCTGTCATTCTGGCTGTGCTGAATGCACAAGGCGGTCTGACGGCTGCTGTGGATAAACTGGCAGTGATTCCCTCCGATGCCGATCCTGCCGTGAACGGTGGCTTTGCCTCGTGGTTCGGTCCTGATCCGTGGGGTCTGCTGGGTGTGGTGATTCTTACCTCACTTGGTACGATGGGACTTCCCCAGATGGTGGGTAAGTTCTATAGTATTACCGACGAGAGTGCTATCAAGCGTGGCACCGTCATCAGCACCATCTTCGCCTTCATCGTGGCTGGTGGTTGCTATTTCCTTGGCGGTTTCGGACGTCTGTACGATCCCGTTATCAATGAGGCGACAGGCAAGATAGCCTTCGACTCCATCGTGCCGGCTATGCTTGTCACCCTGCCCGACGTGCTGATTGCCCTTGTGGTGCTGCTGGTACTGTCGGCTTCGATGTCAACATTGGCTTCACTGGTGCTGACCTCCAGTTCTACAATGACCCTCGACCTGATCTACCGCGACAAGAAGTCGTTGCCTGGTGAGGTGGAGGACGGTACCATCGACGATATCGTGGCTGAGAAGATTGAGCGTCGTAAGGTGGTGGTGATGCGTGTGCTCATCATGTTCTTCATCGTCATCTCATTGCTCATCGCCCTGAATCCCCCGACATTCATCGCCCAACTCATGGGTATCTCCTGGGGTGCTTTGGCTGGTGCTTTCCTCGCGCCCTTCATGCTGGGTCTCTACTGGCGTGGTGTGACGAAGGCTTCCGTCTGGGCTTGTTTCGTCTGGGGCGTAGGTCTCACCGTCATCAATATGTTGGCAGGCAACCCCATCAATCCTATCAACTGTGGTGCCATCGCTATGGTGGGTGGCTTCCCAGTGGTTGTGATTGTCAGTCTGTTGACGAAGAAACTGCCTAAGCAGACCGTCGATAGCATCTTTGAGTGCTATCATAAGTAGTTTGCAACCAAGTTGCACGGAATGTGCCGTATCTTTGCAGCGTGAAATTAAAAAAACTGCAAAGATATGGCACATTCTCATGAACATCATCATTGTGATAGTTGCTCGCACGAGCATCATCACGAACACGAACATTCGCTGAAGAAACAACTCTGGCTTATCGGCATTACCATTGTGTTGCTGATAGTCGCTGTATTGGTGGAGAAGAATCTGAACCTCACGACTTGGCAGTTGCTGCTTGTTTATCTCGTACCTTATTTATTAATAGGTCACGAGACGCTGCACGAGGCTTGGGAAGGAATCACGCATGGTGATGCCTTCAACGAACATTTCCTCATGTCCGTAGCCACGATAGGTGCCCTCTGCATCGGATTCCTGCCTGGAGCCGAGACGGAGTTTCCCGAGGCAGTCTTCGTGATGCTCTTCTTCCAAGTAGGTGAACTCTTCGAGGGCTATGCTGAGGGCAAGAGCCGCGACAGCATCGCGCATTTGATGGACATCCGTCCGGATGTGGCGCATGTGGAAAGGAGTCAGGAGTCAGGAGTCAGGAGTCAGGAGGAAGTCAGTCCTGAGGAGGTCGCGGTAGGGGAGACCATCGTGATTCGCCCTGGCGAGAAGGTGCCGTTGGACGGCGTGGTCATCGAGGGCATGTCAGCGCTGAATACTGTGGCTCTGACGGGTGAGTCATTACCCCGCGATGTGAATGTTGGCGACGAGGTTATCTCTGGCTGCGTCAACCTGTCGGGTGTCCTTAGAGTGCGCACCACGAAAGCCTTTGGTGAGAGCACCGTCTCGAAGATCATCCGTCTCGTGGAGAGTGCTGGCGAACATAAGTCACAGAGCGAGACCTTTATCACCCGCTTTGCCCGTATCTACACGCCCATCGTCGTCTTTGCCGCCCTCGCCTTAGCCCTCATCCCCACACTTTTTGGTGGCAGTTTTGCCACATGGTTGTATCGGGCCCTGATGTTCCTCGTGGTGAGTTGTCCCTGCGCCCTTGTCATCAGCGTACCCCTCACCTTCTTTGGCGGTATTGGCGGCGCCTCGCGCAAGGGAATCCTCATCAAGGGAGCCAATTATATGGATGTGTTGGCGAAGGTTAATACCGTGGTCTTCGACAAGACAGGTACCCTCACGCATGGCCAGTTTGCTGTGACGGCAGTACATCCAGACACCTGCGATGAGCATCAACTGCTTCACCTCGCGGCTCATGTCGAACATTTCTCCACCCATCCCATCGGCACCGCCTTGCGTGCTGCTTTCCCCGACGAGGCGACAGACGGTTGCGTGGTAAGCGATGTCGAGGAGATTGCAGGTCACGGTATCCGTGCTAAGGTTCGAATTGTATATTCGGACCAACAGGGGGGGGAAGACCATCAGAGCATTGTTTGCGTGGGTAATACGAAGATGATGGATGCTGTAGGGGCCAAATGGCGTGATTGCCATCATGTAGGTACCATTATTCATGTAGCCATTAATGGTGAATATGCAGGTCATATTGTCATCAACGACCAGATCAAGTCCGACAGTGCCGAGGCCATTGCCCATCTGAAGGAATTAGGTGTGACAAAGACCGTCATGCTGACAGGCGATCGTCAGGAAGTGGCCGATCATGTCGCCCGCGAACTCGCCATTAGTGAATACCACGCCGAACTCCTCCCATCAGATAAGGTTGAGATAGTCGAGCAATTACTTCACCCCCTCCCTTTGGAGGGGGCTGGGGGAGGCTTCCCTTTGGAGGGGGCAGGGGGAGGCTTCCCTTTGGCTTTCGTCGGCGACGGTATCAACGATGCCCCTGTGCTGGCCCGTGCCGATGTGGGTATTGCAATGGGTGGACTTGGTTCAGATGCCGCCATCGAGGCAGCTGATGTGGTGCTGATGGACGACAAACCCTCGAAGATAGCCCTCGCCATCCGCATAGCCCGTCGCACCCTGTCGATAGCCCGACAGAACGTCGCCTTTGCCATTGGCGTCAAGGTGGCTGTGCTCATCCTCGCCACCTGCGGCCTCGCCACCATGTGGCTCGCCGTCTTTGCCGACGTAGGCGTCACCGTCCTCGCTGTCCTCAACGCCATGCGCGCCCTCCGATAAGCGTTTCTTTTCAGTTATTATCTACAATATATGCAGCTATTAATAGCCATACACCAGCCCGTACTTCTCATGGAGCTGGCGCAGGGCGCCGTTGGCTTTCATTTGGGCAATGACGGCGTTGACAAAGGCGAGCAGATCGTCCTGACCTTTGCGCATCAGCACACCAA
>JAGCPK010000039.1 GCA_017965725.1 Prevotella sp.
ACCTTACCCTGCAGGGCTGCACCAGCATCAGAGGTGCTCAGGTTCTTGATGTCATCACCCTTCACGGATGCCACGGCACCGGACAGGTCGCTCTTCTTCTGGACACCATAACCGATGACCACCACATCGTTCAGAGTGGTGTTGTCTTCTTGTAACGTAATAACAAGATTGTTCCTACCACCGACAGACACTCTCTGCGTGATGTATCCCACATAGGAGATATTCAGTGTCGCATTAGAGGCTGCCTCAACAGTGAAATTACCGTTGAAATCGGTAATAGCACCAGTCTGGGTACCCTGAACTTTCACAGTCGCACCGATAATCGGCTCGCCTGTTTCATCGTTTACAGTTCCCTTGATTGTGCTCTGAGCCATCGCTCCCATTGGGAACAAACAGAGCAGGAACAGAAACACTAAAGGCTTTTGTAGTGATTTAAAATTCCACATAATTAATTAAATAAGTTTAGTTTTATAATAAAATTAAGTGTATAATCCTGCACACAATTACAAATTCCCCTTCCCGCTGAAAGGGCTTCTTTCATCCTTTTTAAAGGATATACACCTACATTTTAGTTAGTTAAGTCGGTGCAAAGGTATGGGTTTTGTTTCAAACCCGCTTTACTTTGTGTAACACATTCTTTCCGTTTTGTAACAACGTCTCTAAACAGGCCTGTTTCCCTCATAATTAATAGCAAAACAATATCCATTACAAATTATTCCAAGTACTTTCCCTCACATTCAGTCGGGCATTAATCGTGACGTTTATCACGCTTTCATCCCCCTCCATTTGATTGAATAAAAGTTTAAAGACTTTACATCCAATCTCTTTCAAATTTTGTTTCACAAACGTCATAGGCGGATACGACATCGTTGACACCCAATCGCTCATAAAACCTATAATTGCTACATCCTTAGGAATACATAATCCTCTACTGACAATGGCCTGAAATGCAGAAATGGCCAGCAATCCATGAGCAGCGAGGATAGCATCTGGCGGATTCTTCATGTTGAGAAGTTCCAGTGTATCGGATAATCCAGAATTAAAACTGACAGGACTGCACCTGACCAATTCTTTCCGGATAACCATTCCCCGCTCCCGTAATGCCTCCAGATAACCATGTTTGCGGTCAATGGTCTGTTTCATCTGATTAGGGCCTCCTAAAAAGGCGATACGATGAGCGCCGCCTTCAATCAGATGCAAAGTTGCCTGTCTGGCAGAATCCACGTCGTTAGCACTAACCATAGAACAACCAATATCTACTATCCTGTCGAAAAGAACCAATGGGATATTACGATCTTTCAACTGTTTCAAATGTGTGTAATCGACAGTTTCTTGCGAAAGGCAGACCGCAATGCCCTCCACTCGCATATTCAATAGATGCTCTATACATTCCACCTCACTATTGTATTTGTCTCCAGAATCTGTTACCACGCACATATACCCTTTCTTTCTGGCCTCAGCCTCTATCCACTTTACGATATGTGCATAATGGTTAAACGACATGTCAGGCACAACAACCCCTATCGTATGGGTTGTATCATATCGAAGACTCATGGCGAAAGGATTGGGTCGGTAACCTTTTGTCTCTGCAAGTCGAATAATCTCCTCTCGGAGTTCATCACTTACGCCAGGCTGTCCCTTCAATGCCCTGGATACCGTAGATACATTAACGTTCAATGCCTTGGCAATGTCACGTTGTGAGATACTCTTTTTCATCATCATTTAGTTAAGACTACACAAAATTACCTTATTCCTCTTTTATATTAACGCAACAAGCGCAAAAGTATTACGCAAAGCGTTGCTCAATTAAAAGCCACCGACTTTCACAAGCCAGTGGCATTACCTAACTAATTAATCAATGATCATGCAGAATCTACATGAATAACCAAAACATTAATATATAATGTATTTTTGTGTTGTACGCCGCAAAGGTATGTATAATATGCAAACAAGAATAGCGAAACCATACAAAAAATGCACGCAAAGCGTTGCCTACTTACACAACAATTATATATTATATAAATAATGTACACGCGCGAAAAAACCAGTATGTAAGGACATACTGGTTAGAGGAAGACAAACTATAATCCGATTCTTTTCTGGCGAAGGAAAGGATTAATTGTCGATTGCCAATGTTGCGGACTTGAGCACTGGCGACTGAGCCTTGAGCGTGCCCTTACCCTTGACCACCACCATGCACTTGCCGAAGAAGGCCTTGCGCTGAGGAGCCTTGAAATTTTCCATGGAGGTTTGACAACCGTTGTCGGTGCCGATGATATCAGCACTGCCATCGACAGAGAAATAGATTTGGTCTTCAGCCAACGGACAGAGGTTGCCATCTTTATCCACCACTTCGACATTCACAAAGGTTGTAGTCTTTCCCACATAATCCTTTGTCAGGCGAATTCGTTCTGGCACACCGGCAGTCTTGATGATCTGTTCACCCACGACCTTACCATCCTTACGTGCCACAGCCTTAACCTCGCCCGGCTCGAAGGTGACACGCCAACCAACATGGTATTCACTGTTTAACTTAGCCTTCGTATTGTGCATGTCAAAGCGCCCCTCAGGCTGTTCACCCGTCTTACGGCGCACACCTTGAGACTTGCCATTGATGAAGAGTTCCACTTCGTCAGCATGGTTATAGTAGCACCACATATCGATAGTCTGTCCTGGCAACCAGTTCCAATGGGGGAACATGTGCAGTACAGGGGTGTCCGTCCACTCACTCTGATACATATAGTAGGAGTCCTTGGGGAAGCCGGCTAGATCGATCATGCCAAAGTAAGAACTACGGGCAGGGAAGCCATAAGGCGTGGGTTCTCCGATATAGTCCCAACCCGTCCAAATATATTGTCCGCCAACGTAGGGTGTATGCTTCACCACATCCCACGTCTCCTCATGCGTAGAACTCCACGAGGCGTGCATATTGTCGTAAGCCGAACACATATAACTGGGATCGGTATAGGGAAGATACCACTCTTGTGGTGCCCAGGTAATCTCGTCAGAAGGCATCTTATAATAGCCTCTTGTCTGCAGGGCCGACACGCTTTCTGAGAAGATGAAAGGCTTGTCTGGGAAGTTCTTCGGCACATCCTTCACCCACTGGTGGTGGTAGTTGAAGCCGATGATATCGATGGCCCCACTCTTAAAGAGGTGGTTGTTAGGCGAAGGCTCATTACAACCTGCCAGAATGGGACGTCCTGCTCCATCGTTACGCTTGATGATATCAGCCAGATGTAGTGTCAACAGCGAGTTCGGACTCATATCCCCGTCTTTCGCCAGTGTCGAAGCATCATGGCCTTTGTTCAGGATGAGGTTTGCCTGCTCCAGCGACAGTTCATCGGCACCTTCACCAGCCCACTGTTCGAGCACCTCGTTACCGATGCTCCACATCAGGATACAGGGATGATTCCTGTCGCGCACCACGAGATCAGTCAGGTCACGCTCATGCCACTCATCGAAGAAACGGGCATAGTCGTTCTGTGTCTTCTTGCGTCGCCACATGTCGAAACTCTCGTCCATGACAATCAGTCCCATCGTGTCGCACATATTCAACAGTTCCGGAGCAGGGGGATTATGGGAACTACGGATGCTGTTCACGCCCATTGCCTTGAGTTTTGAGAGTTTTCGGTGCATCGCATCCTCGTTGAGTGCAGCCCCCAGACAACCGAAGTCGTGGTGCTCACAGACTCCATTCAATTTGAAATTCTTCCCGTTAAGCCAGAAGCCCGTCTGGGGATCGAACTTAAACGAACGGAAGCCCGTGGTGGTCTCATAGGTATCCACCACCTTGCCACCCACCTTAATATCCGTGCGAACCTTATATATATTAGGTTGTTCACACGACCAGAGCATCGGCTTGGCAATGGTAATGGCAGATTTCAATCCTTTTGACTTGCCTACAACCTTACCCTGTGGGTCGAACAAAGTATTTTCTACTGTACCCTGACCTTTGAGTGTAACCTCTATGTCGAGTCGGCCTTTACCCTTTACCATGCTACTACTGGCATTGACACCCCAATGGGCCACATGAACGGCATTGGTTTTGGTAAGCCATACATGACGGTAGATGCCACAGCCGGAGTACCAGCGCGAATTGGGCTGGTCGGAGTTATCGACCTTCACTGCCACCACATTCTCGCCCTCACGGACATACGGTGTGATGTCGTACTCAAAACTCGAATAGCCATAGGGGCGGAAGCCCACCTTCTGACCATTCACATAGACGGTGGAGTTCATATAAACGCCATCGAACTCGATAAAATAACGGTTATTGGCTATTGTCTCACGGTTAATGGCAAAGTGCTTACGATACCAGCCGATACCACCAGGCAGTGCGCCCCCACCCGCTCCGCTGGGATTGCCGACATAGAAGTCGCCCTCTATGGCCCAGTCGTGAGGAACGTCAAGTTTACGCCACCAAGAATCGTCATAATCTGTCTTTGACATCTGAACCGAGTCGCCTAAAACAAATCGCCAGTCCTTGTCGAAACACTGTCTATCTCTTGCCTGTGCCGTTGTGAAACCCAAAAGCACTAAAGCCAATATAATAATCCTTTTCATCATATAAATCAACTAAAACTCACACTCACAGCCTTGCCTTTATACTCCACCATCTTCCCCTCAGGATTGTCGAGGTTCAGGGCTTTGGGAGCATCCTTCGAAATCAACACCACGTTGAAACGACGCTCTTTCAGCATACCAGGGAACTGGCCCTTGAGCGTACCAAACGAAACGGTCTTTGTTGCATCGTCGTAGGTGATATCGATAGTGGCATATTTACCCTTCTCGTAATTGTAGTTCGTACCCTCGTCCTCGTAGAGTTGGAATGAGCCATTCTGACCGGCATAGATGTACAGATTGATAAGTTCTGCTGGTTTCTCATCGCTCCATTCCATCTCAGGACCAAACGGGATAATAGAACCCTCGCGCACAAAGACAGGAATCTGCTCATAGGGAGCATCAACCACCAACCGCTGTCCACCCTCGATATATTCGTTGGTGTAGAGATTATACCAGCCACACTGCTCAGGGAAATAGACAGAGCGATTACGAGCCTTGTAATAACCCACAGGACAAGCCATCAGTGCAGGACCGAACATCCACTGGTTGCCGATATTCTCTACCTCACGATCGCCGTTGAAGTCCATGATAAGAGGACGCATCAGGGTGTAGTCCTTGAAATGTGCCCAACCAGCCATCGAATAGAGGTAAGGCATCAGCCGGTAGCGCAGTTTGTCGTAATAGACAAACGACTTGTAGGCAGGATGCTCATCCGGCGCAATATTCCATATCTCGCGAAGTGGCCACTGACCATGAGCACGGAACAGAGGAATAAATGTTCCAAACTGATTCCAGCGCGTCTGCAACTCACGCCACTCTTTCAGGTCCTCGTTCTCCTGACCCGTGTGGTCGAAGAGTTGCTGGGCAACGACATAACGGTTCTCTACACAGAAGCCACCCTGATCCATCCCCCAGAAAGGAATACCTGAGACAGAATAGTTCAGACCTGCCGTCATCTGTGCACGCATATCCTCCCAACGGGTACCGATATCACCACTCCACGTCGCCGTTGAGTAACGCTGCTCACCGGCAAAGCCACTACGCGTCAATAAGAACACTCTCGGCTCGTTGGCCTTGCCTTTCCATACAGAGCGCTGCCCATTGTAAATAGCATCAGCATTGACAGTTGAATAGGCATTGAAGTATTCTGTAGATGTACCTAAAGCAGTTGGACCACAGAGCGCCTTGCGATACCACATAGGGGTACAATCGCGAACATTCGGCTCTGATGCATCCATCCACCAGGCATCGACCCCCTTACCAAGGGCTGAATACAGTTTCTCGTCCATCTGGCGCCAGAACATCTTACGGGCATTGGCATCGTAGGCATCGTAGAAACCATTCGTATAGCCAGGACCCACCCAGTCGTGGATATCATCCGTAGGCGACTGGATATACATCAAACCCTTCGCATCGAGTTCTTTGTAGTTGTCTGTATTACAATAGAACTTAGGCCAGACAGAGATCATGAATCGTCCGTGCATCTGATGCACATTGTCAAGCATCTTCTGAGGATCAGGATAGCGAGAAGCCTCGAACTCATGAGAGCCCCACTGGTCCTCAGGCCAGTAGTTCCAGTCCTGGACGATATTGTCGATAGGGATATGACGCTTACGGAACTCTGCCAGTGTGCCTTCTATTTCCTCTTGAGTCTTATAGCGTTCACGACTCTGCCAGAAGCCCAGTACCCACTTGGGATAGAGGCTGGCTTTACCCGTAAGCGTACGATAGCCGGAAATCACCTGGTCGAGATTCTCGCCTGCAATGAAGTAATAATCCATATCCTTCGCCATCTCACTCCATACGGAGAGTTGTCCACACTCCTCAGCACTGCGAGGCTCAGCGACACGCAGACCACAGTATGACTCGCCACCATCAGGTTGCCACTCGATACGAAGTTGGGCCTTCTTGCCCTTCTGCAGTTCACAACTGAACTTATAGGCGTTGGGGTTCCAAGCCGTACGCCAACGCTCAGGCACGACTTCCTTACCATCGATATACACTTTAATATATCCTGCGTAGTAAAGAATAAATTGATATAATTGCGTTTTCCCCTTGCAATGCCCACAGCACTCAGGCTCAATAAAGCCCTCGTAGGTGACATTGGCCCCAGCCAGTTGGAAACCCTTCGGCAGGTTCTTGATACCGCCATTATCCGTCTTCAAGGCAATCTCCGACTTCGCAGGTGTACCGTATTCATAATAGATACTGTCCTCGTCACGCACCAGTTTCTTACCCATGCGGTCAACGTAAGTACCAGTGAGATGACCCTCCTTGCCTGTCCTGTCGTAGAGTTTGAAGGCTCGGTTCAGTTGCAGATAATCATGAGGATTACCAAAGCGACAATAACTGTACGAATCCCATAACAGTCCGTAGTTCTTGTTGGAGAGCACGAAGGGGATGCTGACCTTGGTATTATACTGGAAGAGGTCCTCGTTCTTGCCCTTCATATTGAATTCCTCACTCTGGTGCTGACCAAGACCATAGAAAGCCTCATCGTCAGGACTATCAAACTTCATCTGCCAGGTGAGTCCGTGCTTCTGCTCCTCAGGAACGGTATAACCCGTCTTCATACCCAACTCACGCTCAGGCACCGTGAAATCCCAGAACTGCTTGCCATCCTTGGCCTCCTTCAACAATTGCTTACCGTCGCCGTCGAAGAATGTCACCTCACCAGTCGTCTTCTGCACCACTGCTTTCACGCCACTGGTCTTCACGACAACCGTCTCTCCCTCATCGCTTACAGTATAACTGCCTTTCGCAGGAGTCGTCTGTGGAACAATCATCAGCGAGGCAGGCTTTTCCGGCAGAGCCACCTCCGAAGTAGCCCTTACACGGATAATGTTGTCGTTCATCACTTCCAGACGGATCACTTTTGCCTGACCGCCATCAGGACGGATGGTTACCGTATTCCCACTCGTCTGCAACTCTGCTGCGAAAGAGACTCCCGTCAGCAACAGGGCAGACAACATACATAGTAGTTTTTTCATTTTCTATTCTTATGTCGTAGTTTATTCCTTATTCAATAACCACAGCCTCCTCGATGTCAGGATCCTCTATCGGCAAGGAGATGGTGAACACGGTACCGCCGCCAGGATTGTCATCAGCCTTCACAGTACCGTGATGGGCATCTACAATCTGCTTCACCATATCAAGTCTGAGGTTCTCCTCTTCTTCGCCGATGAAGGGATCGAACATGTGTGCCTTGTGTTCCTCCGGGATGCCGATACCGTTGTCAGCCAACAGCAGGGCGACACGTTCATTCGTCGGTTTCAGGACCGTCATCTGAATCTTACAGGTGGAAGGCCCGAACTTCACGGAGTTTGCCAACAATATCTCAAGAGCCTTACGCAACTGCGCTTCATCGAAGGACATGACAATGGAGTCAAGCGGTGAGTTAAAGGTGAGTTTTAATTTCTTCTCTTCCAACGGCTGGTAGTTGTCGCAGAGGTCCTTCATAACAGCCACGATGTCACCCTTGCTGCGATGAATCTCCAACTTCGGCATTGTCGGTGTCACGAATCCTTGGTCATCGACGGCCTCCGACTCATGGATCACCTCCACAGTCTCCCCTTCCGTCTTCGGCTTCTGGTACTGCTGATTCTCCTTCATCAACTGAGCACGCATCTCACTCATCCACTGCCGTTTGTCCTGTTCTCGCTGTAACTTCTCCAGTTCTGCACGTTCTGCTTGCTTCTTCAGATACCACTTCACAAACAACCAAGCCACAAGGGCAATGAAGATCATATAAAGAAGAATCATCCAACGGGTGCGCCACAGTGGCGGACGGATGGTGATCTCCATCTGACTCTCCTCGTCGCCCAGCGTACCATCGCCATTGAGGATTCTTACACAGAGCGTATAAGTACCGGCACGCAACGAGTTGAAGGTGATATTCGGGTTCAGCGGCGATGTCCTCACCCAGTCATCGTTAAAACCTTGCAGTTTGTATGCAAAGCGCTTACGGTTATTGACAACCACCTTATTAGTTGATAACTGGATGGTAAACTGGTCATTATATTTCAAGGTAACTTCGCGACACTCATCAAGGGCCTCTTCAAGGATGACGCGTCCCTTAAACTCACGACCCACCTCCACATCCTGGTCGAATATCTGGAGACCGCTGAAGACAGGACGCTCATCACTCTTCTTATCCTGCAACAAGGAAGGATCGATAATATCCAGTCCACCCTGACCACCCACAAGCACCTTGCCATCACGTGTCAGCCACATGCTACGCTGATTATAAGTGGCCTTTTGCAAACCATCGGCACTGCTGTAACTGCGGATAGAGAAATGCCACTGGCCGTTCTCCTGCTGTTGGGGGACGATGCGCGAGATACCGTGATCCGTCACAGCCCAGATATTATGCTTCTTATCCTCTAACAGGGAGTTGACGCTGGATCCCAACAGACCGTCTGTCATATCGAGGAGTGTCTGGAACTTGGTCTTCTGGTCATAGACGATAATACCGACGTTAGAACCGTGCCAGATCAGTCCACGACTATCCTCAATAACATAAGTCGTCGATCCCGGAGTCACTGCGACATCCGGACTCTGTGGGATGACTTGGTTGATGAGTTTATGGGTCATAGGGTTTACCAGCGAATAGTAATAGGCAGAGCCCACCATCAGCCAGCCTTTCTTGTTCCAACTCAGGGAGTTCAGGTAGTCGCCAGGAAGAACGGTATTCTTCGAGTCCCACGTCGTGAATTTCATGGTCTTGGGGTCCAGCATCTGCAAACCACCTCCAAGCGTACTAATCCAGATACGTTTCCACTTATCTTCATTTAAGGCCCACACGCTGTTGTTCGCAAGTTCGCCTGGCTTTGCCTGATAGTTGACGATGGTCGCCTGTGTTGGGTTCGAGGCAGAGGGGAAGACATGCGTCAGTCCGCCGTTATACGAACCAAACCAGAAGGTGCCGTCGCTGGCAGGCCATGAACCCACAATAATATTATTGACCAGTCCGCTGTTGTCTTTTGTAAAGTGGTTCACCACCTCGTTGGTCTTGGGGTTATAGACGAGGATGCCCACATCGTTGGTACCCAACCAGTAATTGCCATTTTTATCATCGAATACACTGGTGATATCGCCGAGTTCGACGCTCTTCAGACTGGAAACGCCTGGAATATACTGGTTCACACCATTTTTATAGGATCCAATCCAGACCGTGTTTCTGTTGTCCTGATAGATGGTACGCAATGTATTGTCGCTAAGAGAGGTCTCATCGTGCTTGTTGTTCAGGAACTGCTTCCACTGCTTGTTCTTCATGTCAACCACCACCAGACCGTCATGGTCGCATCCCAGCCAGAGCCAGTCGTTCTGATCCACCAGCATGTTCCACATCTGTAGATTGTCTGGGAAATCATTGATACCCTTGTAGGCCAGATACTCTTTCAGTGAACCATACCACTTCTTCTGGGCCTGCTCATAGACAAACATGAATGAGAGTACATTACACCAGAAATTCCCGTTCTTATCGACAAAGAGGCGATACTCCTGATTCTCAATGCCGCTCGTATTGTGCATCCAAGAATCCACCCAATCTACTTCGCCCTTGTCACCATTCAGGCAGACCAGTTCACCATTGAAAGTAGTCACCAGCAACCAGTCGCCAAACTCTCCCACTGTTGAGATACCGAATGATGGGCTGAACTCATTCTGTGCATAGCCAATCTTGATCTTTACGATCTTCTTGTCACCCTTGGCCTCAGGATGGTAGCAATAGATGCCATTTTCAAAGTCCTTCACCCAGATTCTCTTTTTCGAGTCGATATAGAGCCACTCTATACTACACTCCAAGCCCAGTTTGGAAAGTTCCCTGACAGCATTCCGCTCAAAGGTCTCCGTCGCTGGGTCATACACGCAATAGCCCATGCCCTGCCTCATCCACAACTTCCCGTCGTAGGCCTCATAGACACGGTCACAATAGTTGTCACGCATCGTGGTTGTATCGCGCATATTCGAGAAGAACGTTTTGACACGGTAGCCGTCATAACGGTTCAGACCGTAGGGTGTACTAATCCACACATATCCACGAGAATCCTGGAAGATATTATTGATCTGCGAACTCGATAGTCCCTCGGTAGTATCGAGGCGACGGAACTTCATATCGGGAATCAAGGATGTCTGAGCCGCTACACTCAGGCTAACGGCAAACAGACACAAGGTTATCAGTTTCTTCATACCAATCATAGGTTTCTAATTTGCTACAAAAGTAGTAAAAAAACGGGACATAGACAAACTTTCTGCAAAAAAAGTATGCTAAAAAGACAAAAAATTTGGTGTTTTCATGGAAAAGCCGTATATTTGCAGCGTTTTTCACGAAATAGACTCTAACATCATAACAATTATGACACAACAAACAGAACAGGGTAGCAAAGCCTACCTCATTAGTATCGTGATGGTCGCCGTGCTCGGTGGCCTGCTCTTCGGTTACGACACCGCAGTGATCTCTGGAGCCGAAAAGGGACTCCAGGCGTTTTTCATGGAAGCCAAAGACTTCGCCTACACCGACGGTTGGCACGGCTTCACCTCTGCCTCAGCCCTCATCGGCTGTATCATCGGCTCTGCCCTCTCAGGCTTCCTCGCCACGAACCTCGGCCGTAAAAAGTCACTCATCATCGCAGGTATCCTCTTCTTCATCTCCGCCCTCGGCTCGATGGATCCCGAGTTCCTGTTCTTCAACTATGGCGAGCCCACCTACTCACTGCTCATCATGTTCAACATCTACCGTGTCATCGGTGGTATCGGCGTAGGTCTCGCCTCTGCCATCTGCCCGATGTATATCGGTGAGGTGGCACCCTCGAATATCCGAGGCATGCTTGTCAGTTGGAACCAGTTCGCCATCATCTTCGGTCAGTTGGTGGTCTATTTCGTCAACTTCTTCATCCTGGGCGACCACATCCAGCCGCTGGTTGAGGAGATGGGTAAGGGCATTGCCGCCATCAACCCCGCCGCACAGTGGACCGTCACCACAGGTTGGCGTTATATGTTCGGTAGCGAGGCTGTACCCGCAGGACTCTTCGCCCTGCTCATCTGCTTCGTGCCTGAGACACCGCGTTACCTCGTCAGCATCGGACAAGACCAGAAGGCTGAGGGTATCCTGGCAAAGATCAACGGTTCTGCCAAGGCTCAGCAGATCCTGCAGGACATCAAGGACACCATGGTGGTGAAGACCGAGAAACTGCTCACCTACGGAGCCATGTGTATCTTCATCGGTATCATGCTCAGCGTGTTCCAGCAAGCTGTGGGTATCAATGCCGTGCTCTACTACGCTCCGCGTATCTTCGGCGACATGGGTATGGACAACCCGATGATGCTGACCGTCTTCATGGGTATCATCAATATCTCGTTCACCCTCGTGGCTGTGTTCACTGTCGAGAAGTGGGGTCGCAAGACGCTGCTCATCAGTGGTTCGTTAGGTATGGCTCTCGGTGCCTTCGGTGTGGCAGTGACCT
>JAGCPK010000040.1 GCA_017965725.1 Prevotella sp.
ACGAACGATCTTGCAGTCCGGGGTACGCTTTTTCAATGATGCTCTTGTCTTCATATTGTTGTCTATTGTTTATTTGTATCTGAATACAATTCTACCTTTTGTCAGGTCGTAAGGACTCATCTCCACCTTCACCTTATCGCCTGGCAGAATCTTGATATAGTGCATACGCATCTTACCCGAGATGTGGGCGATGATGGGCACACCATTCTCTAATTCCACGCGAAACATGGCATTTGACAATGCCTCTACGATTGTTCCGTCTTGCTCAATAGCACCTTGCTTTGCCATTCTTACTTTTTAATATAGTTTACCTTCTATTTTCTCTATTTCCTCAAACGATGATAAAATCTCAGCCTTACCCTTACGGACACATATCGTATGTTCGAAATGTGCTGCCGGCTTGCCGTCGCGGGTGCGTATGGTCCAACGGTCTGCATCAAGCCAGATATCACGCTTCCCCATGGTAACCATCGGCTCTATGGCAATACACATGCTGGCTTTCAGCATCACACCGTTGCCACGGCGACCATAGTTAGGTATCTGGGGATCCTCGTGCATCTCACGACCAATACCATGCCCCGTCAGTTCGCGGACGATACCATATTTCTGCGCCTCGCAGTGGGTCTGAACCGCATAACTGATGTCACCGAGGTGTCTGCCTGCCTGCGCTGCCTCTATACCGAGATAGAGCGATTCCTTCGTTGTCTTAAGCAACTGCCTGATTTCTTCTGACACTTCACCCACACAGAACGTGTAGCAGGAGTCGCCATTGAAACCGTTGAGGAACGTACCACAGTCGATAGAGATGATATCTCCTTCCTTTAGCACTGTCTCCTCGTTAGGAACACCGTGTACCACCACGTCGTTGACCGACGTGCAGATACTGGCAGGAAACGGCCCCCCATAAGGATTGGGGAATCCTTTGAAAGTTGGCGTTGCACCGTGATCACGAATGAACTCGTCAGCAACCTTATCCAACTGAAGGGTCGTTACACCCGGTTTGATATGTTTCGCCAATTCGCCAAGCGTTTTACCAACAAGTTGGTTCGCTTGGCGCATTAGTTCTATTTCATCTTCAGTCTTCAGAAATATCTTCATAGAAGATTAGTAAGCCGCCATGCCACGGCCGTGAATACGACCAGAACTGAGCAGACCGTCGTAGTGACGCATCAAGAGGTGACTCTCAATCTGTGCCAATGTATCGAGCACGACACCGACAAGAATCAGCAATGACGTTCCACCGAAGAACTGAGAAAAAGCATCTTGTACATTCAACAGGCTTGCGAAGGCCGGCATGACAGCGATGAAGGCAATGAACAGAGAGCCAGGCAGGGTGATGCGTGACATCACGGTGTCGATATACTCTGCGGTATCCTTACCAGGCTTAACGCCAGGAATGAAACCATTATTGCGCTTCATATCCTCTGCCATCTGCGTCGGATTCAGCGTGATAGCCGTATAGAAATAGGTGAATGCGATGATCAGAATCGCGAAGATGACGTTATACAGCCAACTGTGGTGATCCAGCATCGTGCGCAGGAACCATCCTGTGTTCTCAGAACTCATCCACTGTGCGAGCGACAGGGGGATGAACATGATAGCCTGTGCGAAGATGATAGGCATCACGTTGGCAGCGAACAACTTCAGCGGGATGTACTGACGGGCACCACCATACTGCTTGTTGCCAACAAGACGTTTTGCGTACTGTACGGGTACCTTACGGACACCCTGTACCAGAACAATAGCTGCGCATACAACTGCATAGAGAATGATAATCTCAACGAGGAACATCACGAGACCACCACCGGTGATGGCGGTGAAGCGTGAAGTCACCTCCTGGATAAATGCCTGCGGCAGGCGGGCAATGATACCGATCATAATGATCAGCGAGACACCATTTCCAATGCCTTTATCCGTAATGCGCTCACCCAGCCAGAGGATGAACATACTTCCGGCAGCCAAGATGATGATAGCGGGAACCATGAAGACAGGCCAGGAGATGCCCGAAGCAAGGGCTGCGCCCGACTGCATCTTCAGGTTGATCAGGTAACCCGGAGCCTGGAAGGCCAGGATGGCCACCGTCAGGATACGGGTATAGGAACTGATCTTCTTACGTCCACTCTCACCTTCGCGCTGCATCTTCTGGAAATAAGGCACAGCGACTGCAAGAAGTTGCATTAAGATAGAAGCTGTGATGTACGGCATGATTCCAAGTGCGAAGATTGACGCATTGGAAAATGCACCACCGGAGAACATGTCGAGCAGCGACATCAGACCGCCAGCAGTCTGTGACTGGAGTTTATCCAACATAGCCGGATTGATACCAGGAAGTACCACAAACGAGCCGAAACGATAAATCGCTACAAACAGGAGAGTAATGAGGAGGCGCGTGCGCAGATCCTCAATCTTCCATATGTTCTTCAGTGTCTCTATTAACTTCTTCATCTTATTTAGATAATTGTTGCGTTACCACCTACTGCCTTGATAGCCTCCTCGGCAGTCTTTGAGAATGCGTTGGCCTCTACATCGACCTTTGCCTTGAGTTCACCGTTTCCAAGGATCTTTACCAGTTCCTTACCGTTGGTCAGACCAGCGGCTACGAGTTCGGCGACACCGATCTTGGTGAGGTTCTTCTCCTCAGCAAGTTTCTGCAAGGTAGAGAGGTTCACGGCAAAGTACTCCTTGTGGTTGATGTTCTTGAAACCACCCTTCGGGAGACGGCGCTGCAACGGCATCTGACCACCTTCGAAACCAACCTTTCTCTTATAACCAGAACGAGCCTTGGCACCCTTGTGACCACGGGTAGAGGTGCCACCCAGACCTGAACCAGGTCCGCGACCGATACGACGACGCGCATGTGTCGAACCTTCAGCCGGCTTTAAATTATTCAGTTTCATAATCGAATCTTCTTTTAATTGTTAATTACTCAACGACGGTCACCAGGTGGTGCACCTTGCGAATCATACCACGGATTGAAGGAGTATCCTCTACCTCAACAACCTGAGAGATCTTACGCAGGCCGAGAGCCTGGA
>JAGCPK010000041.1 GCA_017965725.1 Prevotella sp.
GCCTGTGGCGGTTTATGCCACCGAGGAATGGGTCAAGGTGCACGGTTCTGAAGGTGTCATGGAGATCACCGACGACGAACTCCGTCGCATCAGTTTCCTCCAGCATCCCCAACAGGTGCTCGCCCTCTTCCCCATCCCAGACACCTCGACGGCAGCAAACTTATCACTTATCACTTATCACTTATCACTCGCTTTGGCCCTCGACGGTGTGCAGGATCCAGGCAACCTGGGCACCATCATCCGCATTGCAGACTGGTTTGGAATCGACACCATCTACTGTAGCGAGGATACAGCCGATGCCTACAACCCCAAGGTTGTACAAGCCACAATGGGAAGTATTGCGCGCGTGAACATTATTTATACTAATCTGCTCACACTCATCAACAATCTCCCATCTTCCTTCCCTATCTATGGAACGCTGCTCGACGGTGAGGACATTTACCAGCAAACGCTCTCCCACGAGGGACTCATCGTGATGGGTAATGAGGGCAACGGCATCTCGGAGGCCATCCGACAGAAGGTAAACCACAAACTACTCATCCCGAGTTTCCGCGAAGGAGACACTGCCGAAAGCCTCAACGTTGCCATCGCCACAGCCATTACATGCTCTGAGTTCCGACGGAGATAAACGAAGAAAACAAAAGAGGAACCGATCTTCTCAGATGGGCTCCCCTCAAAAAATGGAAAATGATAAATATAGATTAAAATTACTAGTTATCGTTTGCAAAAATAACAAAAACAAAAAAATTGCGCAAAAATTTGCGCAAAAATCGTATATCAGCAAGTTATTTTTGTTATATTAGAACACTTTAAGTTCTTTATATATCCTTTGGACGGGCAGTCCCATCACATTAAAGTAACTGCCGTTCAATCCCGTCACACCGATATAGCCTATCCATTCCTGTATGCCATAGGCACCCGCCTTGTCGAGCGGCTGGTATTTTTCAACGTAGTAATCAATCTCCTCGTCTGTCAGTTCTTTGAAAGTCACATCCGTGGTGACAGCAAACTGGCGCTGTTTCTCACGGGTCTTCAGACAGACACCCGTTATCACCTGATGCGTCTTCCCACTCAGTTCGTGCAGCATCCTGCGGGCATCATCAAGGTCTGTCGGCTTTCCCAACACCTCATCGCCAAGCACTACCACCGTATCAGCAGTGATAATCAATTCGTCATCCAACATCAGCGTCTTATATGCCACTGCCTTCTCAGTAGCGATATAGACGGGAATCTCTGCTGTGGGAAGACCTTCGGGATAAGACTCCTCAATGTCGGGCAGCACCTTTACCTCATAGTCGAGGTCAAGACCACTCAACAGTTCCCGTCTCCTCGGTGAATTGCTCGCCAATATGATCCTGTACTCACTCATCACTTATCACTTCTTCCTACCACCCAAACGCCTTCGCATTCATCACCCACTTGCCCTGAGCACGCAGCGTCTGTTCTATCACGTCGCGTCCACAACCGTATCCGCCCATCCTGTCACTCACATACAGGCTGATCTCCTTGATTTCCGGACAGGCATCCTTCGGACAGACCGGACACCCTACCCTGCGCATAATCTCCAGATCAGGGATATCGTCACCCATATACATCACCTCCTCATCCGTCAAACCGTATTTCTTCAGGAATGCCTCATAGGTCTCAATCTTCACGGCACAACTCAGATAGATATCTTCCACGCCCAGACCCTCGTAACGCACCCGCACACTCTCTGTCCTGGCGCCTGTCAGTACCACGATACGCAACCCGAGTTTCATCGCCAATTGAATGGCATAGCCGTCCTTGATATTCACTGTGCGCTGAGGTACGCCCTCGTCCGACAGTGTGATGGTTTCGCAACTCAACACCCCGTCAATATCGAAAATGATGGCCTTTATCTTATTTAAATCGTAATTGATCACTTTTTCACCCTTTCACTTTTTCACCTTTTCAATATTTATTAAGGTGTACGTTTTCCCACTTCAACTTATCTTCTGCCTGCGGTTTCCGCTCGTCGGCCCAGTGGCCCAAAGCGAGGATACAGAGACAATTCATATTCTCTGGGATATCGAGGACGCCACGAATCACGGTGTCGGCAGTAGTACCGTCGTCAAGACCTCGTCCCCTCATCTGAATCCAACAGGTTCCAAGACCGAGTTCCTCTGCCTGGTACTGCATGGAAACAGCGGCAATGGAACCATCCTCCACCCAACAGTCGTTCTCTATAGGGTCGCCCAGAACCACGATGGCCACAGAGGCGCCTTTCAGGAACTGACTTCCCATATTCTTCGCATCAGCCAGTTTCTCGAGGTCCATCTTATCTTCCACCACCACAAACTGCCAAGCCCGCTGGTTCTTCGACGTGGGTGACATCAGGGCGGCACGGAGTATCAACTTCAGGTCGTCTGCATCGATTTCCTGTTCTGTAAACTTACGGTGGCTGCGTCGCAACTGCACCAGATCCTTAAATTCTGTCATAGTCTATCTTAAATTTTTCGGCAAAGTTACGGTTTTTTTTTTGTAGTTCCAAAAATATTCGTATATTTGCGCTCAAATTACACTATCTTTGTGGCGTGAAAGGAATCAACACCGTCATATACAGTCGTGCGGAGAAACTACCGCAGGTGGAGGAAAACAACTTCTTCCATAGTCGGCAGTTGTTCCTAATCAGTGCCTCCACCCCCAAGATGAAACCATATATGGTGGTCTGTTCCAACAGCGAAGGTCGTGTGGTGAGCCAGTTGCTGGCCACCGTCCGCTATCGCACCACTTTCCTGCCACCTTTCTTTTTCATGCATTGTCGGGTGGTGGGCGAAGGCACCTATGCTGAAAGTGATTATAGAAGGGAAGACCTCTTTGGTGAGATGCTGACAGCGCTAACGAAGAAGTTGAACAAAAAAACTCTTTACATCGAAGTCAGTAACCTCCAACATAAAATGTTCGGCTATCGCCACTTCCGACACAACGATTATTTCCCTGTCCACTGGATGAGTATTCACAACTCCCTGCACAGCAAGACACCCGAGGAACGAATCACGGACAAGATGATGCACCGCATCGAGATGGCCTACTCACGCGGTGTGACTTGTGAAGCGGTTGAGAGCGAGGAAGATCTGAAGGCTTTCAACAAATTGCTACGCCAGCATCATTGGTTAAAGCCAAAAAGATATATACCTGACAACCAGTTTTTTATTAAGTTAAGAGAATCCAATAGATGTCAGCTATTTGTCACCAAATACCACCATCACGTCATTGGTTGTTCGGCCTGTGTCTATAGCGACGAGGATGCCGATCTCTGGTACTCCGCCTTCCGTCGTAAGACCTACCTGCCACTCCACCCTGACGCTGTCACTATCTGGCACGCCATCAAGTATGCCCATGAGCATGGTTACCAGCATATCAATTTCCTCGACGTCGGCCTACCTCGCCGAAAGAATTCTTTCCGAGAATTTATCTTACGTTTCGGAGGCAAGCCCGTCAGTACTTACCGTTGGTTCCGCTGTTCCATTCGTTGGATCAACACCATCCTAAAATGGATCTATCGCGACTAACGCGAGCCGATATAGAGGAATACCATTCCCAACAACACCAGTGCCAGGTCGAAAGCCTTCGCCTTTAAGTTCTTCTCGTGGAAGAACATCGCTCCAAACATGAAACTCACAATCACGCTGCCCCGTCGGATCATTGACACGATGGATATCATTGCATCGGGCAGACTCAGCGAATAGAAATATAGGAAGTCGGCTGCAGAGAGAAACACGCTCACGCCCAGTATCGACCACGACCAATGGAATGGAGTGGTCACCTTGTGCTTCGGCCACCACAACAGCCAAAGCATCACGCCCATCATCGCACACTGGTAGATGTTGTACCACGACTGCACCATCATACGGTCCAGTCCCACGCCTCCACTCTCCATGGGTGCCATCAGGTACTTGTCGTAGAGACCGCTCAAGGCTCCGAGAGCCGCCGCACCCACAATCATATAAATCCAGTGGTCGTGCTTGAAATCGATACCCTCCTTTTTACCACTGCGACTCAGTAACAGAAACGAGGCCACCGCCAACAAAACACCTATCCACTGCCATACGTTCAGTCGTTCGCCAAAAACCAGTAGCGCACCCACCAGCACCATCACGGGTCTTGTGGCGTTGATAGGTCCCACGATCGTCAACGGTAGATGCTTCATGCCGAAATAGCCGAGAATCCAACTCGACAGTACAATCAGAGCCTTCAAAACGATATATTTGTGCTGCGCCCAAGTCCAGTCGTGTACACTCATCAGGATATACGGGAGGAAGATGAGCGTCATAAACAGCGTGTTCAAAAACAACACGGGGATGACGGCATTCGCTCTCAGCGCCTGTTTCTTAAACGAATCGTAGCAGCCTAACAGCGCTGCCGACATAAAAGCCAATATCAGCCACATCCTTCTGTAAACTGTAACTATAAACCATAAACTATATCTTCAAGGAAGAGTGCATGTCCTGGCATACTCTCACCCGCCTCCGTGCGTTTTTTTCTTTCTATTACCTTTTTAAAGTCCTCCAGCGAGAGTCTTCCACGGCCCACGTCTATCAGCGTACCCACCACGGCACGCACCATGTTACGCAGAAAACGGTTGGCTCGAATCTCGAAGTACCAGGTCGATGGTGATGTCTGCACCCATTCCGCCCGCATCACCTCGCAGAGCGTCGTCTTCACATCAGCGCCACTCTTACAGAAGGCCCCGAAGTCCTCGTAAGCCAGTAACAGCCGCGCCGCCTCGTTCATCTTACCAAAGTCCAGCGGATAGTGTATCTCACATGAGTAGGCCCTGCAAAACGGGTCCTTTGCCGTATGGATATAATAACGGTACATCCTGCTCTTAGCCGAGAAGCGGGCATGCATCTCGTCGCTCACTCGCTCCACTTTCTGCACGGCAATGTCCTGTGGCAAGAGCCGGTTCAGCTTATACGCCAAATCCTCCATTGTCCATTGTCCATTATCCATTGTCAATGTATCAAAGTGCGCCACCATCATCCTGGCATGCACCCCTGTATCCGTCCGCCCGGCTCCTGTCACGCAGATATCCTCCCGCAACAATGTCGAAAGCGCCTCCTGCAGACGCGCCTGCACTGAATCACCGTTAGGCTGTATCTGCCAACCGTGATACCGTCCCCCGTCGTAACTGAAAGTGATGAAATATCTCATAATCGTCTGCAAAGGTACGATTAAGTGAGCGAAATGCAAAGAAAAAAAGGATTTTTCTTTCGATAGTTTGTCAGATGAAGTTTTTTATTTAAAATTCTGCGCTCACGATTAAACCTTTGCGCAATTGTTGCGTCTAAGAGGCATCTAACAATTATCAACATTAATTAATTAACAAAAGAAAAGAAACAATGAAAAAGGTATTTATGATGATTGCCATGATGGCAGTTACTTTCGCCGCTCAGGCACAGACCAAGTTCCACGATGTAGAGGCTAATGACGCTACAGGTGCTGTAAAGAGTATCACAACGAATGTGATGGGTCAGGGTCAGACCATCAACTTCTCTCAGGATGGTAAGATGTCTGGCGATGGTATCAGCAACGCTAAGTATGATGAGAACGGCTACCTGCAGTCTGTCACGATTAAAAGGTCGATGATGGGTCAGGAGATGTCAACCAACTACACCTACAAGTGGGAGAACGGTAAGGTTGTGAGCCAGTCGATGGATATGATGGGCCAGCAGATCGTCACCAAGCGTACTTACAACGAGAAGGGTGCTCCCGCCGCTGAGTCAATCGACATGGGTGGTCAGGCCATGGAGATGCCTTACTCTGACTATAAGTATGACGCTAAGGGCAACTGGATCAGCCGTAAAATGTCTATGATGGGTCAGGAGATGGAGCAGACCCGCACCATCGAGTACTACGAGTAATCAATCTCTGACATACACAGATAAGAGGCGTGGTGAATTTTCACCACGCTTTTTTTGGCTGTTTCTTACTTATTTTGTACCTTTGTCCCCATGAAACGCGGACTGGTGTTGGAAGGCGGAGCCATGAGAGGGCTCTTTACGGCGGGAATCATCGACGTGATGATGGAGGCTGGTGTGGAGCCTGACGGACTGATTGGTGTGTCGGCAGGCGCGGCCTTTGGCTGCAACTACAAATCGAGACAACCTGGAAGGGCCGTCAGATACAACAAGCGCTTTGCAAAAGACAAGCGCTACTGCAGTTGGCAGTCATGGTGGAAGACAGGCGACCTGTATAATGCGGAGTTCGGCTACCACATCATCCCCACACAATACGACATCTTCGACGACAAGGCGTTTGAGAAGAACCCGATGGCGTTCTATGTCGTCTGCACCGATGTCGAGACAGGCAAAGCCGTCTATAAACAACTGACGGAGTGTACCCCGACAACTTACGACTGGATACGTGCCTCGGCCTCGATGCCACTGGCCTCAAAGGTGGTGGAACTGGAGGGCAAGAAGGTGCTCGACGGCGGTGTAGCCGACTCTATCCCACTCCAGTATTTCGAAAGCATCGGCTACGAGCGGAACGTGGTAATACTGACACAGCCCGAGGGGTATGTGAAGGAACACAACCGTCTGATGCCACTGATGCGCATCGCCCTGAGGAAATATCCGAAGATGATTGAGGCGATGGACAAGCGTCACCACATGTATAACCAAGAACTGGTGTATGTATATGAGGCGGAGATGGCGGGACGTGCCTTAGTGATACGCCCTGACGAGGCTCTGTCCATCGGCCATATCTCGCACAACCCAGAGGAGATGCAGCGCGTCTATGACATCGGACGCGAGGCGGGAAACAAATATATCGACAGAATCAAAGAGTTTTACGAATGCGAATAGACATTATAACGGTATTGCCCGAGATGATTGAGGGCTTTGTGCACGAGAGCATCTTGGCACGGGCAGAGAAGAAAGGACTGGCGGAGATTCGCCTGCACAACCTACGCGACTATACCCTTGATAAGTGGCGGCGGGTAGATGATTACCCCTACGGGGGCAGTGCAGGTATGGTAATGCAGTGTGAACCGATAGACCGTTGTATCACAGCCCTGAAGGCGGAGCGCGACTACGACGAGGTAATCTTTACCTCGCCCGACGGGGAGCGGTTCGACCAGCATATTGCCAACGAACTCTCGATGAAGGGTAATCTCATCATCCTCGCAGGTCACTATAAGGGTATCGACCAGCGTGTGCGCGACCATCTCATCACCCGTGAGATTAGCATCGGCGACTTTGTGCTGACAGGCGGAGAACTAGTGGCGGCAATGATTGCCGATGCCGTTGTGCGGGTGGTGCCAGGTGTCATTGGCGATGAGCAGAGTGCTCTCTCCGACTGTTTCCAGGATGACATACTCGCAGCACCCATCTATACCCGTCCTGCAGACTATAAAGGTTGGAAGGTGCCTGACATCCTACTCAGCGGCAACGAGGCCAAGATTCGGGAGTGGGAACTCGAACAGGCCATGGAACGCACCAGGCAACTGCGTCCTGACCTGCTGAAAAAATAGAGGTGCTCGGTGAGCACCTCTATCTATTATTTACCAGGGATAGAACTCATGTGGACCTTCTCCCACCAGATCGTTCCGTCTTTCTTGACATGCACACGGATCAGGTAGTCACCAGGACCAGGATTGGTGCCCTCGCCCATCGAGTCGAGCGTCAGATATTCGGTTTTACCAACTTTCTGATAGTCCCACTTGTGGACATGTCCTAAGAACACGATGTTGGCATTCCACTCATCAAACTTGTCCAGCAGGAAGAACATCTCCTCGCGTGGGAAGGTAGAAGCAAACTCCACCGACCGTGGACGGAAGATATTCGTATGGCTGAACACGAAGGTATTGCGCACTGAAATGCCAAACTCAGTGTACTGGCGTTCCTCGAATATGCCTTCCTCTATCAACCTCACCTGTTCCTCACCAAGCGTACCGCTGGCACTGTCGAGGAAGATGAAATGGTCGAAGACCGTTTCAGCATCCGTAACATTCACCAGCACATAAACATCATAGAACGAGGAATGGAAGATGTTTGACCACAGAGCCCAGCCGTTATGGGTGATGTCGTGATTACCCACCACAGGATAGAAGGGATAGGGTACGGATTCTACGTTGTATAAGACATTGTAAATAGTGTCGGCATAATAATATAGACTGGGATCATCCAACTCATCAGAATCATTTGGATCACCGACAAATAATTCTTGATAGTGCATCTTGGCATACTTCCAGCGGTACTCGTCAACCAAGTCTTCAAGGGTAATGTAATACTCGGCCTTCGTGTCTGCGATATCGCCCAAATGGGCAATCAAAAGGTCGTTGTTGTCCATTGCTATCTGCAGCATCTCGCGCATACGGTCATCGTTCGTTGTCAGATGACTATCGGCACCCACAAGAAAAGTGTATTCATCCAATTGACTGGCATCGTGTGCTCTGGTGTCACCTTTGTGCTCTAGATAATATAGGTGCGACATCTTTACACGATCCTCCACACCCGTACCACTGACGAGCACACCAATGGGACTCACCTTTTCGCAGGCCGTCAGTACCGTCAGTATTGCGGCGGCAATGATCATATATTGTATCTTCTTCATCTTACCAGACGTATTTAAGTCCTAACTTTCCTGAAGTCTCATATTTTGAAGCCAACTGGCTCATACTGCCCGCAGGGCGGATGTTGAATTCGCCGAAGAGATGCATCTGCTTCGTCAGCCTACCATAGAAGTTCAAACCCCAGTTGATGTTCCAGTTCTCATAGTAGAAATCGTCATAATTGCGGAAGAAGATGCCGATGTTCCAGGAGTTCCATCTCGGACGCATCTGTGCGCCAAAGCCAAAGGTGAGGGTCAGAGGTTCGGTATAGCTGAAGTCACCCGTTTTCCAATGGATATATGACTCACCAACACGGAGGTAGAAATAAGGCATTTCCCACGTCACAGAGAGATTGCCGATGATCTCGTTGGCATTCCAACGGTTGTAGCGATTGTACATCACCTTCCCGTCAAAGTAGAAGTCGCCCCACCAGAGTGGAAGACGGTAGCCGCCCTGAACATCATTGGAGTAAAGTTGCTTACCCCACTGCTGCTGTATGTCGACACCCACATGCCAACGGTCTGTCAGGTGTCGCTTGTACGATAGTCCTAGACCGCCGTAACCGCGAACTACCACATTGCGTCCTGCCATCAGATAGCCCGACACTTCATTCTTGTGCTCTCCGTCGTACTTATGCATGCCAGTGAAGGCATTCTGCCCCCACCCCGTGCCAACAGAAAGCACCAAGCCAATTATCATCAATAGTCTCTTCATGACAATCATTGCCGTCTATTAGAACTTGTAACGCAGACCGGCGCAGAGAAGACCCTTCTCGCCCAATCCAGCCTCGACGAATCCGCGGAAGTTGCCGCCGAACTCAAGACCTAAGGCTGTAGCCTGGAACATGAAGCTGGTGACCGTCTCGTCCTTGGCATCCGGATCGGCATTCTTCGCAGCGCCATCGACAGAGACAGAGGCAAACATCACGCCAGCCGAGAGTGCTGAATACATGCCAAAGTTCTTCTTGCGCAGCCAGTTGAACTTCACCGATGGCATCACCGTAATAAAGTTTTCCGTCAGGTCCTTCTGCTGGCTCTTCTTGTCCTCTGCCTTACAATGGGCATATACCAACACGCCACCAACGCCCACTACAGGCGATACGTGGTAATAGTACTCAGCACCGATAGGACCCCACCAAGAACTCTGGTCGCCAGCAGCGGCAGCAAAGACACTTGTGTAGGCCGAAATAATGTTAGAGGCTGAATCAAAGCCATAGAATACACCGATTTCGTTTTTCGATTCGTCCTGCGCACTCACGTTCATCGTAGCCATCAGGGCGACTACAACCATTACTAAATACTTTTTCATATCTATCGAATATTAAAATGATGACCTTATCTTATTTGGCATAACGTTCACTCTGCTGGCGGATGAGTTCCGCATCGTTGAAATAGTCGATCCGCATGGCTTTACGAACTTCGTCCATCGTCTGGGCACCTACCTCACGGGCCTGTTCCGTACCTTTCTTTAATATATTATAGATTTCGGGGATGTCCTTCTCGAACTCAGCACGGCGCAGACGCATCGGCTCCAAGAACTTATTCAGCACCTGATTCAGGAACTTCTTGCATTTCATATCACCCAAGCCACCACGACGGTAATGGTCTTTCAGTTCGTCAAGGTTCTGATACTCGGGCCAGAACTCAGCGAAGTCGGCATCACATGAGAAAGCATCAAGATAGGTGAACACGGCGTTGCCCTCCACATGACCAGGATCGTTCAGGTTGATATGCTCAGGGTCGGTGTACATCGAGCGAACCTTCTGCCAGACATCATCGGCTGTATCGGAAAGATAAATACAGTTGCCCAACGACTTCGACATCTTCTCTTTACCATCCGTACCTGGCAGACGACGAGCCGTCAGATTCTCTGGCAACAGGATGTTGGGTTCCACCAGCACATCAGCATAGGTCGTATTGAAACGGCGCACCAATTCGCGACACACTTCGAGCATCGGCTCCTGATCCTCACCGGCAGGCACGGTAGTCGCCTTGAAAAGTGTGATGTCAGCAGCCTGAGAAACAGGATAGCAGAAGAATCCGAGGGGGATGCTCTCGCCTTCGAAGCCACGCATCTTGACTTCTGTCTTCACCGTCGGGTTGCGCTGAACACGACTCACGCTGACGAGATTCATCAGATAAGTAGTGAGTTCGGCGAGTTCAGGGATCTGACTCTGAATGAAGAGCACGCACTTCTCTGGGTCGAGACCTGCTGCGAGGTAGTCAAGTGCCACCTCTATGATGTTCTGACGGATTTTCTCCGGGTTGTCAGCATTATCGGTCAAAGCCTGTACGTCGGCCATAAATACAAACATACGGTCATAGTCGCCCTGATTCTGCAGTTCGACACGACGACGCAACGAACCGACATAGTGTCCTAAGTGGAGTTTTCCGGTGGGGCGATCACCAGTCAATATTACTTTTCCCATATTCTTATTTAGTCTTTGATTTCGAATTTGGTTGCAAAGGTAGTGCAAAATTTTGATTTAGCGAAGAGAAAGCGAATATATTTGCTTTCTTGAGCGTGAGAAAATTATCTAAATTGAACGAAATAACAATTTTATATGAGTTTTTACAGAAAAGGTGATGCTATTTAATAAATAATGTGTATCTTTGCAGTCCGAATATCTACAAACAGAAAATAATCGACTTATGTTCAAGAAGGAAACATACATTCAGCGCAGAAGTGAACTGAAGAAACTGGTGGACAAAGGAGTCATCATCCTCTTCGGCAACAACGAGGCTCCCGCCAACTATCCCGCCAATGCGTATGCCCCGATGCGACAGGACTCCACGTTCTTGTATTATTTCGGACAGCATCGCGACGGACTCGTTGGCGTTATCGACATCGACAACGATGAAGAGTGGCTCTTCGGTGATGATATCGACGTAGAGGACATCGTCTGGATGGGCTATACCCCATCAGTGGCAGACCTTGCCGCAGAGGTAGGCGTCAGCAAGACCGCCCCGATGGCACAACTCAGTGAAGTATGTAGCCGTGCCACGGCAACAAACAGGACTGTGCACTTTCTGCCGCCCTACCGCTTCGACACAAAAATCCAGATCATGGATTTGCTCGGCATCCATCCCTCGCTGCAGAAAGAGAAAGCCTCATTGGCGCTCATCAAGGCAGTCGTAAAGATGCGTGCCACGAAGAGTGCCGAGGAAATTGCCTATATCGAGGCAGCCTGCGATGTGGGCTACGTGATGCATAGCACAGCACAACTTCTAATTAAGCCGGGCATCACGGAACGGTTTGTTGCCGGACAGGTCGATGGTATTGCCCGCAGCCTGGCCCAGGGCAACAGTTTTGCGACGATCTTCTCGCAGCATGGTGAGATCATGCACGGCAATCCCTCTGATGCGAAGTTAGAGGATGGACGACTGGTACTCTGTGATGCTGGCTGTGAACTGAACGACTATTGCTCTGACCATACCCGTACGATGCCCGTCAACGGCAAATTCTCACAGCGCCAACTGGAAATCTACAGCATCGTGGAGGCATGTCATGACTATGTGTTGGAGGTGGCCAAGCCAGGTGTGAAGTATGCGGATGTGCACTTTGCCGTCTGTCGCTTGATGACGGAGCATTTGAAAGAACTCGGACTGATGAAAGGTGATACTGACGAGGCTGTGGCTGCTGGTGCCCACGCGATGTTCCTACCTCACGGACTGGGTCACATGATGGGTATGGATGTACACGACATGGAAGGGCTCGGACAGATCTACGTGGGCTTCGACGAAGAGACACGTCCGAATCTGGAGCAGTTTGGCACGAATTGTCTGCGCATGGGGCGTCGCCTTGAGCCAGGCTTTGTGTTGACAGACGAGCCGGGTATCTACTTCATTCCCGCCCTCATCGACGAGTGGAAGGCCAGCGGACACTGCAAGGAGTTCCTCAACTTTGATAAACTGGAGACCTATAAGGACTTCGGAGGTATCCGCATTGAGGATGACATTCTCATCACCAACGATGGCTGCCGTTTCCTCGGCACCAAGCGCATCCCCTACCATCCGCAGGAATTAGAAGAATTTATGAACATTAAACAATAAACAAAATGAAGAAGTTTCTCACATTCGCACTCATGGCTATGATAGCCCTTAGTGCATCGGCAGCCAAGAAGAAGGCACCCGAAAAGAAAGACCAAAACAAACCCGTATTCACCACTATCAAGGCGAACCCCATTACCAGTATCAAGGACCAGAACCGCTCGGGCACCTGCTGGGACTATTCCACCCTCTCGTTCTTCGAGGCTGAGATTCTGAAAGCCACTGGCAAGAAATACACCCTCTGTGAGGCATTCGTGGCCAACAAGACCTATATGGAGCGTGCCATCCAGGTGGTTCGCTATCACGGTGACTGCCAGTTCGCTCAGGGCGGCTCGGCTGAAGACGTGCTTCACACCCTGAAGACCTGGGGTATCTGTCCCATTGACGCCATGCCATTCCCTGGTTCTCTCTATGGCGACTCACTGAACAATTTCAACGAGTTCTTCTCCATCCTCGAGCCCTATGTGGCTGCTGTTGCCAAGAGTTCAGCCAAGAAGATCAGCAACCAGTGGAAGGTGGGCTTGCAGGGTATCCTCGATGCCTATCTCGGCAAGTGCCCGGAGAAGTTCGTCTATGAGGGTAAGGAATACACCCCGAAGTCGTTTATGGCTTCGCTCGGTATCAACCTCGACGACTATGTATCCATCACCAGTTACACCCACCATCCCTTCTATACCGCCTTTGCTGTAGAGGTACAGGACAACTGGCGCTTCCCGCTGAGTTATAACCTGCCGATGGACGAGATGATGCAGATCATCGACAACGCCCTGGAACAGGGTTACACTATTGCCTGGGGAGGCGACGTGTCGGAAGACGGTTTCACCCGTAAGGGCCTGGCCTACGCCATTGACGGCAAAGCAGCCCAGAGTCTCGCTGGCAGCGACATGGCCCGTTGGCTGAAACTCGAAACAGCCAAGAAGCGCAGCATCATCGACTCACTGGGTTGCACCGTGCCTGAAATCGTTCCCACCCAGGAGATGCGCCAAGAGCGTTTTGACAACTGGGAACTGACCGACGATCATGGTATGCACATCTATGGTGTGGCCAAGGATCAGAACGGTAAGGAGTATTATATGGTTCAGAACTCTTGGGGCGAGACAGGTGACTATAAGGGCACTTGGTATATGACCAAAGCCTTCATCGCCGCCAACACGATGGACTACCTCGTCAACAAGAAAGCCATCCCTGCAGAGATTCGTAAGAAATTAGGGCTCTAAGAGGAGAAAAATCATAAGATTTAGGTAAAAAACGGCATAATCTGACATTTTTTTTGCAGATTATGCCGTTATTTCATTTTTTATTCTTATCTTTGAGCGCTAATTTGGGTTATTGTACCCTTTTCGCAACACCAAAGCGACAATAAGAATAAAAAATAATATATTAAATGCATTTCAAATGGAATTACGAACCACCTACATCAGAACAACGGACGGCGGCTAAGGAGTTAGGCGAGAAAATCGGTATGAATCCGGTCCTCGCAGATCTGCTTATTCAGCGTGGCATCAAGACGGAGAGCGCAGCAAAGCGTTTCTTCCGCCCGATGTTAAACGAACTGATAGACCCGTTTCTGATGAATGACATGGACGTAGCCGTAGATAGGCTCAACGACGCGATGGGGCGCAAAGAGCGTATTATGGTATATGGCGACTACGATGTCGATGGATGTACGGCGGTTGCTTTGGTGTACAAGTTCCTGCAGCAGTTCTATTCCAACATTGAATACTACATTCCCGACCGTTATGAGGAAGGCTATGGCATCAGTATCAAGGCGTTGGACTACGCAGCTGAAAAGGATGTAAAACTTATTATCGTGCTCGATTGCGGCGTGAAGGCAATCGAAGAAATCACCTATGCCAAACAAAAGGGCATAGATTTTATCGTGTGCGACCATCATGTGCCCGATGATGCATTGCCACCTGCTGTAGCAGTGCTCAATCCGAAACGTGAGGACTCCACCTATCCTTTCAAGCATTTGTGCGGGTGTGGCGTGGGCTTTAAGTTCATGCAGGCTTTCGCCAAGAACAATGGCATCCCCTTTTCACGACTCATCCCCCTACTCGACTTCTGCGCCGTCAGTATCGCAGCGGACATTGTGCCAGTGACCGGTGAGAACCGTATCCTGGCCTTCCATGGGCTGAAGCAGTTGAACCAGAGTCCTTCGGTGGGTTTGAAGAGTATCATCGAGATCTGTGGCCTGACGGGGCGTGAACTCACCATGAGTGACATCGTGTTCAAAATCGGGCCACGCATCAATGCCTCAGGACGTATGGTGAATGGTACGGAGGCGGTGGATCTGTTGGTGGAGCGCGACTTCGAAAAGGCCCTGACAGAGGCAAACCGCATCAACGTCTATAATGAACAGCGCAAGGATGTGGATAAGCAGATGACAGAGGAGGCTAACCTGATCATCGAGAAACTGGAGAGCCAAAAACACCATGCCAGCATCGTGCTTTACGACGAGAACTGGAAGAAAGGTGTGGTGGGTATCGTCGCCTCGCGCATGACGGAGCTCTACTATCGTCCCACAGTCGTACTTACCCGCAGCGGTGACCTGGCTACAGGTTCGGCTCGTAGTGTGGCAGGATACGACATCTACGATGCAGTCAAGTCATGTCGCGACTTGCTTGAAAACTTTGGCGGACATACCTATGCAGTAGGACTCTCGTTGAAGATAGAAAACATCCCTGAGTTCCGTCGCCGTTTCCAACAGTATGTCACGGAGCATATCCTGCCCGAACAGACAGAGGCAACACTCGACATTGAAGCAGAGATAGACTTTAAGGACATCACGAAGAAACTACACAACGACCTGAAAAAGTTTGCACCTCACGGTCCTGGCAACGAGAAGCCCATCTTCTGCACACGCAATGTCTATGACTACGGTACGTCAAAGGTGGTGGGTCGCCAGCAAGAGCATATCAAACTGGAACTGGTGGATTCGAAATCGTCAAACGTGATGAATGGTATCGCCTTCGGACAGAGTGCCGATGCACGTTATATCAAGTCGAAGCGTTCCTTCGACATTGCCTTTACCATCGAGGAGAATATCTACAAGCGCAGCGAAGTACAACTTCAGATTGAGGACATTCGTCCTTCAGAGGAGTGATAAGTGATGAGTGATAAGTATCAACTCATTCTGAAGAAATACTGGGACTACGATGACTTCCGAGGGATTCAGCGGGAGATCATCGAGTCAATAGGCAGTGGAAAAGACACATTAGGACTGATGCCTACGGGTGGCGGGAAGTCCATTACCTTTCAGGTGCCTGCACTTTGTTGTGAAGGCACCTGTATTGTGATTACCCCTCTGATAGCCCTG
Source organism: Prevotella sp. (assembly GCA_017965725.1). GTDB lineage: Bacteria > Bacteroidota > Bacteroidia > Bacteroidales > Bacteroidaceae > Prevotella. The sequence goes on from JAGCPK010000041.1 coordinate 15,944, forward strand.
ATGAAGGACCAAGTACAGAATCTGCGTCGTCACGGCATTCGCGCTGCCGCCATCTATTCAGGACTATCCCGCGAAGAGATCGTCATCACACTCGAAAACTGTATCTTTGGCGATATCAAGATACTCTATATTTCCCCAGAAAGACTCTCTTCTGAACTCTTCCGCACGAAGTTACGCCACATGAAGGTGAGTTTCATCACAGTCGATGAGGCCCACTGTATCTCACAATGGGGTTACGATTTCCGCCCATCTTATCTCCAGATAGCCGGTATCCGCAAGGATTTGCCTAATGTGCCAGTACTGGCTCTCACCGCCACTGCCACCCCCGCTGTCGTCCAGGATATCCAGGAAAAACTGGCTAGAAATCCTAGGGATCTTAGGATTTCTAAGGATACCGATTTCTCCGTCTTCAAAATGAGTTTCGAGCGCAAGAATCTTGCTTACGTGGTAAGACGGACTGCCGACAAACGTGACGAACTCATCCACATCCTCCGTAGCGTCGAAGGCTGTGCTATCGTCTATGCCCGTAGTCGTCGCAGGACAAAGGAAGTTTCCGACATGCTCAACGAGACAGGCATCAGTGCCACTTTCTACCACGCAGGCCTCGACTCCACCGTAAAGGATGAACGCCAAAAAGACTGGCAAGATGACAAAATTCGGGTGATGGTAGCCACTAACGCCTTTGGTATGGGTATTGACAAACCTGATGTACGCATGGTACTACATATCGACTGTCCCGACTCGCTCGAAGCCTATTTCCAAGAAGCAGGACGTGCAGGACGTGACGGAAAGAAAGCCTATGCTGTGCTGCTCTACAACGATGGAGACCATCGTAAACTCGACAAACGCATTAGTGACACCTTCCCTGAGAAGAATTATATTAGAAAGGTATATGAGCACCTCGCCTATTTCTATCAGGTAGGTGTCGGCTCTGGCTATCATGCTACGTTTGAATTCAATATCGACGATTTCTGCCATAAGTTCCGTCACTTCCCCATTCAGGTGGATTCTGCCCTGAAGATCCTCAACCGTGCGGGATATATCGAATATACGGAGGAACAGGACAATCTTGCTAGGGTGATGTTCACCATTAGTCGCAATGAACTCTATCGTTTAGAGAACAACACGTCCAACGAGGAAAAGGTCATCACTGCCCTACTCCGCAACTACGGGGGACTCTTCACCGACTACAACTTTATCGATGAGAGTTTCATCGCCAACCAATGTGGGATGCAACCGAATCAGGTCTATATGGTATTGAAAAACTTGAGCCAGAAACATATCCTGCACTTCATCCCACAGAAGAAGACACCCTACGTATGTTATCTGCAACGGCGTGAAGATACGGAACATATTCAGATTCTGCCATCGGTCTATGAAGAGCGGAAGGAACAGTTTCAACAGCGCATCCATGCGATGATCGACTATGCCACTAACGACAAAGTCTGTCGCAGCAGACAATTGCTGCGCTATTTTGGCGAAGAAGAGAGTCACGACTGCCGTCAGTGTGACGTCTGTCTGTCACAAGTCCATAACAAGACCTGCGAATCTGTTATGAGCAAAGAAGCGCAAGCCATCCTCGACCTGCTCTCAGACGGCAAGCCTCATCCTATTACAGAACTGCGCGGCATCCAGTTGCCTACCGACTCACTGAATGCCGCACTTGATTATCTCTTGCGGGAAGAACATATCGCCATCAACGATGGCTTCCTAAAAATCTAATTTCAACTGTTTCTGTCGTTCGTCCTCGCCGTCGTGCTCATGACAGTAACTACTACCATCGAAACAGTGAGTACAGAGTTTGCACTTCGGCATACCGATGCTCTCCACCAGATCCTCCAGTTTCGAGAACTTCAGTGAGGTAAGTCCCAAGCGACGGGCAATCTCTGCCACCATCTTCCGATACTCCGGAGAGTCTGTGGTGGCATACTTCTCCAGATTCTTATGGTCATCACCCTCAAAGTCCTTGATGATACGACGGGTTATCAGTTCCAGATCACTCTTCGAGGAGGTGAACCCGATAAACGGACAGCCATAAACCAGTGGCGGACAGGAGATTCGACAGTGCACCTCCTTGGCTCCATAATCGAAGAACGTCTTCACATTATCCCTCAACTGTGTTCCACGCACGATGGAGTCATCGCAGAACACTACCCGCTGATCCTTCAACAGTGCCGGGTTAGGAATCAATTTCATTTTTGCCACCAAGGCACGACGCTCCTGATTGCCAGGAGTGAACGAACGGGGCCATGTCGGCGTATATTTCAGCACAGCACGCTTGTAAGGCACGCCCTTACCCTCGGCATAGCCCAGTGCCATACCGACACCCGAGTCAGGTACGCCACAAACACTATCCACCTCAGTATCGTCTTTCTCGCCCATCAGTTTTCCGTTTGCCTCACGCACAGCCTCCACATTGATACCGTTGTAGTCAGAAGCGGGGAAACCGTAATAGACCCAAAGGAACGAACATATCTGCTCGTGTTTAAAAGGCTCCTGCAACACTTCCATCGAGTCTGCCTGCAGATAGACGATTTCCCCTGGGCCGAGGTCTCTCACACGGTGGAAGTCAAGATTGGGGAAACTCGTCGTCTCGCTCGAAACGGCATAAGCACCCTCCTTCTTTCCGATCACGATAGGTGTACGTCCGAGGAAGTCGCGGGCAACGATGATACCCTTCTCCGTGAGAATTAGCATCGAGCAGGAGCCCTCAATCTTTCGATACACAAGGTTGATACCCTCCACGAAACTGCGCCCCATATTAATCAGTAACGCCACAAGTTCCGTCTGGTTGATATTGTTGGCTGAGAGTTCACTGAAATGCATGCGCCGCTCCAACAATTCATCGGCAATCTCACGCAGGTTGTTGATTTTTGCTACTGTCACCACGGCATAACGCCCCAAATGAGAATTGACGATAATCGGCTGCGGGTCTGTGTCGCTGATGACGCCGATACCCAGGTTACCTGAGAAATCATCGAGTTCATCCTCAAACTTCGAGCGGAAGTAGTCGCGCTCTAAGTTATGAATCTTTCGACTGAAGCCCTTTTCACTGTCAAAGGTGACAAGGCCTGCACGCCTCGTTCCGAGGTGTGAGTTGTAGTCTGTGCCATAGAACAGGTCGTTAACGCAGCATTTTGTACTGATGGTTCCAAAGAATCCTCCCATACCTTATTATATAAAATAGTAGAGGAACGATGCGATGCCCTCGAGTGCAGGCTTGCGTTGTCCCTCTATCTCAATCTTGAAATCTATCTCTGCCTTACAGATGCCGCGCAGGTTCTGGATGTTATGCAACTTGGTGACCAGTCGTACGCGGCTTCCCGTGATTACTGGCAGTCCGAAGCGCATCTTGTCCATCCCATAGTTCACCAGCATCTTGATATTGTTCACCTCGATGATCTGATCCCACATATAGGGTAGCAGCGAGAGTGTCAGATAACCATGTGCAATGGTGCTCTTATACTGACTTTCCTGCTTGGCGCGCTCCACATCCACGTGTATCCACTGATGGTCGAGCGTAGCGTCTGCAAATAAGTTGATGCGTTCTTGATCAACTTGCAGCCACTCTGAAGCACCGAGTTCTTCACCTAGATGTGCTGCAAATTCATCGTATGAATTGATGACTAATTTTCCCATGTCTCTCAAATTTTGCTGCAAAATTACTCATTTTCCCTCATATAACGTAGTCAAATAACAAAAAATTCGTTAAAAGAGGAACATTTCTTTTCTTATCCCTTATCACTTATCACTTTTTTGTCGTACCTTTGCATCCGCTTAATCGCAGGAAGGGTGTTTTCCAGAGTGGCCAAATGGGGCAGACTGTAAATCTGCTGTCTTTCGACTTCGGTGGTTCGAATCCATCAGCACCCACAAAAATAATTAAGGCTCGCCAGTTGGCGAGCCTTAGTATTTTTAGATGTCCTGGTTCTCTGGGCGCAGTTTGCGAACAGTCTCACCAGCACGCCACATCTCCTGATTACGCATTGCCTCGAGTTCCTTCTCCAGTCCGGCACGATAGTCGGGCTTCGAGTTGGCGTCAATAGTAATCTGTGCCTCGTTACCTGTCTGAACAGAGTAGTACAGCCACTCCATGACGGGCTTGATAGCATCGTGGAAACGAGGAGCCCAGTCGAGTGCACCACGCTGAGCGGTAGTAGAACAGTTGGCATACATCCAGTCCATACCCTTCGCACCGAAGAGCGGGCCAAGGCTCTGGGTCAGTTCCTCAACAGTCTCGTTGAAGGCCTCTGAGGGAGAGTGTCCGTGCTCACGGAGCACCTCATACTGTGCCAGCAGCAGTCCCTGGATAGCTCCCATCAGTGAGCCACGCTCACCAGTAAGATCAGAGGTAGCCTCCCGTTGGAAGGTAGTCTCAAACATATAACCGGCACCAATACCAATACCGAAGGCAAGTGTCTTCTCCTTGGCCTTGCCAGTAGCATCCTGATAAACTGCATATGAGCAGTTCAGGCCACGACCCTCGCAGAACATCGTGCGAAGACTCGTACCAGAGCCCTTCGGAGCCACCATAATTACATCTACATCCTTCGGGGGAATCACACCCGTGCGGTCACTCCAGTTGATGGCGAAGCCGTGAGAGTAGTAAAGCGTCTTGCCTGGCTTCAGATATTGTTTGATGACGGGCCACTGCTGAATCTGACCTGCGTCGGAGAGTAGCATGCAGAGGATAGTGCCCTTTTCAGCGGCCTCCTCGATAGAGAACAGTGTCTCTCCGGGAACCCATCCGTCAGCTACAGCCTTGTCATAGGTCTTACCCTGACGCTGACCGACGATGACATTGAAACCGTTGTCGCGCAGGTTGCAAGCCTGTCCAGGACCCTGCACACCGTAACCGATCACGGCGATGGTTTCATTCTTCAATACTTCACGTGCTTTCTCCAAAGAGAACTCCTTGCTGGTGACTACAGTTTCCATCACGCCACCAAAATTCATTTCTGCCATAATTGCAAAAGTTTTTAAATGTTATACATATCCCTTGCGTACCATGCCAGCCCTACCCGAGAGCCGTCGTTTTATTAGTCCGCTCCCACCCTACATCGAGGGTACGACGAGGGGTTAACTATAAATCGCCTGCAAAATTACTCATTTGAAATGAGACCACCAAATATTATGAGGACTTTTTCAAACGTAAAAAAAGGCAATGAATACCATCTACGTCACTAACTTGTCAGTTATTTCCTGACAATCACACTGCCACTGGCCTGATGGGTGGCAAGGATGAGCACCTCGGCTATTTGGACATGTGCGGGGGCATTGGCGGCAAAGACGGCCACATCAGCGATGTCGTCGCCTGTCAATGGTTTGATACCTTTATATAAGTTTGCGGCACGCTCGTTGTCACCACGAAAACGGACATTGCTGAAATTGGTCTCTACAAGACCAGGCTTCAGGTTGGTGACACGCACGGCAGTATTAGCCACATCGATGCGCAATCCATCGGAAAGGGCTTTCACTGCAGCCTTAGTGGCGCAATAGACATTACCTCCAGCATAGGCAGCATCGCCTGCCACGGAACCAACATTGATAATATGGCCGCTGTCACGCTGCACCATGCCTGGCACAACGAGACGCGTTATCGTGAGCAGGCCCTTGATATTGGTATCTATCATCGTCTCCCAGTCATCAAGGTTACCCTCGTATTCCGGCTCTAATCCTAGTGCCAGACCAGCATTGTTGACCAGCACGTCAATCTTCTGCCACTCAGAGGGCAGTTCACTGATAAATTTCTCAGCCATTTTGCGGTCTCTCACGTCAAAAGCCAGCGTCAACACCAACGTACCCTTTTCAACCAACTCCTTCTGAATCTCTGCCAGACGACGCTCGTTTCTTCCCGTCAGAATCAGTTTGTCGCCATTGGCTGCGAACTTCCTGGCACAAGCCAGACCGATGCCGCTTGTGGCACCTGTAATCAATACAATCTTATCCATACGTTCTATTAGTTTTTGTTGATAAATCCTTTAGCCTTCAGCCATTGAAGCATCTGGTGGCTCCACAACTCGGTAGTAGTCTCACCCGTTTCTGGCATCAGTTCATAAGGGCCTCGGCCGTCGCCATACATGTGCAACTCGGCATTGGCACCCGCCTTCTTCCACTCCATGAACAGAGCCACAAGACCTGCAGCCACATTGGGATGGTCGGCACGAGTCATGATCAATAAAGGAGGTGCGTCTTGAGGCACGGTGACGGGCATCAGCGAGGGGCCGAAGTTGGTGCAGAGAAAGTTAGGGCGCTCTATGACATCAGCCGACATCGTTGCAGCAATAGCCACACCACCGCCAGCCGAGAATCCCAGATAACCAATCTTGTCGTTGCTGATATGCCACTCATCGGCATGCTCTCTCACCATGCGGATGGCAGCCTTGGCATCCTGTGCAGCCAGACGGATGATGGAATCGCCATAGGCACTGTGCATCGGATTGGCATCAGCCTGTGGGAACCGGTCAGGATGTGTCACATCGACCATCGGGGGCATCTGTGCTCCCTGAGGCATCTGTCCCCCCCCTTTATTCAGATGATAGCGCAGGCCAATGGCTGCTATACCATGTTCGTTGAGGAACGAAGCCATCTTAATCACATCACTCTCCCACGACAACCACCTCATGGCTCCGCCAGGACAAAGTACAACGGCACAGCCATTGGCCTGTCCAGATTTGGGCAGATAGACCTCGATGAGAGGTCTTTCCTTCTCGTCCATAGAACTATCACCTGTTGGAAGGAAATACTGTGTCGGTGACGATATGGTCACAGACATGTTGGTCTGTTGAGCCTGACCATAAACGGAGTTCAGACCTAACACGACCAAGGAAACAAGAAAACAAATCTTCTTCATCTAGATTATAATTATCGATGCAAAGTTAGCGTTTTTCCGCCATTTATCACTATCTTTGCAACTAAAATATGCTAAAAAGGACGAAATCTGCGAAAAAAACCGTAACTTTGCAAATAAAAAGAAAGTAACAAAAATATGGAGGGACATGAATCGGAAACTGTTTTGTGAAATCTCGCCTTTTACCTATCGTCTGTCAATGGAAAAAGAGATTCTGAAGCGTCATCTTCAGGATACGCTTCATAAAACTCATTTCGCCTCAGAGCGAACTGAGACTCTCTTACCCGTGCTCGTCTATCGTCATAACTCGCTCATCCGTCGCCGACTGGGAAATGTCAACATGCAATTGCAGGAGAACAAAGCGATAAATCTGGCTTTGGCGGTAAAACACATCGATGGCCTGCTGATTCGTCCTGGCGAGACATTCTCAATATGGAAACTCATCGGGCGGACTACCAAGCGAAAAGGTTACAAAGAGGGACTGACCATCGCAAAAGGGAAACCCTCACAAGGCATCGGTGGAGGCATGTGCCAGTTGTCGAACCTGATTCACTGGCTCATATTGCACAGTGAACTGACCATTACGGAACATCATCACCACGACGGATTGGATCTGTTCCCCGACTTCGGCCGTCAGATACCCTTCGGAACAGGCACCAGTATATCGTATAATTACATCGATTATCGTTTCAGGAATAACACCGCCAACACTTATCAGATTCGGCTTTGGGTGGATGACGAATATCTGTGTGGTGAACTACGTGCTGTAGAGCATCAGCCCCACTCTTTTCACATTCATGCCGAGAACGAGTATTTCTCACGTGAGAATAACGTAGTTTATCGCAATGGTGAGGTGTATCGCGACATCATCGATCGCGAAACCGGCAAGTGCCTTGAAAGTCAACTCATCCGCACCAACCATGCCAGAGTAATGTATGATTGTCCACCGTCGCTAATAATTAAAGAAGACAACAAATGAAATTGATTTTTTTATTTTTCGCCGCAGTTCTTATGCTAAGTTGTGGCAGTAAGACAGAAAAGTCTGTCAGTAACACAGACTCACTGACAGTTGATTCTATGGCTGATGCAGGTATAGACAAGCACTCTGAGGCCTATATCCGCCAACGCATCGACACAATCTATAAAGGGGTTGGCAAATCGACGAACCTCATCAGTCGTGACAGTGCCTATTGCTCGCAGCGGTATTATGCGCTAATGTGCGAGGCTGTACAGTTTTGTAACGAGGCTGGTGAAATCTTGTACGACTTCGACCACTGGGTGTGTGGACAGGATTGGTCTGACGACTGGAACTACAAGGTGGCAAAGGTCTATGAAATCACAGATTCTACGGCCCTCGTAGATATGAAAATCCATAACTTCAGCGATACGGAGACCACTATTGCCCTCCGATTTGAGCGTGACGATTGGTATATCGACGACTTCTCTCCCTCGAAAGATGGCAATGACGACAAGAAATACCTGCGGGATACTATCCGTCGGGGCTTGAAGTTGCGCGAAAAAGCCAAAACACTCGTTGGCTATTGGGGATGGGTGGGCGATAACTGTCCTGAGTTACTGCTCCGTCTGGAGATGACCGACAAAGGGCTGGAGGTCACGGAATGTAATATCTATCGTCTCTATGGTTTCGACAAAGCCACCGCTTCCTTCAACGGCACAGACCTTTCTGTCTATGAATTGGATTACGACGAGGAGGCTCAGAAACTCAACTATGTGTTCCATTTCGATGCTCACTTGGACAAAAATGGAGATTTAACGGGAGACTGTCTCATCAGACATCCAATAGCCAGTAGGAACTACGAAGGCCCTATGACCCTACGCAAAGACTACTTTATGTACCGGGACGGTGCCTCAAAGAAACTATCTGACTATGCAGAATAATTCCAGCAAGATCTTAGTATGAACAAGGTAAAGATTACTGCTATACGCCAGACCGTTTATCCAGACCTGATGGCTAAATACGAGAACCCCATCGAACATGCTTGTGATGTCAAAGAAGGACAGCAATGGATATCCGTTGACGGCAAGTGTCCTGAAGGAATGTGCTCTGCTGCGTGGTATTCCATGCGGCAGTTCGTAGAATCCTTGGCCAGAGGCGAAGGCAACTTCTACGACGGGTGGATGCAGAATCCCATGAGTGCGATGATCAGTTGCAACGACGGTTTCCGTCCTTTCAGTTTCTATCTAGAGGTTATTTAATGGTATGAATATTGAACAAGTTAGAGAATTTACATTGTCACTCTATGGGGTGACAGAAGACCAACCATTTGGCGATGACATCATTACCTTTCGCCTGGAAGGGAAGATCTTTGTTTGCCTATGGGTAGGCGGTGACAATCATGACATGAAGAATTCTGAACCAAGACTCGCATTGAAGTTATCGCCTGACAGGAACGAGGAACTACGGACACAGTTTTCGGCAATAACACCAGCTTATCATTGGAACAAGAAACATTGGAGTGACGTGTATTACGAGCAGTTGGATGATTCCCAGGTTGAGGAATGGATCAAAGAATCTTATCACCTCGTTGCAGCAAAACTACCAAAAACTATTCGACAGAAATATATATAATCGAATGAAGCAGAGCATGAGGGACTCCGCTGCCACTTGGTATCTCCCCTAAACTTGGGAAGGTTTATTCTCCTATGATTGTAACGACCAGTTTTCTAGCCCCACCAAAATTGCGATACTCACAGAAGTAGATTCCCTGCCAGATACCCATGTTCAGACGACTATTAGTAATTGGAATTGTCAGGCTTACGCCACTCAGCGTTGACTTGGCATGGGCTGGCATGTCATCAGCACCTTCCAGGGTATGCTCGTACTCCGGACGATTCTCAGGAACCAATCGATTGAAAATGGTTTCCATATCTACTCGTACATCAGGATCCGCATTTTCATTAATACTAAGTCCACAACTCGTATGCTTACAGAAAATATTCATAATACCCGTCTTAGGCAACATGGGCAACTGACTTAAAATCTCACTGGTGACCAGATGGAAACCACGAGACTTTGGTTTTAGTGTTATTTCTATTTGTTGAATCATCACTTCTTCATAAACAATCCTAAATATTGGTGCAAATTTAGCAAATCTACAGCATTTTTTCCTATTTTTGCATCGATATTTAAATGTATTTAGGTATTACGCCTATAATCAGACACAAAAACCAAGGTTTCTATGGATAGAAGAGATTTCATTAAGAAAGCCACGATGGCCGCTGCAGGTGCGGCTGTCGTATCGCCAGTATCGGCTATGTTGAATACGGTAACGGACGAAGGCAAGACCAAGTGTAAAGTACTCATGATTAACGGTAGTCCGAGATCTGACGGCAACACGTTCTGCTGTCTGCAAGAAATAGAGACGACGTTACAAAAACATGGTATCGAAACTGAAATCGTGCAGATAGGCCGGAAGCCCGTCCGCATGTGTATCAACTGTGGAGGATGCCATCAAAACGGCGGCAAGGGTTGTGTGTTTGACGATGACCTATGCAGTGTGATTACTGAGAAGATGGCTACAGCAGATGCACTCATCGTGGGTACGCCCGTGTATTACGGACAGCCGAATGGTGGCGTACTTTCTCTGATGCAACGTTTGTTTTTCTCCGCAGGCCATCTGGTACAGAACAAACCGGCTGCAGCATTGGCCGTCTGTCGGAGAGGTGGTGCTACAGCCACGCTCCAAACCATGAACATGATGTTCGAGATGATGAACATGCCCGTGGTCACCTCACAGTACTGGAACATCGCCTACGGTGCAGGCAAGGGGGAAGTAAAACTCGATACTGAAGGCATGCAGACCATGCGCACCCTGGCGACCAACATGGCCTTCTTATTGCAGAAGATTCATGCCGATGGCAATCCTGCACCCCAGCGCGACGAACGTCCCCAGTTCATGAACTTTATCAGATAAGTCACCCCAACCTGTTTACCACGGGAACGATTCCGGATCGTTGAGCACGTTCGAGCGCAGATTCTGGTTCAGGCTGCTGACAGCCTGCATGTCGTCGTCGGAGAGCGAGAATTTCATGATTTCCAGATTCTCGGCAAAGTGATTTGGCTTGGCACGAGGGATGGTTATCAGCCCTCGCTGCACTATCCAGCGGAGCACAATCTGCGAGGTGGTCTTCTGGTATTTCGCAGCCAGCGACTGGAGCAGCGGATGCCCAACAACATCGATGTCACCTTGTCCGAATGGTCCCCATGCCTCCACCTGAATGCCCAACTGGCGATTGTAGGCGATGTTCTCCTCTTGCGTCATAAAAGGATGCACCTCTATCTGATTGATGACAGGCCGGATCTCAGCATACGAGAGCAGATCGTCCAGATGGTGGCGGTTGAAATTGCTCACGCCAATGGACTTCACCCTACCCTGTCGCACGTAGTCCTCCATAACCTGCCAGGTATCCTTCACACAGTCTTTCACGGGCCAGTGAATCAGCAGTAGGTCGATGTAGTCAACCTTCAGTTTAGCTAGGCTCTCGTCAATAGATTTTCGGACGGTCTCTCGACCGTTACGCATCACGTTCGTATTAACCTTGGTAGTGACGAAAATCTCTTGCCTGGGCACTCCGCTGTCAAGAAGGCCTTGTCCGACCTCAGCCTCGTTTTCATACATTTGCGCCGTATCAACGTGACGGAATCCTACTTCCAAAGCCAGACAAACATTCCTTTGGGCCGTATCTCCATGTAGCGTCCATGTGCCAACGCCAATCTGTGGAATCTCAATATTATTATTAAGTCTAATCATGGTCCGATCTGTTTCCATGTTTATTTCAGAACGGCTTTCACCTCTGTTACCATGTCTTTGTGCTGCTCATCGGGCTTAGTCAGTTCTGAAGTGAGAGTGATGTTGCCAGGTTTGTCCTTAGTAGTGAATGTTCCTGTATAGATAATATCACTGTCGAAGAATAGTGTAGCCTCGACTTTCACCTTGTAAGTTCCTGATGGAACGGCTTTTCCATTCTCATCAGTGAAGTCCCACGTGAAGGTCTGAGTGCCACCATTTTGAGGCGTGGCACCTGTAATGGCATCCAACTGTACATCTGTCTTTTCTTCAGCCTTTGAAATCTTCACCCATGTCGGTACACAGGCTGGACGCACGATGTAACCACGTTTAGGTTGTTCACCGCCACGGGCACGACCTTTTGTTGTGTATGAGGTGACGAAAAGTGTCTTTACGAACTCACCCTTTTCGTTCTCTATCCACACAGCATATTGGTTGGAGCCAGGGCCTGCCTGCTTCTGATAGTTGAATGACACTTCAAGGGTGTTGGCTTTTCCAGCCTTTTTTGAACTCTGAGCCACTGCAATCACTGATAGCAGCATGACAGCTAGAATCACGGAGATAATCTTTTTTTGTCTCATAACTGTAGTTTTTTGTTGGGTAATTTGATAAACAATCATAATTTCGATGCAAAGATAGCGATTATTTCGTAAATATTACTATCTTTGCAAATAAATTATGCGAAACAATCGAGGATGAAGATATAAATATAATAATACAATGCAGATAATAGACGAACAACTGATTAATAGCGTTGTGGAAGAGGTAAAGAAATCGCCACAACTGAATGACAAGGATATCTACCTTGCAGGAGGCTGTTTCTGGGGAACAGAGCACTACTTCAAGCAGATTGAGGGCGTGGTGGAAACGTCTGTAGGATTTGCCAACGGACACACTCCCTGCCCGACATATAAGGAGGTCTATACCGATACAACAGGATATGCCGAGACGGTACATGTGAAATACAATCCTGACGTGGTTAGCCTTGAATTCCTGTTGCAGATGTTCTTCAAGGCCATCGACCCGACAAGTCTCAACAAACAGGGACACGACGAGGGAACTCGCTATCGCACTGGCATCTATTATACCAATGCTGAGGACTTACCCATCATCGAAAAGGTATTTGCAGAGGAACAAAAGAATTATCAGCAGCCTTTAGTCGTAGAGAAACTACCTTTGGAGAATTTCTATACAGCTGAAGAATATCACCAAGACTATCTCGACAAAAATCCCGACGGCTACTGTCATCTGCCCCAGTCGCTGTTTGATTTCGCGAGACAAGCCAAGGAAAAATAGAAGTGAAGCCAATATTGCATAAAAAATCGTTCCAGGAGTTGACGGTGGATGAATTATACGAACTCTTGAGAGTGCGCAGCGAGGTATTCGTTGTAGAACAGAACTGCGTCTATCAGGATTTGGACGGAGATGACCAAAACTCCATTCATTTGTGGCTGACAGTGGCTGACAAGGTAGTTGCATTGGCTCATGTTTGTCCTGCAGGGACTCACATGCAGGAAATTTCAATCGGCAGAGTCATCACCACAGAACGAGGCAAAGGCTATGGCAAGCAGATGATGCTCCATGCCATTGAAACAGCAAAAAAGCACTTCAATGCAAAACAAATAGATATTGAGGCACAGGAGTATGCCAAAAGATTCTATGAAAGCGTAGGATTCAGGCAGTCATCTGATACCTTCATGCTTGATGATATTCCACACATCAAAATGACATTGACAATTTGAGATAGGAATTGATGAAATGGACAATATGAATTGTGAAGAGGTATTGAGCAAGGGACTGATCATTTTCGACTTTGACGGTACGCTGGGCGATACCAGACGTAATATCGTCACGACTATGCAGATGACCATAGCAGAACTGCACATACCTAATCGTAGTGAGGAGGAATGTGCGGCTACTATCGGACTACCGCTGGCAGAATGCTTCAAAACATTATTTCCAGACATACAGGATGAGTTAGTCTTTCGTTGCGCTGAGACATACAGACGGATATTCAATGAGAATCTGAAAACTATCCAACCACAGGCATTCCCTGGCGTTGTTAAAACATTGTCTATTCTGCATCAGAAAGGTTTTACACTTACAATAGCCTCTTCCCGTTCACACAATTCTCTTACAGAGTTGACTCGCAATATGGGTATTGCCAATTACATCTCTTATCTTTTAGGTGCAGATGATGTAAAAGAGGCTAAACCAAAACCAGAGCCTGTACTGAAGACCCTCGCAGATATGCATTACGATGCAGGCGAAACACTCGTAGTCGGCGATATGGCTGTTGATATTCAAATGGGAGCCAATGCAGGAACGAAGACTTGTGGCGTTACTTGGGGAAACGGTACGAGAAAAGAACTTGAAAATGCTGGTGCCACCTTTATCATTGACAGATTTGAGGACCTTATTGAGATTTACAAATAAAATTAGTTCTTATAGGATTCTCTAACTCTGGATGACCATCCTCGCTAACATTGAGTTTGCGAATCATCCAGGCCATGTTGCGGGCAAGTGTTCGCATTGTCTGCATACCCTCCTCATCCTGTGCAGCCTGTCCTGGCGTCTGGCCGTATGCCATGTTCCAGTACTGCGAACTGACAAGGGGCATATTCGACATCGTGAAATACTTGTTCAGACGGTCGAACGCTGCTGATGCCCCACCCCTTCTACATACCACTACGCTGGCAGCAGGTTTGAAGCGCAGTTCAGTACTCAGTGAATAGAACACACGATCGAGCAAGGCACAGAGCGAGCCATTCGGGCCACCATAATAGACAGGCGAACCAACAACAAGTCCGTCAATGCCATCTTTGACGGCTCTCCATACCTTATAGTACAAATCATCATGGAAAGTACATCTTGCGCCATTCCTTCCACACATGCCACAGGCGATGCAACCCTGCACGGCCTGCTTGCCGATGCCGATAATCTCTGTACCAATTCCCTCGCTGTTCAGCGTCTTGGCAACCTCACTCAACGCCGTGAATGTATTGCCATTGTCACGAGGACTTCCATTTATCAATAGAACCTTCTTTTCACTGTTTTGTGCCATAATCATGAATAAATTTGTTAATATTGGCTACAAAATTACTCAATTTCTGTTGTTTTTCATTATCTTTGCATATAAATTAAATGTATTTAGATATTACGTGTATGATTGACCAGACACAAAAACAATTAGAGTTTGCTATTATATGAAAAAAAACAAGACTTTTTTTGCTGTAATCGCGATGTCGATAGCAATTACAGCCCAGGCACAGACATTCCGACTTAATGCCGACGGTTATTTTAATGCTGGCGGAACGGATGTGATGGCGTTCAGCGACTTCTATCCTGAGGGGCATCAGGGCGGTGTGTGTGTCATTATGAACGGACTGCGTATAGCAACCAACGGTGACATCCGTCTAGAGGCGACGCCAGGACAATGGCAACCCGTACCCAAGCAACTAAGCCGGAAGACTGAAGGCAACCGCATCATAACCACACTGTGCTATCCAGACTCGTCGCGCCATCTGACGGGTTTCAATCCGATGGTCTATCCCGACTGGCACGTCAACTACACTGTTACCGTGGAGCCACAGGGCAAGGGCATCCTCGTCACCGTAGACCTGGATACACCCGTGCCCGACTTCCTATTAGGCAAGGTCGGATTCAACTTTGAGTTCTACCCTGGCTATCTGTTTGGTAAGCCATGGGTGATGGACCAGCAGAGCGGCATCTATCCACAGCAACCCAATGCACCATTGCTGCAGGTGGCAACAAATCGTGGTCATGACGGCGACTTCTTTGCGGGCAAGGGATTAAAAGCCAACCTGGCGCAGTTGGACGGTAAGGGCTATAGTCCCCTCCGTGCCGACGACATCATTGCTGAGCCATATGCCGTGGGCACTAAGTTTACCTCACGTCCCGACGATAGGAATCAGAAAGTGACTGTAGAGTCGCTGACAGGCCTGCTAAAACTTTACGACGGACGCATGAACCACAACAACGGCTGGTTCGTGCTGCGCAGCGAGATTGCCAAGGGAGCCACGAAGGGTGCTGTGCGCTGGATGATTACGCCTGAGGTGGATAGCCAATGGCGCTACCTGCCTGTCATACAAACCTCTCAGATTGGCTACCTGCCCCAACAGCAGAAGCACATCGTGATAGAAACCGATAAGCGCGACAACACTGTCGAGCCGCTACAAGTGGTTCGAATCGATGCTGATGGCGAGACCGTCGTACGTACTATCGAGCCCAAAGTGTGGGGTAACTTCCTGCGCTATCGTTATCTGACGGCTGACCTGAGTGATATGACCAAGGCTGGCCTCTATCAACTCAGGTATGGCAACTCGCAGTCGAGTGTCTTTCGCATAGCAGATAATATATATAACCGCGGTGTATGGCAACCCGTCGTCGAGTACTTCCTGCCCGTGCAGATGTGCCATATGCGGGTCAGCGAGAAATATCGTATCTGGCACGATGCTTGCCATATGGACGATGCCTTGATGGCTAAAGTGGGCAACCATATCGATGGTTACGTGCAGCAGCCAGGACTCTCAAAATATGCCGAGGGCGCACAGGTTCCAGGTGTGAATGTTGGTGGCTGGCACGATGCGGGAGACTTCGATCTACGAGTGGAATCACAGGCAGGTGAAGCCTATATCCTGGCGTTGGCCTATGAGCAGTTCCATCCCGACATCGACGTTACGGCTATCGACCAACAGCGTCACCGTGTAGAGATTCACGAGCCCGACGGCAAGAACGATATCCTGCAGCAGGTGGAGAACGGTGCCCTTACCGTGGTAAGAGCATATCAGGCACTGGGCCGTCTCTATCGTGGCATCATCTGTAACTCACTTCGCCAGTATGCTATGCTTGGCGATGCTGCTGCGATGACCGACGGTGTGGCTGGCAATAGTGATGACCGCTGGATTTTCACGGAGGATAATCCCATGCGCGCCCTCTCGACAGCTGCTCAGTTAGCCGGAGCCGCCCGCGTGCTACGCGGATACAACGATGCGCTGAGTCAGGAGTGTCTCGACATTGCTCAGGAGATTTATCGAAATACAGAGGGTGGTGGTTTCTTGGTGGGTACCAAACTGCAGGTTGCCGTCGAGCTGTATCTTGCTACGGGTGCTCAGGACTATCTTGAATTCATTCTCAGCCAGCAGCAGTTCATCACGAACAGCATCGCCCGTACCGGCTGGTTTACGGCCCGTATTGCCAAACTACTTGAATCGAAGAAGGACAAGCGGAGCCGACAGTTTGTTGATGCCTTCTGCGCAGCCCTTGTCAACTATAAGTCGCAACTTGAGAAACAGTCGGCCGAGACCCCCTATGGCGTACCATATCGCCCTAGTATCTGGGGAGCCGGGTGGGATATTCAACGTTTTGGATTCGAGTATTATTTCCTCCTCAGTGCCTATCCCGGACTATTCCCGAAGGATATAATCTATAATGCGCTCGATTTCATTCTGGGTTGCCATCCGGGCAGTAATACGGCTTCTTTCGCCTCTGGCATTGGTGCCCGCTCTGCTACCGTTGCTTACGGCCTGAATCGAGCCGACTGGAGTTACATTCCAGGCGGTGTAGTGTCGGGAACAGCGCTTATCCGTCCCGACTTTCCTGAATTGCTCGAGTTTCCTTTCCTCTGGCAACAGACGGAGTACGTGCTCGGTGGCGGTTCCTCGCACTATATGTTCTTAGTTTTGGCTGCAAACCAATAACTATCACAGAAGAAGAAAGCCCCCGATGTCCGACACTCGCCTCAAACATCAACTGAAAATCATCACCATCCCGGTGTTTATCGAGATAGCACTGGTGATGCTGCTTGGTGCAGTTGACACCGTCATGCTGAGCCGCTACAGCGACAACAGCGTGGCGGCGGTAGGACTGGACAACCAACTGGTATCACTTGTGTTTCTCGTCTATCAGTTTTTCTCGATGGGAGCAGCCATTCTCTGTGCTCAGTACATCGGGGCGGGATTGCACAAGCGGTTGGTACAGGTAGTGGGTATGGCACTGGTAGTAAACCTGCTGCTTGGACTGACGGTCAGTGCACTGCTCTTCTTTTTTGCTGAAGACCTGTTGCAACTGATGGGGCTGCGTCCTGAACTGATGGACGACGGTGTAGTCTATCTGCGGCTGACGGGTTCGCTGTCGTTCTTTCAGGCCTTGTCGCTGACGTTTTCCGCCTCATTGAGAAGTGCTGACAAAGTGGTGTGGCCGATGGCTGTTACGGGCATCGTCAACGTGCTGAACATCTTGGGTAATTACGCCCTTATTTTCGGCCATTGGGGATGTCCACAACTGGGTGTCGAAGGTGCTGCCATCGCCACTGCAGCCAGCCGCGCCGTTTCCATGTTGCTGCTCGCCATCATCCACTTCCGCGTTCATATCCGCAGATTCCCGCTTAACTATTTCCTTCCCATACCCTGGCAGGAACTGCGGAACCTGCTGAAGATTGGCATACCGGCCATGAGCGAGAACATCAGTTACAGCCTCTCTCAGGTGGTCATCACCTATTTCATCAATCAGATCAGCAACGAGGCCCTGGCGGCACGTACCTACTGCTACAACATTATCATGTTTGTCTATCTGTTCTGTGTCAGCATCACACAGGGAGGCGACATACTCGTGGGCCACCTCGTTGGTCAGTGGCGTCATCAGGCAGCCTACGTACTGGGCAACTACTTCTTCCGTTTGGCGATGATTATCACGCTCTCCGGTTCCGTCCTGCTTGCCATAGCAGTCCCCAGCATTCTCCATGCCTTTACAGACAATGAGGAGATTATCCGTATGGGTGTCTGGGTGCTTGTCGTTGATGTATTCCTAGAGATAGGCCGCACGTCGAACATCTTTGCTGGCAGCACACTTCGGGCCACTGGCGACACGGTCTATCCCTTCATCGTGGGTGTTATCTTCCAGTGGAGCATCGCTGTTGGTCTGAGTTACGTCATCGGCATCCCCCTCGGCTATGGTCTCGTGGGTATGTGGGTAGGCTTTGCCATCGACGAGAACATCCGAGGTGTCATTCTTCTCCTACGCTGGCGTTCAGGGAAGTGGCGCAGAAAAGGATTCGTGGAGAAATCCCGATAATTCCGAAATTATCACTATCTTTGCAAATAAAAAAGTATTTATGAGAAAAAAGTTATTCGCATTATATGCGTTGAGTCTGATGACGGTTCTCACATGGGGACAGAATCCCGTTGTTAAGGTTGAAGGTGGACTGGTGCAGGGCGTTGCCTCCGCATCATATGATGTTACCGTGTTTAGAGGTATCCCATACGCAGCACCTCCCGTGGGTGATCTTCGTTGGAAGCGTCCGCAACCCGTCGTGAAGTGGAATGGCGTGAGAAAGGCCGACACGTTCAGTAATATCTGTTGGCAACCAGGCAATGCCATTGGCACATTCTACGGCAATGAGTTCTATTGGAAAGAGAATACTGTGCAGAGCGAGGACTGCCTGTATCTGAACATCTGGACACCTGCTGGTGCCGTCGGCCAACGCGACAAGAAACTTCCTGTGGCATTCTGGGTGCATGGCGGTGCCTATTTCAATGGCTATGGCCATGAGATAACGATGGACGGCGATGCATGGGCCCGTCGTGGTGTGATCCTCGTAACCATCAACTATCGTCTGGGCATCTTCGGTTTCCTCGCCCACCCCGAACTGTCGGCAGAGAATCTCGACGGTACATCGGGCAACTACGGCACATACGACCAGGTGGCTGCCCTGAAATGGGTACACGACAATATCGCGCAGTTCGGTGGCGATCCTGATAACATCACCGTCCTCGGACAGAGTGCAGGTGCTGCCAGTATCAAGAACCTCGTCAGCTCTCCCCTCTCGAAGGGTCTGATCAGGAATGCCATCATCCAGAGCGGCGGCGGCATCGGCTCGTTTGGCAATTCCGAGAATGGCCAGAAGCAGGCCGAGGCGACGGGAAAGACTTTTATGGACAAGTTCGGCTATAACAGCCTGAAGGAGATGCGCGCAGTGCCTGCCGAGCGACTGCTTGAGATATTCAAGGCCGAGGGCATGAACCTTTTCCGTCCTCATATCGACGGTATCCTGCTGACTGAGAGCTTCGACGATGCAGCCCGCAATCAGCACTTGGCCGATGCCAATTACATGATAGGCTGCACACTCGACGATATCCGTCCGATGGGAAAGCAGATCGACGAGTTCTGTTTCTTGCGCGACTCGCTCGACCATCGCCCAGCCTATCAGTATCTCTTTGCCCGCAAGTTGCCTGGCACTCACGACGGAGCCTTCCATTCTGCAGAACTGTGGTATATGTTCCATACCTTGGATCGCAGCTGGCGACCCATGACGGAGGCCGACTACAGACTGGCCGACGAAATGATGGACTGCTGGACGAACTTCGTCAAATACGGCAATCCTAATCAGCCAGGCTCAGAGAGCTGGGCACCATTCACGCTCGGCAATCCATACGTCAAGACACTCAATGTGAAA
>JAGCPK010000042.1 GCA_017965725.1 Prevotella sp.
TCCTCCACTCCCAAGCGCCTTCTCGAGCAAATACTCAATGGCGTGTTTTAGCGAGAGCAAAGCCGAATAAATGATTCGGGCTTTGCAGAGCGTGAACGTCATCGAACGAAGTTCAATGGCGTTTATGCTTAGGAGCCATAATGGAGTTCACTGCTGCGGGACAGTCGGGGATTCACACCCCAGTTCCCAATTAATCGCGGCTAAGCGAACCTTTACGGGCGAAAGTCGAGGCTATGCCTCAACTTTCACATTAACTCTTTTCAGAATCACGGTGCAAAGATAGTGTAAATTGAGCGAAAAACCAAATTTTATATGAGTTTTTCCGAGATGCAGCCTATCTTCGACCTTAAATAAGGTCAAAGTTACTACTTTTTCATGAAAGTTCGCGCATTTTTCTAATTTATCACAAAAGAATCCTCCGTATTGCTGGTGGTATGGAGGAATTTTCGTATATTTGCCCTGCAATAATAAAATAACGAAAAAAATGAGAAAACTCTTATTAATTACGGCTTTGTTTTTGCTGACGTTGACAGGGTGGGCGCAGGGGTTTAAGAATCCTGTACTTCCCGGCTTTCATGCTGACCCCTCGGTATGTCGTGCAGGTGATGACTTCTATCTGGTGAACAGCACCTTTCAGTATTTCCCTAGCGTTCCTGTATTCCACAGTAAGGACTTGATTCACTGGGAGCAGGTTGGCGCCTGCCTTACCCGCGAGTCACAGGTCAGAATCGAGGGGATGGACGAGCAGACGGGTATCTATGCCCCCACCATCCGCTATCACGAGGGACGTTTCTATATGGTGACGACGGTGTTCCCTTCGCGCAAACATTTCTACGTCTATACCGACGATCCGAATGGCGAATGGTCAGACCCCATCTATATCGATTTCTGTGTAGGCAGTTGCGACCCTACCCTATTCTTCGACAATGGCAAGTGTTACTTCCTATGGAAAGAGGGCGATATCAAGATCTGCGAGATTGATGTGAAGACTGGTAAGCAACTGGATGAAATCCATCATCTGGGCGTAGGTCTTGGAGGTAGATATCCAGAAGGACCGCATATTTATAAGAAAGACGGCTATTATTATCTGTTATTGGCAGAGGGCGGCACGGAGCATGGTCATCATGTGAATATCCTGCGCAGCAAGAGTCTGTTCGGTCCCTACGAGCCGAATCCTGCCAACCCTATCCTTTCGCATTTCAGCATGAAGATGCAGAATAGTTCGATACAGGGACTCGGCCACGCCGACTTGGTGCAGGCTACAGATGGTTCTTGGTGGATGATCTGCCTGGGCTATCGCACCCACGGCTACTTGCAGCATGTGATGGGCCGCGAGACTTTCCTGGCTCCCGTAACCTGGGAAATAGGTGAATGGCCTGTAGTTAATAACGATGGTACCCTACAACTAGATATGCAATGCCAGACGCTACCACAGGTGCCCATGCCCTTGGAACCATCACGAGATGAGTTTGATGGCGAAAAACTATCACTCTACTGGAGCCATCTGAATATGCCACAAAAGGATAACTATTCTTTGCAAGCCCGCAAGGGATGGCTTAGGCTGAAGACCTCTACCATCACACTCGATGAAAAAGGAAATCCAACCTTTATCGGCCATCGCCAGTCAGAAGCGAATTTCACGGCAACAACTAAGGTGGATGTTTCAGGACTGAAGGATGGCGGTGTGGCAGGCATCACAGCCTATGCAGCCCACCATAATCATTACGACGTACAGGTGGCTGCGCGTGATGATAAGCGATACTTGCAAGCCAAGATCCGTATCGGTGAGATGGAGCATATCGAAAAAGAGATTACACTAAATGAGGATATCGTCTATCTGCGTATCACTGCCGATCCGCAGTTCTATCATCTGTACTACTCTACAGATGGCAAGCAGTTCACTCATCTTGCCCGTATGGACTACCGCTACCTGAGCACTGAGACCATCGGCGGCTTCTGTGGCGTCCACATCGGTATCTTCGCCCATACGCTTTCAAGCGTCATTAGCCATGCCGATTTCGAGTGGACGGAGTTCATATTTAATAATGAGTAATAAACGAAGGGTATGGCACAAAAAAGTGAGAGTAGGATAATCAGAGAAGCAAAGCCTACTGACATAACTGAAATTCTACAGGTGATGGAGGCTGGCAAGAAAATCATGCGGTCTTCTGGCAATATGCACCAATGGGAAGATGGCTACCCATCAGAAGCCGTCATCATCAACGACATGGAAAAGCATGGTGGCTTTGTCATTGAAGATGCAGACCGCATTGTCGGGTATTTCGCTTTCCTGTCCTCTCCTGAGCCCACCTATTCAAAAATATATGATGGTGAGTGGTTAGACGACACACGACCTTATCATGTCATCCATCGTATCGCCAGTTATCCTGAGGCTCATGGTATTTTCAGCACCATCATGGACTTCTGTTTCTCCCACGATTCAAACATCCGCATCGATACCCATAAGGACAACCGTATCATGCAGCACAACATCGAGAAGCATGGCTTTATTTATTGTGGTATCATCTACCTTGCTTCAGGCGATGAAAGATTGGCATTTCAGAAACTGAGACAGGAACCTGTATTACATAATGACGGCATCATCTGTGGCAATCGGTAACTTTCTCTGTCATTCGTTTATGTAGTTCTTCGTAGACATATCGTAGTACAAGGCTTCGAGTTCCTGCAAGGTTAGGTTCTCCACGGAATGCTCTATCACCCGTATCAGTTCCTCACGCCTAAAATTGTCTGACTGTCCGAAACGTCCTGTGTATGCCATAATCAGTAATTCTATCCCATTGGCTACAACCAATGATTACCCTAATATCTCGCTTTGCTCCAGTTTGAAGAGTTTGTCGCTGGGGCGAACCTTGGAGGGGACGGCGATACTCACCTTCGTTCCCTGTTGCGCCACCTCTACAGGGCCAAAGTCGTCGTGAATCTCGTCGGCTGTAACATATATCACGCCCGTGGTAGGGCCTGTGATCAGCATCTTATCACCCACCTTGAAGGTGGTGGCCTCCACGGTGAACTCAGCCACACCTAATTTCGAGAAGTATTTCACACCCTTGCCAATATAAACCTTGCGCTCAGTGGCGTTGGAACCGTAATTTTTGTTCCATTCACCCATCAACTGTCCCTGATAGTAGCCGTCCCAGAAGCCACGGTTGAAGACGGTAGCGAGACGGGCATCCCACTTGTCCTTCTTTTCCTCCGTAAACGTTCCGTCGAGTACCGCCTGAATGGCCTCCTTATAGCATTTCACCACGGTATAGACATACTCTGGTCCTCGGGCACGACCTTCTATTTTAAAGACACGCACACCCGCATTCATCATCTTGTCGATGAAACGGACGGTCTTCAGATCCTTAGGCGACATAATATACTTGTTGTCAATATCTAATTGATAGCCCGTCTCATTATCCGTAGCCGTATAACTGCGACGACAAATCTGGATGCACTCGCCACGGTTGGCACTTCGGTTGGAAGCATGGAGACTCATATAACATTTGCCACTGATAGCCATGCAGAGGGCTCCATGACAGAACATCTCGATACGGATCTGCTCACCCGAAGGGCCACAAATATGCTCTGCTTCCACCTGACGGTAAATCTCAGCCACCTGATCCATGTTCAGTTCTCGTGCCAGCACCACCACGTCGGCAAACTGGGCATAGAACCGCAGGGCCTCAATGTTGGAGATATTCAATTGAGTACTCAGATGCACTTCCTGTCCCACCTTATTACAATAGGTCATCACCGCCACATCAGAGGCGATGACGGCAGA
>JAGCPK010000043.1 GCA_017965725.1 Prevotella sp.
CAAAATCATTTTCGACCTGAAGGACGACTCTGTGGAAAACGGTATCGTGCAGCCCATCGACATGGTGATTGAGAAATCTAACAGTTATATTACTGACCTGATGCGTGAGAATCCTAAGATCAGCACCTTCTATAGTGCCCTCATGGCTACAGGCATCATCAATGATGTGCTGCTGGTTGAGGACGAGAACTATAATCCAAAGGATTACGAGCCGTATTACACAGCCTCAGGCGATTATGAACAGAAGCAGAAGAAGTATGAGGCTCCTGACACCAAGAAATACGGCTACACATTCTTCATTGAGCCTGACGATGTGTTGGAAAGCAAATACGGCATTCAGAAGGGAGATTTGCATGCCCTCTATGATTTAGCTTGCAAAATCTATGACGAGGTTTATCCACAGGATGTGAATGCCCCTGGCCATAGTTTTGAGAATCTCACGGACAGTGTAAATCCGTTGCACCGCTTCATCCAGTACCACATTCTGAATATGATTGCTGCCGGTGCCGATGACCTTACTCCACAAGAGGTTGCCAATGTTCAGGGATTGACAGGTTTTGATGGTGCCATTGGTATTCTTGAGACCCTTGTAAACCCCTGTGACTGGCATTACACCCTCCTGCCCCACAGGATGATTAAAGTGGATAAGGTGACTATGAGTAAATACTTAGGCGGCTGCAAAAGAGGTGATCGCTATATCAACCGGCGGAACGATGACAAGTTTAATTTCCTTGGGCAGCGTATTGATCCTAATGATGATGAATATAAGCACGACGGCATCAACGGCCACTACTTCTATGTCGATGACATCGTAGCCTTCACAAAGGATGTCCAGGATAAGATTCAGAATCAGCGTATCCGTATGGACTTCAACACCGTCTTCCCCGAGTTCATTACGAATGGTCTGCGCATCTTAGGAGATCCTACTCAAGCCGATGCTGTTGAAGAGAAATATGGTCGTAACTGGTGTTTCCCTGACGGTTATCTCGACGGTGTGTCGTTCACCAACTGCAAATTCCTATGGAGAAGACCCGTCTCGATGTATAACATCTACATGTGGGATGAGTTTGACCTCTATGGAAACTTTGACTTTACCTTCCGCCTTCCGCCCATACCGTTCGACGGCGAATGGCAGGTGCGCCTGGGCTTCACCTCACAGACTACCCGTGGTGTCGCCCAGATTTACCTTGACGGTGTACCTCAAGGTATTCCCCTTGACATGACCAGAGACTTGGACTCGCCCTACTATATAGGCGATGACTTTATCAGTAGTAGTATTGATGATTACGATGCCATGAGTGCTGAGGAGAAAGCCGAGTATTACAAGTCGTTGAAGAACCTTGGTGTCTATCCCCATCCACGCTCATTCTATTATAACAGCGCAGGCAGTGGCAGCCGGGGTTATAATGTCTTAGCAGCAATCGGTCAGCGCAAAATCATCAGCCAGTCATTCCTTGATTCTAACAAGGACCACTATATTAGAATCAGGGTGGCTTCCGACGGCAAGGGAGGTCGTGAAAACGAGTTCGCGCTTGACTTCCTGGAACTGGTACCAAAGAGTGTCTATGGCTCTGATGGTGAAGGTGAGATGGAGGATGACCTCTAAAAGTAAGAATTAAGAATTAAGAGTTTAGAATTATGATTACCTCTAATATATATAATAAGGTGTTAGGATTAGCATTGGCAGTCCTCACCTTTGCGGCCTGCTCCGATACATGGAATGATCACTTCGACAACAAAGGCGAAGGCATGAACGACGCTTCACTCTGGCAGGCCATCACACAGAACGGCAACCTGAGTAACTTCGCCAAGGTGATTCAGGCTTGTGGCTACGACAAGGCTCTGAACAGTAGCCAGGTATTTACGGTCTTCGCGCCCACCAATGAGAACTTCTCTGCCGAGGAGGCTGAAGAATGGATTGCTATCTATAACGCAGAGAAAGGCAAGGTGAATGACGATGACAACACAGCCATTAAGGAGTTTATTCAGAATCATCTTGCATTGTATAACTATTCTGTCTCTGCATCGAGCAATGACTCCCTGACTCTGATGAACGGCAAGAGAACCATGCTTTCTACCAGTTCTTTTGGCAATAATCCTATTCTGACTACGAACGGTCATTATAACAACGGTATCTTGTTTACCATTCAGGGAAAAGCCCCATATTTCCCAACGGTATTCGAATACCTACGTAAAGACGCAGATCTTGACAGTATCGCAAGTTTCTTCTATAATCCCCGTTTCTACCGCAAGGAATTCATACCAGGCCGAAGTGTTGCTGGTGGTATTGAGAATGGTAAGACCGTTTATCTTGATTCCGTCTTCGTCCAGCAGAACGACCTCTGGGACATGCTCTGGGCTTATACAAACAATGAGGACAGTACCTACTGGATGGTCGCTCCCACCAATAAGGAGTGGAAGAAACTGGTTGAAGAATACGAACCCTACTTCAACTATGCAGAGAATGCGCCGTTCCGCGATTCATTGGTCTATACCATGCCTCGTCTGGCCATTGTCGATGGTACGACCTTCAGCCGTACGCTGAACACGGACGCCCATCTGACGGATTCAGCCTTGTCAACCAGTGCTTGTGAGACTTATGTCTATCGCCAGTATTACTGGGGCAGCAATAACCTGCATTATTACCAGTACGGTGGCAAGTCTGATGTCAACACTCAAAAGCCCTACTCTGCAACAGGTATCTTCTCTGGAACAGACAACATTGAATGCTCCAACGGACAGGTGATGAAATCTGATGATTGGAAAATCAACAAACTGAACACCTTCCACCAGTGGATCATTATTGAGGCAGAGAATGAGAGTTCTTTCGAGATCGTCAGCAAATATACGAATAACAATGAAGATTTGCCAGACCTGAGACTGGAGCCGCGTGCTGTACTAAACAACAACCGATTCTACGGTAAGGTATGGGACAACGAATTCGCGGAGTTCAAGGAACTGAAGTCGTCGCAGAACCACACCGTCAGATTCTATCTCCGTAACGTGCTCTCCAACATCGGGTATGATATCTATCTGGTGACGGCCCCGGCCCTGGCCAACGATAGCAACGCGACACAAGAAGAGCGTATCCCGGCAAAGTTATCTTGTGCCATCAACCGTCATAATGCTTCAGAGTATGACACACCGGAGGAGACGACGGTTCTTCAGTCGAGTGTCGCTACAAATCCTGACGTAGTGGATTATATTCTCCTGGCAGAAGACTTTAAGTTCCCGATAGCCACTTACGGCTTGAGCGAGAGTTCACCGATGTGGACACTTGACGTCGAGACAAAAGCCACTGCTCCTGAGATACGCTCAAAGAAATACACGCGTACTATGCGAATCGACTGTATCATGCTTGTGCCTCACGGTATTTCCAATGTCAATGAGGAGCGATTCGAGATTTCGCCCCATGGCGACGGTGACACCTTCCAATGGCTGAAGTATTAGTTTACGGTTTATTGTTTACAGTTTACAGATAATAGAATATGAAGAAATATATTATATTTGGAATTTCACTGCTGATGGCCTTTCCTTTAAGTGTTGTGGCCCAGGACGATGATACCGAAGGTGAAGAACTCATCGAGACCATTGCCCGCAAGTTGACACCGAAGCATAAGCAGTATCCCACGAGAACCATCCGCGGACGCATCCTGAACGCCACCACGGGCCAGCCTATTGCAGGTACGATTGTCAGTGCCGATGATGTGGAAGGCTACAGTACGCTCACCGAGGAAAACGGCTTCTACAAACTGGACGTTCCCACGTTTACCACGTCAGTCTATATCAATATGCCTGACTTCAATCCCGTACGTTTGGGACTCCAGAGTCAAGAAGAACAGCACGAGGTAATGCTCTATCCCCAGACCTTCTCGGCAGAGTATGACAAAGACTTCAATGTGCGTAATGACTATAGTACTAAAGACTTTGCCTATACCAACTCGGTGAACATCAAGGACGAGGTACAGAATCATCTGGGTGCCCAGGTCTATAGCATCACCCGCAACGGTACACCTGGTATCAGCAATGTGATGTTCATTCAAGGTCTCAACTCACTGAACGTCAATGCCCAGCCACTGGTAGTGGTTGACGATGTGATTATTGATCAGCAATATGGTCGTACGATGTTGCACGAGGGCTTCTTCAACGAGATCCTGTCAACCATCAACCCCTCCGACATCGAGAAGGTGACCGTGATGCGTAACGGAACGGCCTTGTATGGAGCCAAAGGTGCCAACGGTGTGATTATCATCCAGACACACCGTAGTAAGTCGATGGCCACCCGTATCACAGCCAATGTGTCTGCCGGTGTGACACTCCAACCGAAGTTCCTATCGGTGATGGATGCAGGACAGTACCGCAGTTATGCTTCAGAGATGTTGAAGACCACCAACACCCGCAACCGTACCTTCAAGTTCCTGAATGAGGATCCTGACTACTATTATTACACACAATATCATCAGAATACAGACTGGAAGGACTATGTCTATCATACTGCCATGACGCAGAACTATGGTATCAATGTCGAAGGTGGTGATGCTGTAGCCAACTACAACCTCTCGGTAGGCTATGTCAATCAGCAGAGCACCCTAAAGTACAATGGCATGGGGCGTCTGAACATCCGTTTCAACACAGATATCTCACTCAGTGAGCGCTTCAGTATCCGTTTCGATGCTTCATTCGGCAATCTCACACGTAACATCCGTAATGACGGCGCACCCGTCAGTTATGACGAAGGCACACCGACAGCACCAGGTTTCCTGGCCTATATCAAGAGCCCGTTCATGAGTCCTTATAGTTACGGTATGGGACGTCTCTCTACCTCCCACTATGATATCGATCAGGAGTCCTATCTCACAGAGGCACTGGCCAACTACAACAACTACAACTGGAGGTTGGGTAACCCTGTAGCCATCAACGAGTATGCCGAGGGTGAGAATAAGAACCGTCTGGAGAACTCCATGCTCAACTTGACTGTGACACCAAAGTTCCGTCTTTCGCGTAACCTCACCCTGTCTGAGCATTTCAGTTATAATCTGGTGAACACGAACGAGACCTACTATATTCCTGTTAACGGAACACCAAATTACTATGTAGGCAGTATCGGTGACTATATGCAGAATGAGGTACGCTCTCTGGCGTCAAAACAGATGTCTATCATGAGTGACACCCGACTTGACTGGCAGAACCGCTACAATGCGCATCTCATCCATATCTTCGGTGGCGCACGCATCAACTGGGAGAGTTATTCCATGAGTTCTATGCTCGGTTACAACACTGGTAATGACAAGCAGCCGTTCATGAAATCAAGCCTTGCCAACACCAACGACTTCGGTACCAGTGACAACTGGAACTCGCTGGCTTGGTACGCACAGGCAGAATATAACTTCTTAGGTCGCTACTTCCTGCAGGCCAACCTGACAGTGGAAGGCTCTTCACGTTTCGGACGTGACGGTGGCAATCTCCGCATGTTTGATGCAGCCTGGGGTGTATTCCCTGGTGTTCAGGCTTCATGGCTCATCAGTAACGAGCCCTGGATGGCAAAGGTCAAAGCCATCAACTATCTGCGCCTGACAGCCGGCTTCGATGTCAGCGGTAACGATGACATCGATTACTATGCCGCCCGTAGTTATTTCAGTGCCTCACAGTTCCTCAACACGATTGCAGGTCTGACCTTTGACGGTATCGGCAACACGAAGATCCAATGGGAGACCACACGCCGCTTCAATGTCGGTCTGGAGACAAGCCTCTTCAACAATCGCCTGAACCTTCGTGCGAACTACTTCCGCTCCAATACTGACAACCTGCTCACCCGCCAGTCACTGGGATTCCTCAGTGGTCTGAGCGAGAACTGGACCAATGATGGTAAGTTGAAGAATCAGGGCTTTGACGTCAGTGCAGCCGTCAAGGTACTTGCCCTCAAGGATTTCCAGTGGGAACTGGGTGCCAGCGTTGGACACTATAAGAACGAGATCACCCAGTTGCCAGAAGGCCAGACCTTCATCGACAACGAAATCTATGGTGGCACCATCCGCACCCAGATAGGTCAGGCTGCTAACCTGTTCTACGGCTACCAGACACTCGGCGTTTTCTCTACAACGGCAGAAGCAGAAGCAGCAGGTCTGTATATCCTCGGTGAGAACGGTATCGACCGCAACTATTTCAAGGCCGGTGATATCCACTTTGCCGACCTCAACGGTGACCATCAGATTACAGAGGCAGACCGTACGTTTATTGGCGATCCTAACCCCGACATCTATGGTAACATCTTCACAAGTTTCTCGTATAAACACTTGAAACTGGATCTGCGTTTCAACTACTCGTTGGGCAATGATGTCTATAACTATCAGCGCTCACAGTTGGAAGGCGGTAGCCGCTTCATGAACCAGACTACAGCCATGATTCGTCGTTGGCAGGTGGAAGGTCAGGTAACGGACATCCCAAAGATTACCTTCCAGGATCCGATGGGTAACTCCCGCTTCAGTGACCGCTGGATTGAGGACGGCAGTTATCTGCGTCTGAAGAGCGTAACACTGAGTTATGACCTGCCGATGAACAACGAGTACCTGCAAGGACTCCAGTTCTGGATTCAGGCCAATAATGTGTTCACGCTGACAAAGTATCTGGGTAGCGATCCTGAGTTCACCATGACCTCTAATGTGATTGGTCAGGGCATTGACGTAGGACAGTTAAGCCAGAGCCGTTCCATCGTGGCAGGCGTTAAGATTAAGTTGTAATTAATAATGAAGAATTAAGAATTAAGAATTATGATTACTAAGATATATAAATTCATTTTCGCAACCTGCGTAATCTGCGGTGTGGTTTCCTGCTCCGATTTCTTCGATCAGGAGTCAGAGCACGTTATCTTTACAGACAATGACCACCTGAACAATGCTACAGACACGATTTACAGTGTCGTAGGTATTCTCAATAAATTGCAGGCCATTGCCGACCGCACCGTTCTTCTCGGTGAGGTTCGCGGCGATCTCGTTGATATCACTTCAACAGCCAACAGCGACTTGCGCGATATGGCCCAGTTCAATATCGGCGACGACAACCGCTACAACCAGCCGAGTGATTACTATGCCATCATCAACAATTGCAACTACTTTATTGCAAACGTAGATACGGCCTTGAAGAACAACCGTAACGAGTATATTTTCATGAGAGAATATACCGCCGTCAAGGCCATCCGCGCCTGGACCTACCTCCAGTTGGTGCTTAACTACGGTTCAGTTCCCTTCGTAACGGAACCCATTCTCAGCAAACTGGATGCAGAGAAGGACTACCCCAAGTATGACCTACAGGCCGTGTGCCAGTATTTCATCAACGATCTCATGCCTCTGACTGACCGTTGGGCTGACGAATATCCTAACTATGGTAACATCAGAGACCTCAGAGACGGTGCCTCAAGACTGCTCTTCTTCCCTGTGAACATTGTCTTGGGTGATCTGAACCTCTGGCTCGCCAGCCTCACAGGCAGCCAAGCCACCTACCGTGAAGCAGCCCTGCGTTACTACAAATACATCTCGCAGCGTAACGGTGACAACTCCTCCTACCCCATTGGCATGAGTTTCTATTCGTGGTATCCAGGTTCGACGACGTGGGACGACACGTATGGTATGTTTAGCGGCGGAGACTATAGCAGTGAGACTTATGGGCAAAACACGGAAATGATTACGATGATCGCCGGCGATTCCATCCGTGCGGAAGGTAACTATAGTGAACTGCGCAACCTGTTCTACTCCCGTGAAGAGAACGACTATCACGTCAGCATCGTACCTTCAACCGGTATGATCAATCTTTCAGAGAGTCAGGACAACGTCTGCGTGAGTTCCACTGGAACCACTTACTACTATGCGCCCAAAGACCTGACACAACATCGTACGGGTGACCTGCGCCTCTATTATTGCTATGATGAAGGCGAGAGAACCGACCGTGTGACAGGTGAGCGCTTCGAGGTATCGTATATCGACAAACAGTCCTTCCAGCATATCCACATCTACCGTCGCGCCATGCTCTATCTGCGACTGGCCGAAGCCCTCAACGGAGCCGGCTTCCCACGTGCAGCCTTCAGCATACTCTCAACAGGTTTGAACAACGAGGTCTATAGAGAAGCCGTCTATCCTTACTACTCTGAGAGCGACTCTATATGGATTAGTCAACTCGACTTCCCCGAGACACGTTATGGTATCGTTACTGCTCAGGAATTTGCATCGAGAGGAAGCACAACCACTAGCAATCACAACACCATGGGTCTCCACTCCCGTGGTTCTGGTTGGACACCATACAACGAGAACTACATTCTGCCAGGAACATCTATGCCAGTCATCGAGGTACCTGCTGAGGGTGAAGGAGGCGAAGGTGGTGAAGGTGGTGAAGGTGAAGAGACACCTATCATTGTCGTCGAGAAAGACACACCAGAACTGATTCAAGAGCAGCAGGCTTTCGTCGATAGTCTCCTGCTGAACGAGAACGGTCTGGAACTGGCCTTCGAAGGTACCCGTTTCTACGACATCATGCGCTTCGCATTCCGTCAGCCAAACCCCGGACAGTACCTTGCAGAAAAAGTGTATGCCCGTCGCGGTAAAGCCAATAGTGATGCCATGCGTGGTGAGATCAAGAAAGACCTGACAGACCAGCGCAACTGGTACCTCCAGTGGAACGGACAAATCGGTATAAAATAATCAGTTTACTGGCCCTGCTGCCACTGTTGACAACAGTGGCGCAGCCAGACGAAAAGACGCTCTGCCCCGAAATAAAAGTCGAGGCAGAGCGTCTTCCTGACATGATTATTCCCCGTGCCGGACATGAACTGTTCTATGTGAACGGTGAACCGGTTGTGGCAGGCGGCCATACCAACGGCTTCGTGCCTACCCCAACGGCAGAGTACTACGAAGACGGCACATGGCATCAGATACCGATGATCTATAATCACGACTTTGGCATGTCCGTGGTGCTGAAGTCGGGCAAAGTGCTGTTGAGTGGTGGCTGCGAGCAGAACATCGGTGTAGGTCAGACCTTCACAGCAGAACTATACGACCCAGCCACCCATACCTTCAATGGTTTTGGCATCATGAATCAGAAACGCACCTATGCCTCAGCCATGGAGTTGGACAGCGGAAAAGTAGTCATCAGTGGCAACTGGTATTATGACGACGGCATAGAGGTATATGATGGTCATAAGCACTTCACGCACATCAAAGAGGTGACAACAGGGCGCAGCCATCCTTATATCCTTCGCATAGCCAAGGATGATGCCCTAATCTTCGGCGTAGAGGACATAATGGGCCATTCTGTCTCCAATGTGGCCGACCGCCTGAAAGGTGACACGGTTCATATCCCCCTCTTTGAGACGTGGCAACCTATGAACATCGTCCACCATCGTTTTGCAGAGAGTTTTATTGGCGACGAGAGCAAAGACCTGTATGCCTATCTGATTCCCGTTCAGGATAGTACAGGTCAAGTAGCCATTGCCAAAGTGGAAAACGGCGAATTCTCACTCCTGCCCACTGTTTGCCCCATTCCTATGCAGAGTCAGTGGGAACCTATCTTTTACAATAGCCCTATCATTGTCGATCAGAAAGCAGGACGAGGCTATATGCTTGGCATCAGTGGCGACTTCCGCACCGACCCGGAGAAAAGCAACCGCTATTACTTGCTCTGCATTGAGTATGCCAAAGACAAGCCCGCCTCGCTGACACTTTACTATACGGAGCCGCTGCCAAACTTACCAGACTGTCCACCAGTGTTGGATGACAACGGCAATCTGCTGCTGGCAGGCGGTTTGCTACATCACAACAACTTCACCCCCTCCGCTGCCGTCTGGCTTTTGCATGTCGGACAGCAACCCACAAAAGCCGTTGGAGGCATTAATCCCTGGCTCATAGCAACATTCGTTTTGACAGTACTGGCCGTTATCGTTCTCGCAATATGGCTTTCGGGCAGAAAGAAACACATGTCGGATAATGTGGAGACGGAAGACGAAGCCGACAAAGAACTGATGCAGCGTATGCGCGAACTGATGGAATCCCAGAGACTGTTTCTGAAAAACGATTTGAAACTGAATGATTTTGCAACAGCGCTGCACACCAATCGTAATTATATATCCAAATGCATCAGTAACACCAAACCCGACTATACTTTTGCCCAGTTCGTCAACGAATATCGTTTGGAATACGCAAAGCAACTCATCCTCAACAATCCTGACAAGAAAATCAATGAAATTTTCTTAGAGGCAGGTTTCTCCAACGAGCAAACATTCTATCGAACCTTCAAGGTCAGTACGGGCATGACACCCAAAGAGTGGAAGGAAGCCCACTCTCCTAACGCGCTATAATTTCAAAGGCGGAATATTAAGTCCGAGATTCAATTCTATATTTTTTAACCCCCAAAAGTATTCCCGCAAATTTAAGGGAATATATTTCTGCCTCAAAAAGTATTCCCACGAATTTAAAGGAATATATTCTTATCCTAAAAAGTATTCCCGTAATTTTAAGGGAATATATTTCCACCTCCAAAAGTATTCCCGCAGATTTAAGGGAATATATTTTCAATTTAGAAAGTATTCCCCAAAAATTTAGGGAATATTTTCTAGTTCTGCAATAACGCGAGCCAAATTCAGGGCTGACTATCCTTACATCAGGAATTATTGACTAACATTTCATTAATTGTTAGTCGATTTTGTGAAATTGTTAGTCCACTTGTCTCTTTTTTCCCTATCTTTGCCCCATAATCATTAATCACCTAAAAATAAAACATTATGAAGAAATTACTCTTAACCGTGGTGAGCACGTTGCTTGCAGCCGCAAGTTTTGCACAAAACGCCCAGGTGGCTTCACTAAGCCATGAAGGAAATGTGACGTATTACTATGGTGTCTCTGCGTTTCAGCAGGCAATTGAAGCAGCACAAAGCGGCGACATTATCAACCTCTCTGGTGGCACCTTTAATGCTACAAACATAACGAAAGCCATCAGCCTTCGTGGCGCAGGTATCGACAACAGCAGTCCTACCTACATAGCAGGTGATTTCAACATCGAGATTGCATCTGACGACGCAAATCAGTTTGTTATGGAAGGTATCAAATGTGCAAATAAGGTGACATATAGTGGTACTTTTTCAAACCCCTATTTCATAAAGTGTCAGTTCTACTCTTTAAGGAATTACAAAAGTTCCGATGCCATTACAAATATCATGGTTGTAAATTGTAAAGTCACAAATGATTATTCTGTCGGAGGCACGTGCTCTGCATATCTAATAAATAGTTTTATAAAACAACCTGATACTAATGAGACTTCATCCATTACAGCCCAAAATTGCCTGATAACCAGATACCCTGTCAGAGGACTGATCAATTCAAGCTGGACAAACTGTATCTTTTATGGTTGCAGTTATTCAGACGTACTGCCAAATAGTAATACCGCCAGAAATTGCATCAATGTAAAGAATTACTATGATGTTTTTGGAACTTTATCAGAGCACACAGGCTGCTCGTCCAAACTCTATGAATATGCTGATGTATTTAAAACCTTCACCGGCGAATATTCTGACACAGAGACTTTTGAGTTGACAGATGCGTTCAAGGAAGCATTTAAAGGTTCAGATGGTACAGAGGTTGGCCTCTATGGTGGTCTACAGCCATATGACTCAACACCGTCTTATCCTCTGATCACCACGATGGCTGTTGATAAGCAGACATCTACCGATGGTAAACTGAATGTGACAATTGGGGTAAGCAAGTAATAACTAAAAAACATAGAATGATGAAAAAAGTATTTATATCTTTGGTTGCCATGATGGTTGCAACCATGAGTTTCGCACAAAACACAGTAGTGGCCTCTTTGAACCATGAAGGAGAATCCACGATGTTCTATGGTGTTGGGTCCCTGCAACAGGCAGTTGCTGAGGCTGCCAGCGGTGACATCATCAGCCTCTCCAGCGGAACCTTTAATGCGACAAATATTACTAAGGCCATCACCCTACGAGGTGTAGGTATTGACAATGAAAATCCTACTTATATCGAAGGTGGATTTAATATCAATGTGTCTGAAGAAGGTTCAAACCGCTTCACAATGGAAGGTATCAGATGTAAGGGCGAAGTAAAATTGGGAGGAACATTTTCCAGTCCTTATTTTGTGAAGTGCCAGTTTTGGAGAATTAATGGTATCGGTAATACTGATGCCATCGAGAATGTAATGGTTGTCAACTGTAAAGTAACAGATTTCTTCCGTCAGGGAGGCAGCACGACGGTATCTCTTGTGAACAGTTATATTGCTGAGCCTGGTGTTTACGAGAATGCTCATTTCATGGCAACCAATTGTATTCTTTCGAAATACAACCCAGGAGACAATATGCAGAATACAATTTTTAAGAATTGCATCTATTGGACAACAAATCAATGGAATTATAAACTACCAATTAGCAGCAAGGCTTATAACTGCTTAAGCATTCCCTATGACATATTTACGAACTTGACCGACAGTCCAAACAACACTACCATGGCTGCACTCACTGATGTATTCACGGATTTCAATTGGGAAGGTTCTTGGTCAGACGAATGGACTTTTACATTGACCGAAACTGGCAAAGCCGTCAAGGGTACCGACGGTAAAGAGGTAGGTCTCTATGGCGGTCCGCAACCATTCAACCTCACCTTGTCTTATCCTCTCATCTCCACGATGAATGTTGACGAGCAGACCGATGATAATGGACAACTGAAAGTAGAGATTGGTGTTAAGTAATTAATGTAAAACCTCAAAAAGACAGAATATGAAGAAGTTAATAATATCCGTGGTTACCATGATGGTTGCGGTTACGGGTTTCGCACAGGAAACAGTAGTGGCTTCGTTGAGCCATGAGGGAGAAACCACGATGTTCTATGGCCTGACGGCCTTAGTGAAAGCAGCAGAGAAAGCCCAGAGCGGCGATGTGATCAACCTCTCCAGAGGTATTTTCAATGCTAC
>JAGCPK010000044.1 GCA_017965725.1 Prevotella sp.
AGAGGAGAGAGGAAAGAGGAGAGAGATTACTCCTACCACTACCTTATTATATTTATTAGTAATCATATTTTTACTTTTTTACTTTTTTACCTTTTTACCTTTCCTTAGAATTGTACTGAAAGACCGAAGTTCACACTCTTCATCACAGGATAGCCTGTGTTGAGATTCTCGGCATCCATAGCATCGATATTGTCGAACGACAGAAGGTTCTGTCCCTGAACAAATATCTTGGCACCTGAAATCTTCAAAGGCTCAATAACGCTTGCTGGCAACTTGTAGTAAATCTCACAGTCGCGTAACTTCAGCCAGCTGACATTGCGATACCATATCGTTGAGTTCTGAGCATTGTTAGCCACATTCTCTGTTGATAGACGTGGATAGAGGGCATTTGCTCCGGCTATGTCGAAGCATTTGTCGTAGTACTCCTGAGAGAGGTTGCGGTTGTCGGAGAGTGCTCCCCAGACACCATCAACCCAGCGTAGGTTCTTTACCTGATGGGCGGCTCCCTGGAAGTAGGCGTTGATACCAAAACCCTTATACTCTGCCCCAATGTTGAAGGCGTAGTTCAGTGAGGGGAAGGTGTTTCCATAATCCATTGCCACATAGTCATTCTCGTTGATGACACCATCTTCGTTGACATCCTTATATTTGATGTCGCCCACCTTCACCTGTCCGAACTGCTGAACAGGGCTGTTGTCGATCTCTTCCTGACTCTGGAAGAAGCCTAAGGCGATAAGTCCGCGTTCTGCATCGGCAGGATCGTTAACCACCGAGAGGTTGGGATAGGCGGGTGTCTCAATCCATTTCAGAATCTCGCTCTTCACCGTTGAGAATGAAGCACCGGCATTCAGGTTAAGCCCGTTTTCGAAGGTCTTGGCGTAGCGTAAGCCAAGTTCCAAACCGTAACTTGCCACACGGCCCTTGTCATCATACGACGACTGGATACCAACCACATCAGAGTTGAGAGAGCCAGCGCTGACCAGGATGTTGCGACGCTGCTGATAGAACATATCAAGCGTGAAGTCTAACGAGTTGGCTATTCTCAGGTCAGTACCGATATTTGCCTTATAGGCCGTTTCCTGTGCAAAGTCATCAGTTGGGAACTGAGTCAGGAAGGCACCCCACGAACTTTGGAAATTGGTGCCGTACCAGAACTGTCCGTGAGAATTGCTCCACCGGGAGAGCCAGAGACCAGCCTGTGGTACATAGTCGGTGTGTTGAATACCACCCGAAAGGCGAACCTTTCCATAGTTGAGGAAACTACTTTCTGGATTGTTGATATAGATATAACCCAGACCCAGTGTCGGTGAGAAGGCCCATTTTGCAGGGTAACTGCGATTGGAGCCGTTGGCAGCCAGAACAACATCGGCCATCAGACGGTTAGCATGGTCATAGTGTAAGGCCATCTGCCAGTTGGCACGATACCATGTGTTGTTTTGATTGTCACGAATCTCGCTTTTCATGTTGTAGTTGGCATTAGCAGCGATATTGTCGCCGTTATTCAACTGCAAACTATATTTCAGTCCGACATTGAAGGTGGCGATTCGCCACTGTGAGTCAACCCAGTGGTTGAATGTCAGTTTGTCTTCCACTGTACCCATTACCGTCTCCTGCATAATACCGTTAGCATCATAGTAGTTCCAGCCATACTGGTAACCCTTTGAGCGCGTCTCAATAGTGTTAGAGGAGTTGTCATAAGAGGCTCCCACGTAGAATTTTAGTCCCTTCGTGATGATGTCAAGGTCTTGTTCCAGTGTCATGTTGGCCCAGATCTGGCGTTGATGGGTTTTCATAAAGCCAGCACCCTGCGACTTGGCCAGAAGGTTGAAGTCACCGTAGGTCTGACTACCACCCCATACACCACTAGCAGTCTTGATGGGGAATGCCAGAGCGGGAACCTTATACAGATGCCACCAGGCATCGTTTGAGTTCACGTTGGGCACACCGTTTGTCTCCATCAGGATACCCAGAATATTGGCACTTATCCTTGTCGTCGGACTCACCTCGAAATCTACGTTGGCACGGATATTTGCTTTTGAGTATTTCAACTGCGAATTCCAGTCGCCCTGATCAGGATTCTTATAGAGTCCGCGGGCATCGGTATAGTCGAGTTGTGCATAGTACTGCACCTTCTCTGTGCCGCCGAAGAAAGAAAGATACGCATTCGACTCATGGGCTGTTTTCTTGAATACTTCATCCTTCCAGTTGACATTCGGATAGACTAAGGGATCACTGCCACTTCTGAATTTCTGCAAGTCTGCTTCTGAATAGGCTTCAGACCCCACGCCAAAGTCGTTCACACGTGCATAGTTCAGAGCCTTAGCATAGTCGTAGGCATCTACCATGTCTGCCATCTGGGGATTAAACTGAATCTTGTGTGAAAGTCCAGCCTTAAAATGGTATTTACCGTCTTTGGTACCGTGCTTGGTCTTTACCAATAGCACACCATTGATAGCCTCGTGTCCGTAGAGTGCTACGGCAGCAGCATCTTTCAGTACGGTGACACTCTCTACCTCCTCTACAGTAAGACGGTCAATAGGCCGTTCTACGCCATCGACAAGAATCAGAATGTCTTTCTCGCCTGTGGTTTGGACGCCACGGACGTTAAATGAAGCGCCACGACCTTCCTCGCCCTTAAAACCAGTGTTCTGGTAGGCATTCAGGCCAAGGAGTTTGCCATAGAGGGCATCTGCCAGGCTGATGGCTGATGTGCGTCGAAGTTCTTCTGCAGTGATGGTTGTCGCTGCAGCTGTAGTGAGAAATTCCGACTGCTCAACGCCATAGCCTAAATCTACCTTCTGCGACGTTTTGTCGCTCAGCGTTACCTGGGCACTAACCGTCATTGGAGCACCACAGAGTCCCACCAAGGTATATATAAATATGTTTCTTAGTTTCATAATTCTCAATTTTACCTTTTTATTTTTTACCTTTTTACTTATTAAAGGTTACCATCCGGGATTCTGTGTAAGTCCATACCCCTTCTGAATCTCAATACGAGAGACTGGGTCAAGATACCACTTGTTTGTCCAGTAACCAGGATCCCACCAGCGGCGATGACCGACGACGATTTCCGGCTTTTCGTATTCAAACTTCGGCCAAGGAGTAGATGGATCCCATTGCTGATCACCTTCTGTCAGGCGGTTACCATTGGCATCAAGACGATAGATTCTGATTTCGTGGAGGGGTTTGGTGAACAAGTCCTCACGCATGCGGCGTACCATGTCGTAGAGACGGTCACCACACTCAGCACCAATCTCGCAGTTGCGCTCACGAAGGATCTCATTGATGAGGTTCTCCTTGTTGGTCTTCAGGTTCAAGTCGGGATTCATATCCTCCAGACGACCCAGACCAACACGGCTGCGTACAATATGGAGATCGTCGAGTGCGCCTTGCAAGTCACCAGTCTCAGCCTTGGCCTCTGCACGAATCAGATACATCTCTGCCAGACGGATATAGGGCACACCAATGTATTCGTCATCGTAGCGGTTGCCACCATAGTAATCGAGTAGCCATTTGAACTTGCAGTAACCCGAGGCTACGTCATCCTTGTTGGTGACATTGCTATTCTTTTCCAAGAAGCCGCCAACCCAAGAGTCGTTATATGTGGCTCCTGCATAGTCGAAACCAGCAGGCAGATCATGCCTGGGAACAACCATCGTCTCGTAAAGACGCGGGTCGCGGTCGGCATAGATATCTATACCGTTGGGATTCTTGCCTGCACCGTAAATATCCGAATATGGGAAATTGCGGCCATCCTGCATGCCGAAGCATTCCATCAGTTCGTTAGTGGGAACGGCACCACCCTGACGAAGGCAGTCAAGGGCAAAGCCTCTCCATCCCCATCCCCATCCGCCGTCAGACAAGGTAAGCGTTGGATGTGCATCGAACAGTTTCTCATGATGGGTAGCGTCATTGCGGTAACGGTAGGCTCTGCGATATGCCATACGATAGCCAGCCTCGTCAGCCGTTGCAGGTTGTACCAACT
This sequence comes from Prevotella sp., assembly GCA_017965725.1. Taxonomy (GTDB): domain Bacteria; phylum Bacteroidota; class Bacteroidia; order Bacteroidales; family Bacteroidaceae; genus Prevotella. Next base: position 3,986 of record JAGCPK010000044.1, read on the forward strand.
CGTAATAGTTTCCATTGGCTGCATTGTCATTGAAGAAATCATTGCAGGCATTCAGACAGCGATTCCATAGCGTGGGATCTTCCTTTCCAAACCATACATGTTCCTCATTCTCCAGACCTGTAGGCTTCTTGGTGTATGTCAGATAAGGCTGACTGTTGTTGAATAGTGGCGATGCGGCAAACATCCAAACCTTGGCACGCAGGGCACGGGCAGAAGCACGTGTCAGACGACCCGACCACTGGCCAAGATCGTTGTCAGGAACGTTCCATCTGTATCCAGACTCATTGATGGCACACTGAATCAGCGAGTCGATGAACTCTACGGTTTGCCAGGCGGTAGAACGGCCTTCGATGAAATCCTCTCCCACAGGGAATGCTTTCTTGACGAGACAAAGACCGCCAAAATTACGGAAGGCATCGAAGTAACGGCTGGCCATAATGGTATAGGCTTCACCGCGCAGACAACTTTTTTCTGTATCGGTCATATCAGGCACTTTCTCGATATTCTCGATAATCTGCCAGCATTTGCGCACGGTCTCATAAATGGACACACGTCCACCTGCATCGCTGTCCAGACCACTTTTCGTCGAATAAGAGAACTTTCCCTGGAAGTTACCATCCTCCGTATCCTGAGCATTCTCGGTCAAACCACCAGGATAGTAGCTCTGTATAGGACCGCCCCATCCAACATAGCAATGATAGGAGTCGGAAAGCACGTCGATGGGCGCACCATTCATCATATTTCCTGAGGTGTAGGTACAATAGAGTTGTCCGTAGGCACTCCACAGGAAATTGCGGGTGTATTCAGCCTTGTTGAACACTGTATCGATATTCACATCAACACCAGGGGCTTTCTCCAAGAAAGCATTACCCACATTGATGTCGTCGACACATGCTGTAAAGATGCCTGTTGTCATCCCCAAAGCCAATATGTAACTAAATATCTTTTTCATAACTTCATTTTTCATTTTTCAGTTTTCAATTTCCTTAGAAGTTGACTTGTACGCCAAAGTTATACACACGTGTCATAGGATAACGTACACCGAAGTCAAGTCCTGAACCTGGAGCCTCGGGGTCGTTGCCCTTGAAGTCGGCGAATGTCAGCAGGTTTTGTCCTGAAGCATAAATTCTCATGTAGTTGAGCAGTGGCAGGAACTTTGGTTTGTTGATAGTATAACCAATCTCCACATTCTTCAGACGAACATATTTAGAGTCGATAACCCATGCCCGCGAATCACGGTTGTTGTGAACACGGTTGGTGAACGAGATACGTGGCAGGATGGCATTAGGATTATCCTCCGTCCAGGAGTTGTCAGCCACCCACTGTGCCAATGCTGAAGTATTGGTAGAACCGAACTGATCGCGGAAGTATCCATTCAGGGCACGGCTGGTGTTGTCAGCACCTACCCAAAGCATCGAGAAGTCAAGTCCCTTCCAATTCAAACTGGCATTGATAGACCAGGTAATCTCAGGCTGGTCAGTATAGCCAAGGGGCTTCTGGTCGTTCTGGTCGATGATACCGTCGTCATTCAAGTCAACATAGACAGCATCACCATATTTCAACTCGACCACTTGATCAGGCATATCAACACCGTACTTCTCCTTGTAACGCTGTTCAGTGCCTGGCTGATAAAATTCAAAGAGGTCATAGCCGAAACGCTGGCCTACGGGCAGACCTGTGCGGCTTAGGTACTCGTACATGGGGGGTACCTCAAGCATCTCAATAACCTTATTGCGGGCAAAGGCAATGCTTGGGCTGATGGTATAGCGGAAATCACCTACCTTGTCAGACCACTTCAAAGTCAGTTCGTAACCGTGATTCTTCACACGGCCTTCGTTGACGTAACTCGAGGGAAGGCTGGTTACAGCAGGCAACGTAGAGGCATTTGACACCAGGATGTCCTTTCGGTCTTCCCAGAAAAGGTCGAGGTTCACTGTCAACCGGTCATTGATAAATGCGGCATCCAGACCAACGTTGATCTTGGAGGCTGTCTCCCAGGTGACGTCGGGGTTACCAGCGGTCAACTCTTTTACAGCCTGCAGCCAACTGCCACTTGTACCGAAGTTAGTGCCTCGTTTCTGTGGGTTAACCGTTGTCGAACCCTGATAGAACTGCCAAGCACCAGGCAGATAGAGGAAACGGGCACCGTTGGTATTGTCGTTACCGACTTTACCCCAAGAACCGCGCAGTTTCAGATAACCGATATACTTCTTAATCGGCTCCCAGAACTTTTCATTCGATGGTATCCAACCTACAGAGAATGATGGGAATACGCCGTAGCGTTTACCTTCCGCAAAGTTCTCCGAGCCGTTATAACCGATGTTGAAGTCTATCATGTAACGAGTGTCATAGTCGTAGGTTACACGGCCCACGAGTCCTACATAACCTTTAGGAATTGACTGATAAAGGCTATTATCGGAATCCCAGGGATAATAGGTTTTACTCTGATTATAAAGAAGTAGCGCGCCTACATTGTGCTTGCCGAACTTACGGGCATAGTTGAAACTTGCCTCGGCATACCAGTTGCGGCTTCCCCATCTGCTTTCCCCATAGGGCAATGGCCAGGTGATATTATCTTTGCGAAGCACCTCCTTGCCGTTGTCGAGCGTTGCTACGTATATGACACCTGTACCATATCCGTTATGACGGTCTTTCTGGGCTGTATATTCAGTGTTGTATGAACCCTTGAGCTTGAAGTCAAGACCCGGTGTGATGAAACTCAAGTCGAGTTTATACTGGAGGTCGAGGTTCAGGACATTCGTACTCTCCCTGACATAGCCTAAGCCATAAAAGTTTGAAAGGGCATCACGGTCATAGGGACCTACCAAAGTGTTATCGGAAATGATATGGCGTCCTTGGTCATCAATACCGATACCGGCGTATGGCGTGGCACCTTGTAGATAGCGGAAGATGAATCCCTCGCCTTGACCCAAAATGTTACGATTCTGAACACGTCCGCCCAAGGTCAATGCAAGTTGACTATACTTAGACACATCGATATCCAAATTGGCACGATAGTTGAAACGGTTGTATTTAAAGGTCTCATCGTCATTGTTTGAGAAAGTCTTGAAGAGTGAGTTCTGGTTCAGGAAACCTGCAGAGACAAAATACCTCATCTTCTCGGTACCTCCGCTCACATTCACGTTGACCTGCTCCTGCCATGCCGCATCTTTCATGATGTAGCCAATCCAGTCGGTATTGGGGAATGTCGTAGGCATGTCGCCTGTACGGAAATGTTCCATGACATCCTGACTGAAGCGGATACCAGTGTCGGCGTATGGGGTATAGTCGGCAATGGTAGCACTACCAGGCCACTGGCTCATAGGCAGAGCATCGGTGATGGCAGAGTAGTTCCACATCTTTCCGTATGTATAGGAGTCTGCAAAATCAACGAATTTGGCAATCTGCTGTACGGCTGCACTTGCGGAAACGGTTACCGAGGCTTTGCCTGGTGTACCACGCTTGGTTGTAACCAAGATAACACCGTTAGCGCCTCGCACACCGAACACGGCAGTAGCAGAGGCATCTTTCAGAATGGAGATGTCGGCAATTTCGTTGGGGTCAAGTTGAGCGAAAGAACGCTCTACACCATCGACGAGCACCAGGGGTTCGGCACTATTCAGCGAACCGGTACCACGTACACGAATGGTGGGTTCGTCGGCACCAGGCATACCTGAAGGCTGTACTACCGACATACCCGGCAGTTTTCCTTGCAGGGCGTTGGCTACACTGGCCACAGGTGCCTTCAGCAGTTCATCACCACCCACGGCAGAAACGGCACCCGTGATAGTTACCTTCTTCTGTTGACCATAGGCAATGACCACCACTTCGTCGAGCATCTGCCTATCCTCTTCAAGGGTAATGTTGTAATTGGATTGGTCGGCAGTGACTCTGACCTCCTTGGTCATAAAGCCGATGTAAGAGATGACCAGGGTCTGGCCCGGGCTGGCGTTCAGTGAGAAGTTACCATCGAGGTCAGTGGCGACACCGTTCGTAGTACCCTTCACGACAACACTAGCACCGATGACGGGCCCCATCGCATCGACCACAGTACCTGTGATCTTCTTAGCCTGCTGCACTTCTTGTGGAGCAGCAGCGGCATGGGCATTAGGTGAGTAACACAATCCCAACAGGGAGAATGCACCCACCAGTAGCGCTGTTTTCCTAAAAGTTTTGTTCATACTTAAGTTATTAATACGTTAGAATTATTGTTCTTAGGTAAAAATCCGTTGCAAAGATAAGATAAATAACTGAAATTGGCACAACTTTTTTTGATTATTATTGATACTTTTTTGCTCCTTTCCATGTTTTCTTGTCAAAAAAGGGGGAAAAACGTACAAAAATGCCAATAAGTGTAATTAAAACACAAAACATATTTGGGCCTTTTTTACCTTTGGTGTAGTTAACACACCATAAGACTAGACGCCTAATATTTGTTCCAGTTCAGTAAGTTCTTCTTCAGTTGTTGCCCAACTGGTTACAAAGCGGCAGATGGTATGGTGTCGGTCGGTCTGACCGAAGTGCGAGAACTCCACCTTACGACTGAGTTTCTCTGTCTGTTCATTGTCGATGACGACGAACTGTTGGTTGGTGGGGGAATCGACAAGGAACCGGAAGCCCTTACGCTTGAAAATGTCCTTCATCCGCATGGCCATCTTGATGGCATGTTCAGAGAGCCTGAAATAGAGGTTGTCGGTAAAAAGCGCATCAAACTGTAATCCGATGAGTGCGCCTTTGGCAATAACTGCCCCGTGTTGCTTCTGGATGGAGAAGAAGTGCTTATGTGCTTTGCGGTTGGTGAAGACCACCGCCTCTCCGCAGAGCGCACCGATTTTCGTACCACCAATATAGAATACATCACAGTGGCGGGCAAGATAGGGTAGGGATACATCGTTGCCTTCGGCCATCAGCCCATAGCCGAGACGTGCACCGTCGATATATAGTGGAATCTCATAGTTTTGGCACACTTGATAGATATCATCCAGTTCTTTGGCAGTGTAGAGTGTGCCGAATTCAGTGGGGAAGGTAATATAGACCAGTCCCGGATGCACCGCGTGATCCTTGTTACCGTCGTGCATATAATCATCGAGATACTTGTCAAGTACCTTGGCCTCCAACTTTCCATCAGTGTCGGGCAGAGTGATAATTTTATGTTCCGTAAATTCTACAGCCCCCGCCTCATGCACATTGATATGTCCCGAGCCGACACAGATCACCCCCTCGTATTGATAGAGCATTGAGTCGATGGTGGTTGCATTGGCTTGAGTACCACCCGTCAGGAAGAATATCTGGGCATCTGGCAGTCCACAAACTTCTCGGATACGGCTTTTTGCACGTTCCGAAAATTCGTCAAAGCCGTAAGGTGTTGGTTTGGCGCTATTGTACTTTACTAAGTTGTCAAGTACCTGTTGGCAGGCTCCATTGTTATAGTCACACTCGAATGATATCATACCTAAATAATTTGTTATTTGTTTGCAAAAATACGAAATATTCTTAACATTATGTGTAAACAGTGTGTTTTTTTATATCTTTGTACGCAATTTTGCGTATAACAGACGGTATGGCCGATCGTGTGGCTACATTCGTGAGGAATAAATAGAAATCCCCGCCAACAAGCGGGGATTTCTATTTATAATGCCTCGAGCATCCGTTTGATGACAACGGAGCAGGATATCTCACGGTTGGCAGCCTCGGGGATGACGAGACTGTTGGGGCTTTCAATGACGTCGTCGGTCACGATAAGGTTGCGGCGCACGGGCAGACAGTGCATGAACTTACCATTGTTAGTCCACGACATGTGCTCGGTATCTACGGTCCATGACATATCCTTAGAAGTAATTTTACCATAGTCGGCAGGATTCGTCACACCAGGGTTGCTCCAGTTCTTGGCGTAGATGAAGTCTGCACCCTCGAAGGCTTTCTTCTGGTCGTACTCCACAGGAGCGTTGCCGATGAACTTCGGATCGAGTTCGTAACCTTCGGGGTGGGTGATGACGAGGTCAACATCTGGCGCTGCATTCATCCATTGGGCGAAACTGTTGGGTACAGCCTGTGGCAGAGCGCGGCAATGAGGAGCCCAGGTGAGTACGACCTTCGGACGCTCCACAGTCTTATGTTCCTCGATGGTGATGAGGTCGGCAAAGGCCTGAAGAGGATGCACGGTGGCAGTTTCCATAGCGAACACAGGACGACCAGAGTACTTTATGAATTGCTGGAGTACCGTCTCGGCATAGTCATACTCACGGTCTGTGAGTCCGGCGAAAGAACGTACGCCAATCAGGTCGCAGTAGCAACCCATTACTGGGATGGCTTCCAATAGGTGCTCACTCTTGTCGCCGTCCATGATGACGCCACGCTCTGTCTCCAGTTTCCAGGCACCGGCGTTCACGTCAAGCACGATGACATTCATGCCAAGGTTCATCGCAGCCTTCTGCGTGGAGAGGCGGGTGCGAAGTGAATTATTGAAGAAAATCATCATCAGGGTTTTGTTTTTGCCCAGATGCTGATACTTGTAACGGTCGTTCTTAATCTCAAATGCTTCAGCGAGTGCTTTCCTGAGATCGCCGATATCTTCTACATTGATAAAACTCTTCATATATTCTTTACTTCTTTAACTTCTAATTTGACCTTCACCCTCGATAAGCCACTTATAAGTACATATTTCTTCCAAGGCCATCGGACCGCGAGGACCGAGTTTTTGTGTAGAGATGCCAATTTCGGCACCGAGGCCAAACTGGGCTCCATCGGTAAAGGAGGTTGGTGCGTTCCAATAGACACAGGCCGCATCGACATGTGCCTGGAATTTACGGGCGGCTTCTTCATTCAGAGTGATGATGGCCTCACTGTGGCCTGAGCCGTTCTCATCGATATGGGCGAGGGCTTCGTCAAGGGAAGCGACAGTCTTGATGGCCATCTTGTAATCCATAAACTCTGTACCGAAACTGTCTTCTGTGGCAGGCTCCAAATAAGGATACTTGCCATCGAGGGCGGTATAAGCCTTCTCGTCGGCATAGATGATGACATTTTTCTCTGCCATCTTCTCGCAGAGGGCGGGTAGGTCACTGAGACGATTCTCGTGGATAATGAGACAGTCGAGGGCATTGCAGACACTGACGCGGCGCGTCTTAGCGTTGTTGATAATAGCCTTTCCCATTTCCAAATCACCATCCTTGTCGAAATACGTGTTCACTACACCAGCACCTGTCTCGATGACGGGGATGCGGGCGGTGTCGCGGACGAAGTCGATGAGTTTCCTTCCACCACGGGGGATGCAGAGATCAACATAGCCAACGGCATTCAGCATTTCGCCAGTAGCCTCATGGGTGGCTGACAGCAGGGCAACGACATCGGGATTGACATCATATTTCTCCAGAATCTCATGGATGAGTGCCACTTCCTCACGGTTCGAGCAGTCGGCATCCTTTCCGCCTTTCAACACGCAGGCGTTACCGCTTTTGAAACAGAGAGAGAAGACATCGAAGGTGACGTTGGGACGGGCCTCGTAGATCATGCCGATGACACCGAAAGGTACACTCACACGACAGAGGCGAAGACCGTTGGGCAGTGTCTTCTGTTTAGTAATGTGTCCAAGGGGCGAGGGGAGGGTGGCTACGTTGCGCATGTCCGAGGCTATTCCCTCCAATCGGCTGTCTGTCAGTTGCAAACGGTCATAGAGGGGATTCTCCTTCGACATCTTGGCCAGGTCCAGCGCATTGGCCTCCAAGATTCTCACCTTATTATATATGATAGCATCGGCTACGGCGTTCAGGATCTCGTTACGCCGTTCGTCGCTCAGTAAAGCCAGACTTTTACTGGCACGCTTTACTTTCTCAAATGTTTCTTTTAATTGCATGGTATAAACTCTGTATGTGGGGTTTCGTCTTTGCGCTCAATGAGGTCGATAAGGATGTTCTCGCGTTCACCATTGGCGATAATCACGCGGATGCCGGCCTGCGAGACTTTCGAGGCAGTGGTGTATTTCGAGTGCATGCCGCCACGGCCGAAGGCACTCTTCTCAGGCTGAATATACTCTGAGAGGTCGCGGCCTGGAGCCACTTCGCGAATCAGTTCGGCATTCGGATCATCAGGATGGGTTGTGAATATACCGTCGATATTTGAGAGGAGGATGAGCGTGTCGGCTTCCATCATCTGTGCGATGAGTCCAGAGAGTTCGTCGTTATCGGTGAACATCAACTCAGTGACACTGACTGTATCGTTTTCATTGACGATGGGCAGTACATCATTCTCCAACATGACTGTCATACAGGCCCGTTGGTTGCGGTACTGTTCGCCAGGCTGGAAGTTCTCTTTCATCGTCAGTACTTGTCCGACATGGATGCCGAACTCGCGGAATAGGTCATAGTAAAGGCCTACGAGTTTTACCTGACCCACAGCGGAGAACAACTGGCGCTGTTCAACGGAGTCGAGCGAGTGATCCACTCTCAACTCTCCTCGTCCGCTGGCCATGGCACCAGAGGATACTAAGATAACCTCGATGTCCTGTTTCCGAAGCCAGGCAATCTGATCGACTAATGCTGACATACGGGTAACGTCGAGTTTGCCGTCGGAACGTGTCAACACGTTCGAGCCAACTTTTATAACGATTCTTCTTTTCATTTTTTCACCTTTTCACTTTTTCACCTTTACATCAGCGCTACATCTTTGATGTGGTCTATCTCGGGCTTTGAGCCAATCATGCCAACAACGCTGATGATATCGAAACGCACACTGCTACCGAGGCGGTGGGACTTGATGTAGTGGTTGATGGCCGATTGCAGACTCTTCCGTTTCTTGTAATCGATGGCTTCTTCGGGATCACCAAACAAACGGTTGCGCCGGGTCTTCACCTCTACGATGACGAGCGTGCTACCTTCCATTGCCACGATGTCGAGGTCGTGATGACCGGACTTCCAGTCGCGCTCTATGATCTGATAACCCTTCTCTTCCAGATAGGCTGTGGCTGTATCTTCGCCCCATCTGCCCAACTCATTATGTGCCGCCATTATTTTTCCGCGTCTTTCTTACGAATCTCCACGCGACGGATCTTACCACTGATGGTCTTTGGCAGTTCATCAACGAACTCTACGATGCGTGGGTACTTGTAAGGTGCGGTTACATTCTTTACATGCTGTTGCAGTTCCTTGATGAGGTCTTCGCCAGCCTTGTCCTTCCACTCCTTGCCGAGCACCACAGTTGCCTTCACCACCATGCCGCGGATATCATCGGGTACACCGGTGATGGCGCATTCCACAACGGCAGGATGGGTCATTAGTGCACTTTCCACCTCGAACGGACCGATGCGGTAGCCAGAGGACTTGATGACGTCGTCGATACGGCCCTCAAACCAGTAATAGCCGTCCTCGTCACGCCAGGCCATATCGCCTGTGTGGTAAAGGCCGTCGTGCCATGCTTCACGGGTCAACTCTTCATCGCGATAGTAGTATTTGAACAGACCGATGGGTTTGCGGTCGCCCACGCGGACAACAATCTCACCCTTCTCACCGTCCTCGCAACTGGTGCCATCGGCACGAATCAGGTCAATGTCGTACTGGGCATTGGGAATACCCATCGAACCGGGCTTCGGTGTCATCCAAGGGAAGGTGCCGAGGGTCATGGTTGTCTCGGTTTGGCCGAAGCCTTCCATGATATTGAGGCCAATCTTCTCCTTGAGTTTGTCGAAGACAGCGGGATTCAGAGCCTCGCCTGCCGTACAGCAGTATTCGAGTGAACTCAAATCATATTTGCTCAAGTCTTCACGAATCATGAAACGGTAGATGGTCGGGGGGGCGCAGAACGAAGTCACCTTGTATTTCTCAATCTGACGCAGTAACGTGTCAGCGTTGAACTTCTCGTGGTCGAAGACGAATACCGTTGCACCGGCAAACCACTGGCCATAGAACTTACCCCATACTGCCTTACCCCAACCTGTGTCAGCGACAGTCAGGTGGAGAGAACCTTCATGGAGGTTATGCCAGAAGACACCTGTCGTCAGGTGGCCCATGGCGTAGAGGTAGTCGTGCGCCACCATCTTCGGTTCACCGCTCGTGCCGGAAGTGAAGTACATCAGCATCGTATCGTCGTTTTCGTTCACGAAAGCAGGGCGTTCGAATTTCGGTGCCTGCTGCCACTCGCTCTGCCAGTCGCGGAATCCTTCTGGGATGGGCTTGCCGTGATCGGTCACTGTGATATATTGCTTCACCGTAGGGCTTTCTGGCATGGCCAGTTTGATTTGCTCAGTGACGTAGGCATCATCTACGCAGATGATAGCCTTTACTGAGGCACGGGTATTGCGGTAAATGATGTCCTTCTTCGTCAGCATGTGGGTGGCTGGAATCACAATGGCACCAATCTTGCACAGGGCTAGCATGATAACCCACCACTCATAGCGGCGTTTCAGGATGAGCATCACGGGGTCGTTCTTGCCGATACCGAGTGACATCAGGTATGAGGCAGCCTGATCCGTCTGCTCTTTCAGTTTGGCAAAGGTGGTGCGAATCTCCTCGCCCTGGTCATTTGTCCATAGCAAGGCAAGACCGTCTGGTTTTTCCTCTGCCCAGGCGTCCATGACATCGTAGGCGAAATTGAAGTTCTCAGGGATGATGAACTCCAGGTTTTTATTGTAATCCTCTACAGACGTAAACTTCGTCTGTTTCAAAAATCTTTCTACCATAGTCTAGTTTATTCTACTGTAAATGCTAAGAATTTCACGGGCTTGTCGCCGACGGCCAGCATACCATGGGGTTTTGTGGAGTCAAAGTAGATGCTGTCGCCTTCTTCAAGAATCATCGTCTTACCACCGATATAGAGTTCCATCTTGCCCTCAAGGATGAGGTTGAACTCCTGACCGGGATGCGAGTTCTTGTAAATGGTGCGAGCACCGGGTTTCGGCTCAACAGTGACGATAAACACGTCGGCCTTGTGATTGACGAAGCCGCCTACCAGCGACTGATACTTATAGGCCTTTGTGCGCTCGATGGACATCCCCTGTCCTTTGCGTGTCACGTAGTATGATTTCATGTGTGGAGCCTCCGCAAAGATCAATTCTTCAGTGGATACGCCATACTTGCGTGCAATCTTCATCAGATTTGAGATGGTGATGTCTACCTCGCCTCGTTCTATCTGTTCATACTTCTCAGGCTCAACGCCGATAGTCTCGGCCATTTCGCTCACGGGGATGTCGAGCACGTCGCGTAGTCCACGCAGGCGCTCACCAATTTGTTTCAGTTGTTCGTCCATCATGATAGTTCTTGTTATATGTCTGTTTTGTCTTATTGCTTGCCAATATTAACTTTCCACGGGTGCGTCCTTCAGCTTTTCCAGTGCACGGCAGAGTTGATCCGGGCATGAGGTGTTCTTTGCGCCACAGCGGATTCCGTC
>JAGCPK010000045.1 GCA_017965725.1 Prevotella sp.
GGTGATGGCGTTGACATACTTCTGTTTGACAGAGCCGTCTTCTTTCTTCTCCTGACCAACGACCACACGAGTGGTCTCGGGCTGGAAGAGGACACGACGCGTGGTGATGGTGGCTGCACTGCAGTCCTCTAGTTTGTTGACACCGATGCTGGAGAAGCCTACCTTGAAGATACCGATGCCGTCAAGACGGATCTTCTGACCCATCTCGAAGAAGTGCTTGAGGGCCTCGCCCAGTTCCTGGAGTACGGCCTTGATGTCGCTCTTCTTCACTGAGGCCTGGCGTTGGATGAAGTCGGCCAGTTCTTCGGTTCCTACGAAGTGGTTGTCATAGACAGCCTGGGCAAAGTACTTGCCATAAGCGGCGCTATGGCTGTTCTTGTTTCGGGATTTAATAAATTTCTGACTCACTTTTTAATTTTACAATTAGACAATAAACAAATTACAATTCTGGGCAGCCGAGGCGAGGGGGTTTTCAGTCATTCAGATAATCTCCGTATGCTATCCGGATAGTCTTTTCGAGGTGTTCGGATAATCCTTTAGGGGGTAAAGAGATTATCTGAAGCAGTTGTAGGGAGCATCTGAGTGGGGCTTAGAAAGCCTTCCTTTGATCGTCTTGCTTACCACATGCAAAGGTACTACATTGGGAGGGGGCGTTGTCCCTCTTTGGCCGACTTTCAGAAAAGAAATTATAAAAAATCAAGAGGGAGGTCGATGCAGTAGTCTTCACAGATGTAGCGGACGGCTTGGGGTGGCAGTTTCTGGGCCTTGGGCGAGATGCCCATGGCATCGAGGATATGGCGACGTGTTGCCAGGTAGCGACGGAATGTGCGGGGTGAGACATTGGCCAACTTTGCCAATGTGCTCTTGCTGATAAAACGGTTCTTGTCGTAGATATTAATCATGATCATTGGTTCTGTGATTCAAGAATGTAATCGACGAGGTCGATTTTGCGGCGTTTCTGGTCGGGAGTGGCATGGCGTTCGAGGATGGGGGAGACGCGGATGGGATTGTCCTTTGGCCAGAAGAAGGACTTCATGACTGTCTGGGCGGCATCGTACCACTTGGTGAAGGCCCTGCCTTCCAGGTCGGTATCGGGGAAGAGGATGACTTTGTAGTTCCTGAGGGGCAGGAACTTGTATGGCTGTACTTCGCCTAGTCCGCCTGCTGCCAGCCAGAGGCACTGGGGGTAGAGTTCAGAAAGAATCACAGCAGATTTTTCGGCTTCAACTATGGCGACACATTCCTTTTCAGACAGGAGGTGAGAGCCGAAGAAGATGTGGGTGGGCTGGAAGGCTTCCTGAGGGATGGCATAGTGCTGCTTCAGGAGATACATGACCCACGTGGCGTGGCGGTTCTTCAGGCGATGACAGTCGGGACCATACCACATCAGTTTTCCGTCATGAACCTGTCCCATCCGGTCAATCTGCCAATAGATGACGCCATCGTCTTTCGAACGGCCTAACCGATAGCGGAGGGCGGCATGCACCATCTGGCGGTGGGTCAGGAGGCCTGACTGTACCACCGCCCGACAAAAACTGCTCTTCGACGAGAGGCACTGTGCCCATAAAGGACGGGGAAGTAGGCGACGGACTTGTAGGCGGCCGTCCACAACACGGGCATCAAGACCAATCTGCCGTCCGACGGTCTTAAACGAGTGTATTGGTAAATCTTTGAGTTTCATGTCTCTTTGTTTGACGTCGTCTTTATGACATCCCTTACACCCCTCTTACTATAGCCCCACCTCTCTATGAGAGAGGGTGGGGACTATATAGAGAGGGGGTTAAGAAGGGATGGTAATCGCAACGACACGGCCGTTGTTGTCCATCGTGGTCTGCACCACCCGTTGACCGATGGCGAGGTTGAACACTTTGTCATAATATTTCGGCTGTTGGATGCCACTCAAAGACATCACTTCGTTCTGCAGTGTCTCGAGGGACATCGTGGGTCGGTCGGACATGGCGTTGTCAAACAGAAGACGGAGATTCCACTCCCATGACTGACGGGCGTTGTCGGCATGGCGGATGATGTATTTCTGATTGAACGAACTGACCTTGTCGCTCCGGATCTGATAGGCCTCGGGGATGTTGCTCATGTATTGACCGTTGTCGTTGCGAGGCTGGTAGTTGGGCTTGACGGTCTCTACGGGCAGACCGTTCTCGTCAATCTTGTAATAGAGCGTCTCCGTGATATGGTATTTGCGCGTCAACGTCTGTTCCACAGAGAAGACATCGGTCTTCTCAATCTGTTCGCAGTAATAGACTTCGAACGCCTTGTGCAGGATCTCGGTGCCCAGCCAGCCGCGCAGGTTGCGCTTCTCACCGGAACGGTTCAGGTGGATGACCACGGTGATGTTGCAATTGTGCTGGGTGGTGAGTTGCATGAGTTGGTCAATGAGACGGATAGAGGCTTCGGAGTCGTTCACACTGGGCAACAGGTCGCTGATGTTGTCGATAATCACCAGGTCGGGATGATAACTCTCGATACCGGTAATCAGATAGTCCATACGCTCCTGGTAAGAGCAGGAACGGACGTTGAACACAAAGAAGTTCGTGTCTGACAGATTGCCTAGTTTAAAGACTCGGTCGGAGAGGATCGACTTGGTGGACTGGCGGCTCTGTTCGGTGTCATACCACATCACCTTCAGTGGTTCCTCGCGGACGCGCTCTACCTCTAGCACGTTCTTTTCGGTACAACTGGCCATGAGCATCGACGTGAAGAACGTCTTTCCGCACTTCTCCATACCGGTAATGGCGGAGAGGTCGCGACGCGGAAAACAGGGTTTGCCGAACAGTCGCAACAGGAACTCCTCGGATGGCACATCTGTGTCGGACATGATACGGTACTTGTCTAATTTCACCAGCATGGGTGTCACTTGAGAAACCTCGCCGGCCTGGCGGAGTTCCTCTTCAATAGGGGCATTTTCTTTCATCATTTTTCTTTTTAAAAAACACGATGCAAAGATACCAAGAGTAACAAGGCGCATCTGTGTTTTGCAGCATTTTGTTTGCCCCAAACGTCGTTTGCTGCAAAAACGCCCCTCTTCGGGGTTGAGATTGTTAAGATTCCTTTTGCAACCTCTCTTTTTTGCAGTAAAAAACGTTTAGGACAGTCCCCTCTCTTTCAAAAAACATTCCGCACGAAGGGGTCTTTAGAGGATGTCCTATTTTCGGAATCTTCTTCGATTCTTGGCTTGCAAAGCAAGACAAGCAAATCGACATGAGATGCTGTCTGAGCGAAGCGAGTTCATCGAATGATTACGAAAATCGGACTTCCGGCCCCTGAGCTCAGGACGTTTTTGAAAGAGAGGGAACTGTTCTTTACAATGCTCTTTTCAGGATGTGGAGCCGTGGGGCACGGTCGATTTCCTGATGGACGACGGACAAGATGGACATATACAGGTCCCTGATTTTCTCGAAGTCATTCTCATTGCTAAGGCACCGGAACAATGTCGTCTTGTCTATCTGCTCACCGAACATCTTGTTGACGAACCTGAAGATTGCAGTGCCGTTGCGCTTGTCAGTACGGATCAGTTTCAGGTCAACCATGGCCTTTACCCAGGCACCATACTGGTAACCATATTTGAAGTCCACATGTCTGGCGATGACGGGCGCGAGTAGGGTAGCCATCTCCTGGGCGGCACGGTTCGTAAATAGGTCGGCATAGGCTCCGACGGCTGGCTGCCTCAGGTCTAACAACTCGATCTCCTCTTCCAGCAGTTTGTGAATATGGATGAACTTGAGATGTTGCGTCAACTGCTCCCAAGTCAACTGGTTGCGGTTCTCAAAGATAAACGTGACGTGGTCATCCTCATCCAGGTAATGCCAGTTGAGGGTGGATACGATCCCGCCAAACAGTTGATTGGTGCCCTCAGTGTCAATTTTATTCATCAGTTCCATGAGGGAGGTTTTGTCGTAACCGTACAGTCTGATGTGGTCCTCACGTCTCTTCTCGAAGAATAGTTTGTCTTCCTTCCACTGATGTTCACAATAGTCTTCCATCATCCGTTGCCACCGCTTGGCTCGCATCTCGGGACTAACAGGCAACAACTGTTGGTGGGCATACATTCCTTGAAGGATCTTAATGATGCCCTCCAAGCCCAAGAAGATCATGTCGTACATCTTATAAGCCAACTTGGTGGCATCAAAGTAAAACTCCTCCGCCTTCATATTGCCACAGAAGGGCAACTGTTCCAAGGGCAGGAACTCCTCTTTGACCGACAGGATGTCATCAACAGCCACCGGAGGATACTTCTGGTAGTCACGGTCACGGAAAAGCGGCACACGACCAAGCATTCTCTTTAAGGCACCACGCTGCGCCTCAAAGTTGGTGATGTGACGTTCGTAGTCACTTCCCAGCAGGTCGAGAAACGTTCTCCTGGACTCTTTCTCCAGTTCGTACATCTCACCTGCTGTCTTACAAACAACACCAAACACAATAAACAAACGACCTATCATCTCATAACTGGCAACGGGGGACTCTTTCGTTATCCTCTCGCCTGACTCCATCGCATGGTGGAGCAGGTCGTCAATACAAACTTCTGAATTACAATAACTTAATATCATTTTCTATCCATTTTTATATGAAAAGGGTTGCAAAGGTACTACTTTTTTATGAGTTTTCAAAAAAATACTTTTTTCATTCATTTCTTCGGCGCGAAGAAACGAATCAAAGAAGCATCCACCCTCACCAAGCCTCTCCCTATATGGAGAGGATGTAATTGACTACGAGGGAAAACCCTCTCCGTCAAAGTTTTGGTATCGCTCGCAAAGCCTTAGCCCTTCGGGCGAGCGATGATTAATATAAAAATGGGCATCAAAACCCATTTTTGATTGTTTATCTGTTGACGCAAAAAAAGGGGAAATGTTTGGAAGTTAAAGAATTTGTTTGTATATTTGCAGCCGAAAAGTAGAGAAAGGACAACGAGTATGTGTCAGACAACTGTTATTACTAATAGAGTAGAGAGGTTGAGCAAGAGAAGCTACAACCATCGCCTTTATGTGGCTACCCCCAATAAATATCATGTGACTCAATTAGTAAGGCTTAATCGTGAACTGGATAGCCTTTATGAGTTTATCTATGATGACTGGCGCACCATAACTGAGGAGGATTATAAAATGTTTGGAGGCCTGTTTGTCATTCTGTTACAGACCATCAAGCAACTGTATGATGCTTGTAAAAAGCAACCTAAGGCCATGGGGTTGGGCGAGGAGACTAAGAAGCTCGGCATGAACTATTCTGCTTTGTATGAGTTGAATAGTGACATCGTGAACTTTTGCATAAAGATGCCCAAAAATGAGGAGATGAAGAAAGCTCTTCAGCATTTGGCCGAGGTTGATAAAAGGCTGGACGGTACTTCTTTGGCATGATTACTTTCTCTGCAATAGCTAATTTCGTCAGTCGAATTGAGGTGCTAAAGAGCGTCCGTCGTGGAGTTTATGCTACGGTAGAAGACGAGGTTGTAGCTGCTTTCAGGGGTTTTACTATTGAACAGATTCGTCAGAATTATGACATGATACTGATGGATTCTGAACAAATCATCATAAAATTACGCTTGCCAGATAAAAAACATCGATTGAGTAAGAAAGACGGATACAGGCTCATCTATTTAGTGTATAAGAATCGCGAGGAGGTGGCTTTCCTTGATATCTATCCAAAGAATGGTCCAATGCAACAACTGGATATTGAAGATAGTGCGGTAGCGGATCTCGTGAAACAGTATGCAGTTGAGAAAGAAAAAGGTCTGCTAACTATAATTGATATTAATCACTGACGAAATAGTAAAACCTCATATGATTCTATTAAGAAGCATTGGGATGGTGACACAGGGATGTGGCATTGGCCCTTATTTTTGTGGTTTTGAGTCTGAAAATGGAACTTTTTGGTGAAAAAAAGTGAAAATCCACCGATTTTTCGTTTTCTGTTAATCGTGTTTTATAGAAAATAAGTAATTTTGTAAACCAAACTTAATAAAATTGTATAGAAATTATAAATCGTAGTTAATATGAGTATCAGCAAAGATGTCATCAAACAGTGCCTGATCACCAAACAACGCGAAGTGGATGAGGCAGTGATTGTAAATCGTCCCGTAGAATTCGAAGAGAATGGCAATTATGTGATAGTTGGCGTGAGACATGCGGGTAAGTCATACCTGCTGTATCAGCGTGTGCGTCAACTGCAGGCTGCTGGAAAGGGTTGGGACGAAATTCTGTTTGTGGACTTTGAGGATGAACGTTTGGCGGAATTTCAGACGGAGGACTTTAATAGTCTGCTAGAGGCTCATCTGGAATTATATGGAAAGAAGCCGGTAGTGTTTTTGGACGAGGTACAAAACATTCCACATTGGGATAAGTTTGTGCGGAGGTTGGCTGATGCAAAATACAGGGTATATGTGACTGGTAGCAATGCAAAGATGCTGAGTAAGGAGGTGGCAACCACACTGGGCGGACGGTTCTTTATCCATGACGCGTATCCATATTCGTTTAAAGAATATCTGGCAGCACAGCAGGTGGAACTGAAAGAACATTGGGAGTATGACACTATCCAGAGAAGCGAGGTGAAGCGATATCTGAACGAGTACTTTTATTATGGAGGTCTGCCGGAGATATTGTCGTTTAAGAATAAAAGGGCTATGCTGTCGAGCCTGTATCAGAAAATTTATCTTGGTGATATCTGCGCCCGAAATAACATTAAAAATGACAGGGTGTTGAACATCCTAATCAAGAAGATGGCAGAGAGCGTAAAGCAACCGTTGTCCTATAA
Organism: Prevotella sp.; assembly: GCA_017965725.1. Taxonomy (GTDB): domain Bacteria; phylum Bacteroidota; class Bacteroidia; order Bacteroidales; family Bacteroidaceae; genus Prevotella. Next base: position 6,760 of record JAGCPK010000045.1, read on the forward strand.
CAGGCTGAAGAACGTGATAGTGGCAACAGGGTCGCCCATCAGTGTGCCTACTACGATAGACTATGCGGATTATGCCGTTGACAGTTGGCTGATACTACCTATTGAGAATGAGGTGGGTAAGTTGACGGAGAAGGAGACGCAGAAGAAATACTATTTCGTTGACAACGGATTGCTGAACTTGTTCTTGATGAACTCAGAGACTTCGCTACTGGAGAATATGGTGGCAGTAGAGTTGTGTAGGCGGTTTGGCAAGACAAATGTGTTTTATCTGAACGTGGAGAAAGAAATAGACTTCATGGTGCTTGACGAGAAGCTGGCTATTCAGGTGTCGTATAGCATCAAGGAGGAGACTACTTACAACAGAGAGGTGCCGCCACTGGTGAAGTATGCCAAGGCGCATGAGGACTGGAAGTGCCTGCTGATTACGTATGATGAGGAGGGCACGGAAGAGGGAATACCTGTGGTGCCGGTGTGGAAGTGGCTGATGGAGATGTAACTCTGAAGCGGTCGGGGGGAGGATCTGGAGAGAGAAAGATAGGGGCAGGGTGGAATTTTTTGGTCTTTTTCTTGCATAGTTGCTGGAAAAAGTGTATCTTTGCGGCGTGTTACTATCAAAAGCACAAATTATTAATGTTTTATTTAACAACTATGAAAAAGTTAAAGGTTTTATGTGCAGCAATGGTGCTAGTGGCTTCAGGCTGCGAGAGTGAGAAAAAGGAGTGTGTAACGGAGGATGTGACAGCCCCGGTGACGGTGAGCGTGAGCGGGTTCTCGGTAGAACAGGGAGACATCGCCGAGACACGAGCGACGACGGTCGGCGAGTACAACAACCTGAAAGCGTTGACGCTGGCGTTCTACAAGAGTGATGGGTCGCCGCAGTTCAAGGCGACGCAGTACAAGAATGATGCGAGTACTTATGATACCTTTGGTGAGTTCTCGACATCGTTGCCGATTGGTCATTATACCATGGTTGTACTGGGATGCTCTTCGGAGAATGCTGCCGGAAACATCTTGCTGACGGGACTGACCTCTGCCGGTTATGATGATTATGTTCGTGAGACGTTCAGTGCCAGTCAGGCGGTAACGGTCAGCAACAGCAGTGCACAGAACCTGAGCATCACGCTGAACCGTATCATGGCGAAGGTGAAGGTTGTATCCACTGACGGGCGTACGGCTGATGTCCATGCTATCCGTACGACGTTCTCAGGCGGTAGTAAGGTCTTCGATCCGACCTCCGGTCTTGCCACAGACAACCACGGCATCGTCAACACCGTGGTGACCAATGCCCCCATTGGCAACACGACGGTTATCGGTAACGGGGTGTTCCTCCTCTCTGACGAGCAGACGATGGATGTGACTGTTGAGACACTGGATGCAGACGAGCATGTGCTCTTCAGCAAGACCTTGTCAAACGTGCCTCTGAAACGGAATCGAGAGACGACATTGACAGGGGCGATGTACGCTGTGCCTGTTGATGCTTCTGCCGGATCTTTTCTGGTGAATTCTGATTGGCTGGAAGGGAACAGTATTAACTTCTGAAGGTAGGATGTGTCTCGGAAATGCAAAATAAATCCGCATTTATTTTGCATTTCACTTGTTTTTTTGCTTACTTATTTGTACCTTTGCAGCCAAATATATTAATAAAGGTATTATGAATATTGCAATTGTAGGAACGGGCTATGTGGGCCTGGTAAGTGGTACGTGCTTCGCCGAGATGGGAGCACATGTGACATGCGTCGATGTAGATGCAAAGAAAATCGAGAAACTTAAGAACGGCATCATGCCTATCTATGAGCCCGGTCTGGAGGAGTTGGTGAAGCGGAACGTGGAGTTTGAACGTCTGCAGTTCACGACCGACCTGACCGAGGTGCTCGACGATGTGGAGGTGGTGTTCTCGGCAGTGGGTACACCGCCTGACGAGGACGGCTCGGCTGACTTGAAATACGTGTTGGCAGTGGCCCGTCAGTTCGGTCAGAACATCCATAAATACACCATCCTGGTGACGAAATCGACGGTGCCCGTCGGCACCGCCAAAAAGGTGAAGGCTGCTATCCAGGAGGAACTGAACAAGCGTGGTGTGGACGTGCCCTTTGATGTGGCCTCGAACCCGGAGTTCCTGAAGGAGGGTGCTGCCATCAAGGACTTTATGAGTCCTGACCGTGTGGTGGTGGGTACCGAGAGCGAGAAGGCTAAGGAGGTGATGACGCGTCTGTACCGTCCGCTGATGCTCCAGAACTTCCGCGTCATCTTCATGGATATCCCCTCTGCCGAGATGACGAAATATGCTGCCAATGCGATGCTGGCCACACGTATCTCGTTTATGAACGACATCGCCAACCTGTGTGAGCGTGTCGGTGCAAACGTGGATAATGTGCGCAAGGGTATCGGTACGGACTCACGTATCGGCTCTAAGTTCCTCTATGCCGGTTGCGGCTATGGCGGCAGTTGCTTCCCGAAGGATGTGAAGGCCCTGATGCACACGGGTATCGACAATGACTACCACATGGAGGTGATCGAGGCCGTGGAGCGTGTCAACGAGAAGCAGAAGAGCATCGTCTATGATAAGATTATCAAGGCTGCAGGTGATGTGAAGGGTAAGACGATTGCCATCCTCGGTCTGGCCTTTAAGCCTGAGACGGATGACATGCGTGAGGCTCCGGCACTGGTGGTCATTGAGAAACTGCTTGCCGATGGCGCCACCATCCGCGTGTTTGACCCCATCGCCATGGATGAGTGTAAGCGTCGCATCGGCGATGCTGTGGTGTATTGCAAGAACATGTACGACGCTGCGGACGGGGCTGACGTCTTTGCCCTGATGACGGAGTGGAGACAGTTCCGTATGCCTTCGTGGAATGTCGTCAAGAAGGTGATGACGGGCAATGTAGTCGTGGATGGACGTAACATCTACGACCGGGCTGAACTCGAGGAACAAGGGTTCGTTTACACCAGAATAGGAGAACAATAAGTGTAAGGACAGTGATGTTCCTTTAAGAAAACATTCCGCACGAGGAGGAACGACGAGCCAGGACGTTTTCGAAAGGAATATCACTGTCTTTTTACAAAGAGATATTTGTATGGATAGAGAAAATAAGACTGTTCTTGTGACGGGGGGAGCGGGATTTATCGGCTCCAACCTGATAAAACGGTTGTTTACGGAAAAAGTGTATCAGACAATTGTCAATATTGACAATCTGAACGACTATTACGACGTTTCGTTGAAGGAATGGCGTTTGAAAGAACTCGAAGGACTTGTTCCCGAGGATATCAACTATACTTTCGTGAAAGGCGATCTCGCAGACAAGGCAACAATCGACGGGATCTTCGAGCAATATCAGCCGCAGGTGGTGGTGAATCTGGCTGCACAGGCGGGCGTGAGGTATTCGATTACGAATCCCGATGCCTATATCATGAGTAACATGATGGGATTCTACAATATCCTCGAGGCATGCAGGCACAATCCTGTGGAGCATCTGGTATATGCCTCGTCATCGAGCGTCTATGGCGGTAATAAGAAAGTGCCATTCTCGACTGACGACCGCGTGGATAACCCCGTCTCGCTTTATGCGGCTACCAAGAAGAGCAACGAACTGTTTGCGCATTGCTACTCGAAACTGTATAATATTCCAACGACAGGTCTGAGATTCTTTACCGTCTATGGTCCTGCCGGAAGACCTGACATGGCGTATTTCGGGTTTACCGACAAACTGCTGAAGGGCGAGACCATCCAGCTCTTCAACTATGGTAACTGTCGTAGGGACTTTACTTATGTGGATGACATCGTGGAGGGTATTGTGCGCGTGATGAAGGGGGCCCCCTCTAAACAGACTGGTGAGGATGGCCTGCCTGTGCCGCCATACGCCATCTATAACATCGGGGGCGGTCAGCCAGAGAACCTGTTGGACTTTGTGCAGATCCTGCAGGAGGAACTGGTCCGCGCCGGGGTGTTGCCTCAGGACTTCGATTTCGAGGCGCATAAGAAACTGGTGCCCATGCAGCCCGGGGATGTGCCAACGACATACGCGGATGCCACTGCCTTAGAACGGGATTTCGGGTTCACACCGAAGATCACGTTGAGAGAAGGACTGAGGAAGTTTGCGGAGTGGTACGCTGCGTTTTATTCATTAAACAACAAAGCTGAAAGATGATGAAGTGCGAAGAGAGATTTCTGGAGATCTACGGCCGTGAGGCGGAAGGGATGGCCTTCTGTCCTTATAGGATTTGTCCGATAGGCGCCCATTCCGATCATAATCTGGGGAAGATTACGGGTCTGGCCATCAATAAGGGCATCCATATTGCCTATGCACCCAAACAAAATGGGGTGGTGGAGATGGCCTCCCTGCAGTTCCCCAAGCGTGCTCAGTGGCATATCGCCTCAGTACCGGCCCAGAAACAGTTGGACTGGGCTGACTACCTGCGCGGTGCCACCCTTTCACTCTCGAAGCAGCATAGGCTCTCCATAGGCCTCTGTGGTGTCATCGAGGGCAGTCTGCCCATTGGCGGTCTCTCGTCGAGTGCCGCGGTGATCATCAGTTTCCTGACAGCCTTGTGCAAGGTGAATGGCATTACGCTGAGTCAACAGGAGATCATCGATACGGCCTACGACGCAGAGTTGAACTATGTGGGAGTGAGTGTGGGTAAACTCGACCAGAGTTGTGAGGTGCTGAGCAAGAAGAACCATCTGCTCTATCTGGATACCAAGGACGGTCAGTACGAGTTGATCCCGCAGCATCCTGCGATGAAACCCTATAAGATTGCCATCTTCTTCTCAGGACTGGAGCATAGTCTGGCCGGGTCGAAATACAACATGCGCGTAGATGAACTTCGCGCTGGCGTCTATGCCCTCCAGGCCTATGCCGGGATGGAATACGGGAAGTTTAATGAGGCCATGGCCCGCCATGTGCCTCGTGAGGTGTACGAGCAGTATAAGTCTCGTCTGCCCGAGCCTTGGGCAAAGCGCTGTGAACACTGGTACACGGAGTTTGAACGTGTGGAAAAGGGTGCAGAGGCCTGGCGCAGGGGCGACATCGAGACGTATGGCAGACTCTCCTTCGAGTCTGGCTGGAGCAGTATCCACAACTGGGAGTCGGGGGCGCCTGAGCAGATCCGCCTCTATGAGATCATGACACAGACACCTGGCATCTATGGGGGGCGTTTCAGCGGTGCTGGCTTCAAAGGCTGTTGCATGGCACTGATAGACCCGGCCTTCGAGGAAAGCATCTCGAAGCACGTGACGGAAGCCTATCTGAAGGACTTCCCGCATCTCAAAGGGAAATACGATGTTTTCATCTGCGACAGTGCCAACGGTGTAATGTTATAATGTTCATTTTATGAAGTGTTTGATTTTGGCAGCGGGGTACGCCACAAGACTTTACCCCTTGACAGAGAACTTCCCCAAGCCATTGTTGGAAGTGGGTGGTAAAACCATTCTGGACTGGTTGATCGACGATCTGAACCAGACAGGCCTGATTGACGAGTATGTGGTGGTGAGCAACCATAAGTTCGCACATATCTTTGAGGCATGGGCCAGCGAAAGGCAACATATCAGCGTGGTGGATGATGGTACCAGTACCAATGAAACACGTTTGGGTGCCGTCAGGGATATCCAACTGGGTATTGAGGCCAGGGACATCCATGATGACCTGCTTGTCATGGCTGGTGACAACCTGCTGGAATTTAGTCTGAAGGGCTTCCTGGATTACGCCATGGAGAAAGGTACCACTTGTATCATGCGCTATTATGAGGCCAATGAACAGCGACTCCATAAATGTGGCGTGGCAGAGGTTGATGAAGACGGTCTCATCCTGTCGATGGAAGAGAAACCTGCCCAGCCTAAGAGCAACTGGTGTTGTCCACCTTTCTATTATTATAGGAAAGAAGACCTGAAACTGTTTGAACAGGGTATTGCCGAAGGTTGTGGCATTGACGCCCCCGGCAGTTTTATTGCATGGCTTTCAGGGAAGGTGAAGGTTCATGCTTGGGAGATGCCGGGAAAGCGGTATGACATCGGTAATTTGGAGAGTTATGAGGCTGTGAAAGAATCTTGGAGAAGATAATATACAAAAAACTGACGTAAAATTTGGTTTGTACCCAAATTTTTCTTACTTTTGCAGCGAAATTGAAACATTTGGTATATGAAGAATCCGTTTGATAAGGTATTAAACTGGTACTTTTCGAAGAATTCGCTACCGTATTGGTGCATTTTCCTGATCGACTGTGCCATCGTGGTGTTTAGTGGATTCTTGGTTTTCTGGATTTTCAATGACGCGGAGAAAGTATTTGAAAACACACTACAGATTCTCAATACGATGGTGTGTTTCGTCTTGCTGTGCATCCCCGGTTTCAGGATCTTCCATACCTATTCGGGATTCATGCGCTACTCCTCGTTTGTCGATCTGATGCGCGTGGTATATGGCAATCTCGTCACATTGGCGCTGGTGCTGCTGGCACAGTTTGCCATGAGTTATCTGCCAAAAGATATCTTCATACACTTCAACACGACGAGTCTCTGTCTGATTCTGATTATCAGTACACTACTCATGTGGGCTTTGCGTGTCTTTGTGAAGACCCTCTACGATGTGGCTTTCTCTAATACCCGTGCCGTCAGGGTGCTCATCTACGGTGCCATGCGAGGTGGTGTCGGTCTGGCCAAGAATATCCAGAGTCAGCGTCCGAGGAAATTTGTGGTAAAAGGATTCATCACTCATTTCAAAAATGCCAAGCACCAGCAGATCATGGGCGAGAACGTCTATTCTATAGATGAGGACATTGCCGATATTATCATTAAGAATGATATCGAGGGTGTGCTGGTATCGCCTTACCGTGTGGACGAGTTCCGTAATAACCAGGAGATTCAGGATAAGATTATCAGTGCCGGTGCCAAGATCTATATGGCCCAGAATGCCCGGGAGATGAATTCGGGTGAGGAGGATATCTCCTCAGAGGATTTCGGAAACATGCAACTTCGCGAGGTCTCTGTGGAAGAACTTCTGCCGCGTTCTGAGATCCGCGTCGATCTGAAGTCGGTGGAGGAGTTGTTGAAAGGACGGCGCGTCCTCATCACCGGTTCGGCAGGTTCCATCGGCTCTGAATTGGTGCGTCAGGTGGCACGGTTCCATCCTGCTGCCATGATGCTCATCGACCAGGCGGAGACCCCTCAGCACGATATCCGTCTGATGATGGCGAAAGATTTCCCGGATATCCCTGCAGAAGCGGTCGTGACCAGCATCAGTCGTCTGACACGTATGGATGCTGTGTTTAGGACCTTCCGTCCTGACTATGTGTTCCATGCCGCTGCCTATAAGCACGTGCCGATGATGGAGGACAACCCCTCGGAGGCGGTGATGAATAATATCTATGGCACGAAGATCATCGCAGACCTGTCCGTGAAATATGGTGTCAGCAAGTTCGTCATGGTCTCTACCGACAAGGCCGTGAACCCCACCAATGTGATGGGTTGTTCGAAACGTATCTGTGAGATCTACGTGCAGAGTCTCGACCAGGCCATCAAACAGAAGAAATCAGCCAAGACACAGTTTGTGACCACACGTTTCGGCAATGTGTTGGGCTCAAACGGATCAGTCATCCCATTGTTCCGTGAACAGATCAAGAACGGTGGTCCTGTGACGGTCACTGACGAGCGTATCGTCCGATTCTTCATGCTGATACCCGAGGCTTGTAAGTTGGTGCTGGAGGCTGGTACGAAGGGTAATGGCGGTGAGATCTTCGTGTTTGACATGGGTAAACCTGTGAAGATTGCCGACCTGGCTAAGCGCATGATCAAACTGTCTGGCGCCAAGAACGTAGAGATTAAGTTCACTGGTCTGCGACCGGGTGAGAAACTCTATGAGGAGGTGCTCAATGAACTGGAGGGTACCAAACCGACATTCCATGAGAAGATCCGTATTGCGGAGGTGCGAGAGCATGACTTTGAGGAGGTCAGCAAGGATATCAATGAGTTGATTGAGATCTCGAAGTTGTATAATGATATGGATACGGTTCGGAAAATGAAGGAGATTGTTCCGGAATATAAATCGAACAATTCCATTTATGAGGAATTAGACAAATAGATTTATCCCGCTTCCCGGCGGGATAAATTATTTTAAGGGAACCCTTAAGATTCTTTCTAGCAGGACTCGTTAGCCACAGATGTTGTGGAAAGGACAGGTGCGGCAGCGGGTGCGGTCGTCAGTGGGGATAAAGGGGGTGTCGGGGGAGAATATCTCCTTGAGGAGGTTGTTGAGGTGTTGAAGGAACTCTTCCTTGATCACGGCGATGTCGTTGACGGGCATCTTGCCGAGGATCAGGGTGGGGTCGTAGTTCTCACTGCCGGCATGCTGGATGAACAACAGACAAGGGGAGATGGGGGGTGATGAAACTTTCTCCTGTTCGATGATGGCATAGAGGAAGGACTGAAGGAAGTAGTCACTATGATGCCGGATGTTCGCGGGGTCAAAGATGGAGGCGACATCGGGGAAGGGCTTCGGCCGGTAGTTACTGGTCTTATAGTCGATGATGCGGATGCGTTCCGTGCCATCAGGGAGGGTGATACGGTCGATTCTGTCAGCAATACCACCTAAAACGAATGTCGTCAGATCTTTTCTTTCGAAAACGTCCTGGCTCGTACCTCGTGCGGAATGTTTTCTTAAAGAATAGATCTGACTTTCATCAGCGTTTAAAGGAGTTTCGAGGGCGAGGATGGTGAAGGGGGTGAGGCGGAGATCGACTTCCAGGAGTTGGTGGATATATCGGATGATGACCTGGCGGTTGATGAGTTGAAGACCATTCAGTGGGGGGATCTTAGCCATTGGGTCTTCGATATGGAAGAGTTCGAGTTTGATGGCTTGGTCAACAGCACGGGCTATCCTCGACTCATCTTTTAGGAGGGCAGAGAGGATGGAGGCCGTGATGCGTGAGGATTGAGGGGTGATGAGTGAGGAATAGAGGAGGTGGGCGGCCTTATGGAAGATGTTGCCGAAGAGACGGTTGTCGATGAGGTCGTCTTCGGGGTCTTCATACTCCGAGAACTTACAGATATCCTGATAGAAGAAGCGCAAGGGGCAGCGCAGGAATCTGGAGAGGGCTGAGGGCGAGAGTAACTTGATAGCCTTGAGCCGTTCGATGATGGCTGGGGTCTTGGCGATGGGTTGGGGATTTTGGAGCCTGGATGCCTGACCACCCTGGAGGGTGAGGTGGGTGATGGGGTGTTGTGACTCTACCATCAGTTGGAGCATGAAACGTGACATCTCTCCTGTCTTGCCATCATTGGTGGCGTTGTTATAGATCAGTGTCACATCCTTAGCGCGTTGGAGTAGCCGACGGAAATAGTTCTCGTAGATGGACACTTTATTGTCGATGGTGGTGAGTCCGTAGGCCTTACGGATGCTATAGGGGATAAATGAGGTGTCATTGATGCCCTTGGGGATATTTCCCTCGTTGCAGGAGAGTAACAACACATGGTCGAAGTCGATATTGCGGGTCTCGAGGATACCCATAATCTGAATGCCTTCGAGGGGTTCGCCGTGGAAGGGGATGGTGGTGGAGGCAATGATCTGGGTAAGGAGGCGGTGGAGTGTTGCGTCACTGACCTGAAGGTCGCCGGAGTCAATCAAAGTCTGGAGGCGGTTGAAGATGGTATAGAGGCGGAAGTTTGCTTCCTGTTCAAGGGGGCTTTGGGAAGAAAGGGCCTGACCCTTGGACACCGAAATATCTTGGTTTATTATTCCCCCTCGTGCGGCAGCGGTTTGGGAGAGGGGGTAGCCGGTGGTGATGTTGACTTTTGTGACTTCATCGGGGATGCAGTGGATGACACTCTGGAGCAGTGACTCGTTGGCAAGGACAATGGCGGTCTTGCGACCTGCCTGAATACGGTCGTGTTCCTGTAGCCAGGTTGCGATATAACGGGCCTGGCTGTTCTCTGTGGGGGCAGAAATAAAGGTGATGTGTTTGGGTGTCTCTTCGTCGGTGTCTTGGATGAGGAGGACTTTTCCTTCGGCTTCAAGGTGATGGATAAGGGCCAGTTCTACGGGGTGAAGCAGATTAAATCCTGCAAAAACATAGTGTTGAGGGGAACAGGCCACTCCCTCTGTTTGGGTCTTTGTTTCGATGACTTGGCGGTAGAGAGCCCCCTCGTAAGCGAGGCCTTGGGCTGTGAGACGTTTATTGAAGTCGAGGTAGATCTCATAGATATAACTCCAGAGAGAGAGGAAACGTTGTTTGAGTTCTGAGTTGTGATCTTCGTTGAAGTTACTGAAGAACTTACGGATGATATCCCGTTGTTGTTGAGTGAGATATGCATCATCATCGAACTCGTGGATATCGCGAAGATTCGCAAAGACCTTGTCGGCAGGAGCCAGGTGTTTATCGACATCGTCGAAGTCGGAGAGGAGGATTTGTCCCCAACCATAGAAATGATCCAGTGACTCCTCGATGCCCGTACATTGTACAAAACTCTTGTGGAGGTCGCAGATCAGTTTGATGGGGTCTGCCACCTCGAGGGATGACATGCTGCGGAAAAGGTCGCTGATGGTGGTATAGGCAGGACTCCATATCGGTTTGTCACAGAGACGAGCCAGTTCTTCGTTGAGGAACAGCGAGGCGCGTTTATTGGGAAACACGACTGTCACCTGCGACAGGTTGGTGCCGTAGGTGTTCAGGAGGGTGTTGGCGAGGGAGGCGAGGAAGGTCATACTTCGATGATTTTATTGGGATAGACGTACCAGAGGTAGCCCATGATCGTTTGATTGGGGTGCATCTGATGAAGGAGGGTCATGTATTCACGGACTTGTGCTTTGTGTTCGGGTTTCGGAGTGCCAAACTTAAAGTCAACCACAATCCATTTGGTGCCATCGGTCATTGCACGATCAGGACGACGTTCTTTGAGGATGCCGTTCTCCTGGGAGAGGATGGTACACTCGTTGAAGAGGGTCCATTTGTCACTGAACCACTCTGCCACCTTCGGGTGTTCCAGACGTTTTCTCAGCATAGTGATAATCTTCTCGGAGGAATGCTCATCATTATTGAGTTCACCCTCCAGTTCCAGTCGTTTCAGGACTCGGTCAATATCGGCCGTCGTGCGGATATTTGAAAACACCTCGTGGAGAATGTTACCCATCTTCAGGTAGTTCGAGGAGGACGAGTCGTCCTCACCCTCTATGAAGGCCTTGCTGCGGTTGCTCTGGCGGAATTCTACCTTGTTCTCATAAGTGGCGAGGTTGATCTTGAAGGGCTCTGGTTTTTGGAGGAACGGATTTGTATTGGGTCGTTCGCAAGACTTTTCTTCCCAAAACGTCCTGGCTCGTAGGCCGACTCCAATATTTTCGGAACCACTCAATGAACTCGCTTCGCTCAAACAGCATTTCGTATTTCGTTCCTCAGATTGCTCCGCAATCAGAGACTCCATATCGGTTCCGAAAATCTTACAGTCTCTAAAGACCTCCTCGTGCGGAATGTTTTGGGAAGAGAAGTCTTCGAAGATGGCATCAGGCAGAGAATCAGCAATGAGGGGGAGGACTTGTTCGAGGAGGGAGGAGCGGGAATTGGAGGGGGCGTTTTGTTTGCCGAAGACGTGCAGGGATTTGGAGGCACGGGTGAAGGCCACATAGAGCAGGTTGAGGTTGTCAACCACGTTCTGGAGGTGTTCGTGATGATAGTCTGCTTCGTAGATGGTGCCCAGGAGTTGTTTCTGACCATAATCGACGGGCGCCAGTGGTAGTGTATCGAAAGGCGCCTCATGAGGTTGGCACCAGAGGATGTTACCCTGCTTCTCCAGTTGCCAGTCACAGAAGGGGATGAACACATGGTCGAATTCCAGTCCTTTCGACTTATGGATGGAGATAAGACGTATGCCGCTAATCACATCGCTCTGGATGGTCTTGCCACAGAGGGTCTCGTCCCACTCGCTGAGGAAGCGAAGAAGGGTGGGGAGGTTCGGTGAATCGAGGTTTTCCTGAAGATAGGCGGTGAGTTGGTCGAAGAACGCACAGATGTAAGCGCTCTGATCTTCGACTCTATCTATATGGAAGATGGTAAAGAGTCGCTCCGTGAGTTCATAGAGCGGCATTTCACGCAGTTCCTCAACATGTTGGATATAGGCCTCAGGCAGGAGACGGTCGAAAGCCTCCTTGTCGAGCAGGATCTGTTCATCGCCCACCTCGTTGTGCAACACCTCTCTCTGGTAGAGTTTTACGATGGTGGCCTTGGTGAGCAGGTCCTTAGGACGGGTCAGGAAGCGCAGGGCCTCGATGAGCAGACAGACGGCAGAGGAAGCGTCGAGGCGGAAGGCTTCGTCTGAGACGATGCTCACCTCGGGAAGATACTGCATGAAATACTGTGCAATGACAGGAATCATGGCATTGGTGCGCACGAGAATGGCTATCTGATGGGATTGGACACCCTGTCCTTGCAGTTCTTTCACACCCTCCACCAGTTGTCGGAGCGTCTGTTCCGTATAGTCCTCCTGGGGCAACAACCTGATATCCACCCATCCCTCGTCAGGCTTGTCCTCGGGTATCTGCTGTTCCACATCAGCATAAGCCTTCCGCAATCGTTCCACCTCCGGCGAGTCACCCAGTGCCAGGTATTCCAGTTCTGCCGCCTGACGGAAGAAGGCATTGTTGAACTCTATAATCCGTCGGTCAGAACGGTAGTTCGTGCCAAGTGTCTGGATGTCGAGTTGTTCATCAGGGTGCGGGAACTGCTGTTCGATGTCATTAAGGAGTTGCCAGTCGCCCGATCGCCAACGGTAGATGCTCTGTTTCACATCCCCCACGATGAGCGAGCCCGACTGTTCACGACTCATTGCCTCGGAGAGCAGCACTTTGAAGTTCTGCCACTGGACGGTAGATGTATCCTGAAATTCGTCAATCATCACATGGTCCAGTTGGGTACCTATTTTCTCGAAGATAAAGGGTGTGTCGCTGCCGTCAATCAGTTCATGCAACAACTGCTGGGTATCACTGAGAAGGAAACGGTTGGCCTCTTCATTGAGTTCACGCACCTTTTTCTCGATACTCCCCAACAGGCGCAGTTGGGTGAGGTGGCGCAGGGTGAGATCTGCTGACTTATAACGTTTCCACTGTTTTGGTTGGGCCTCAATGGCATAGCGTAACAACTGACAGAGGGAGGTGTCTGCCAACGTATGGATCATTTCTGCCTGAGGATGAGACTTCTTATACCATTTGGAGGGATCCTCCATCGCATCCGTCACCCGTTTTCCGATGACACTCTCGTCGAAGATACCCTCACGGAGTTTGAGGAAGAACCCTGCAATGCCATTTTTGCCATACAGGAGATCGTCAACCGTCAGGCCCTCGCTTTCGAGCGTGTCAAAGAACTGGTCGGCAAATCCTTTCATGTTATGCTTCGCCTGTTGACGAATATCCTTGAGTTGTTCCGTATAAGCCTCGAAGAATCCTGGTTCCTCCATCTTCTGTTGGATGAGGGCACTCACCGCCTTATATTCATCCTTGAAAATGGTGCGCCCAAACTGTTTGATCTGTCCAATGACGTTCCACGACTTGTCGTCGGAGATATTGTCGAGGATATACCTCATGAGCCAGTGCAGCATCACATCCGTCACCTTCAGGTCCTGTATTATCTCATCCACTGCCAGTTCCTCCACCTGGTAGTCATTCAGTCCGATACGCAGGTTAGCCGTCAGGTCGAGTTCCCGGGCGAGGTTTCTCAACACCCCCTGGAAGAACGTGTCGATGGTCATCACGCGGAAGTCACTGTAGTTATGGATGAGGTTATGGAGTGCCATCCCCGCCCGTTCTCTGATGAGGTCCTCCTTCAGTCGGGTGCGCTTTCTGATCACCTTCAGGTATTTGTCCGATTCAGGCAGTTGTTTCCAGATGCCATAGAGTTGACTGAGGATACGCATCTTCATCTCCTCTGTGGCCTTGTTGGTGAAGGTGACGGCGAGGATATTCCGATAACACTGCGGGTTCTCCACCACGAGACGGATATATTCCGTGGCGAGGGTGAAGGTCTTCCCGCTCCCTGCGCTGGCTTTGTATATGGTGAGAGGTTTTACCATCGTCTGAAGAGTTCAATGTTGAAAGCAATGCCCATCCGCTGGTATTTCGCTCCGTTGAAACCAGCGAAGATACCCATGGATAAATAACGGTTGGTGAAACTGTAGCCCAGTTCGTAATAAGGCCTTGCGTGTTCCACGATAGCCGTGCCCCAATAGAAACGTTCCCGTTCGATGTATTTCCCCAGATAAGGCACCCAACTGCCAATCATCATCGGGGAGTCGTATGATATATTGGACCGGAGGTAATAGTTCGACTCGTTGTAGGTGCCACTTCTGAGCAGTTCGAAACTGCCGCTCCAATCATCCTCCCAACCTTCGGGCAGGTTGTTGTCGCGGAAGTTAGAGTAATCCACGAAATAGTTCTGGCGCTTGTGTCCGTAGAAGCCTCCGCCAGCCCGCATGTTAATCACGCGCAGTCCAGGCAGTTTGTATTTCCACGAACCGTCGAACTCCCAGCGTTCATATTTGATGTCCGACTTATAGACGCCAGTGATGGCGCGTTCCCAGTCGATGGAGAAGACAGGTCCCGACTTCCAGGGCGTGATCTTCAAGCCAATCATCGGTGCAAAACTGCGATACTCAGTAGGCATCCCGTACTGACGCATGAAATCCTTGTTGATGGCCACCCTCTTGTGGTAGTTAAAGCCCGCCTCAATGTCGAGCCAGTTGAAGATCATGATATTGTTGAACGCCCGTAGTTCATAGTCCGTGAACTTGTCGATATCATTCGTGTCAAAGTGCAGCGTGTCGCCATGTTGGTGGTTGATTGTCTCCGCCACCTGTCCGTTGGATATCCTATTGCCGTTACCATAGACAATCTCCGCATAACCGTTTCGTTTCGGGTTGTAGGTCATACGCAGGGGAATGGTAAAGTAGAACTCCTTGAACTTGAAATTGTAGCCAAAGCGGGGATTGAGGGTGAGGTAACGATGGGGTGAGAAGGTGTAGCGTGCCCTGAGGTTGATCTTGTATCGTAAACCACGCGTGTCACTCCAACCGAGTTCTAAGGGGTCGATGAGGGGTGACAAGCGGAAGGATGCCTTTTCCGACTCGGCCGAGATGGGTGTGATCAGGGTCTCTCCGATGGTGTCCCAGAAAATCTTCTTCAACAGGTTCTCCTTCTTTGGCGTGGTATCCACGACAATGGTGTCGGGCTGATGCCTCAGGTTGTAGGCCTCATAGATACGTTTGTCTGTCTCAGAGAGCGGGATGGGTCGCAAGGCGTCCATCACGTCCTGTTCTGAGATATTATCCAAAGAGTCGGGCAGTGGTTTCTCACAATTGAAACAGCCATCGATGACTGCTGATATCCTGTTGCCGAGGAACTTGAATGTTGCAGCGGTGGTGCAGCGTTTGGGGGTGGGGAGTGGCCATTCTTCCTCACTCTGGAAGATCTCCGTGCGAAAAGATATCATGTCAAACTCGCCATTCATCACTGTACGGATGATATGTCCGCTTTCAGTATCCACGATGGCAAAGCCGTTGATGAGTTGGGTGTTATAGAACTTCGGACGGAAATCCAGACGGGTGGTCCCGTCGCCCAGATTTGATTGCGAGTATTTATAGTGTCTGCGGTTATGCTGGTTGAAGGGTGAGAGGATATGGCCGTCGTAGAGTGTCGCGTCATAGATATTGGGAATCATCAGGTCCCTCAACGTGGGCATGGCCCTGCTGTTACGTCGGATGGTGCCTGAGAGCACCTGGTCATTGATCTCCACCTTGTGTTGGTTAATATAGGTGAGGTGGTTATACGACTCGCGTAGATATTCCCGCTCGTCCTTCGCCAACACATACATCGTGGGGATAAGCCAGAGGGTGGGGTTGCGGCGCTCTACGTTGAAACGGTATTTCGCATACACATTGTCTTCCACGCTGTCAGGCATGGTCTTGTGCGACTCTTTGAAATCATAGATACGCTGCAGAATCAGGGAGTCTTTCTTCCCCTTGCAAAAAACGATGCTGGGCATACCTGTGAGTATGCCCAGCACCATGATCTTTATCAGCGTTCCGCATTTCACGCATGCAAAAGTACGGAAAAAATCTGTAGATACAAAATTTATCCGAGATATTTCATCAGAATTTTTGCATTACCGCTGTCGCGCAGTTTGGCAATGCTCTTCTCGCGAATCTGACGCACACGTTCACGGGTGAGACCCAACTGATCGCCAATCTCTTCGAGACCCTTCTCGTGACAACCGATGCCAAAGCACTCACGGATGATGGTAATCTCGCGCTCTTTCAGCACCTTATTCAATACGGTGTTGAGTTCCTGTGCCATGGACTCATGATCCACGAGTTTATCCGTACGGGTATCATCGCCAGAAGCCATCACGTCGAGCATACAGTTGTCCTCACCATCCTGGAAAGGCGCATCAATACTCACATGATGTCCGTCAGCCATCATCGACTGTCCAATCTTCTCCTCGTCGATATTCGTCACTTCGCTCAATTCCGACACACTCGGATGGCGCTGGTTCTCCTGCTCAAACTTGTTAATCTCGTGATTGATCTTGTTCAGCGATCCCACCTGATTGAGGGGCAGGCGCACGATACGACTCTGTTCAGCGATGGCCTGGAGGATGCTCTGGCGGATCCACCATACGGCGTATGAGATAAACTTAAATCCACGAGTCTCGTCAAACTTCTGGGCGGCCTTGATGAGTCCGATGTTACCCTCGTCGATCAGGTCGGTCAGGGTCAAACCCTGATGCTGGTACTGCTTGGCCACAGAGACGACGAAACGCAGGTTGGCTGTCACCAACTTCTCCTTCGCGCGCTCACCTTCCGGACCTCCCTTACGTATCTTCTGGGCGAGTTCTATCTCCTCGTCGATTGAAATAAGGGGTGCACGACCAATCTCGACGAGGTATTTGTCAAGTGCCTCGCTCGAACGGTTTGTAATACTCTTTTGAATCTTAAGTTGTCTCATCTTATTCTCCTTGAAAACGTCTTTAACTGTTTGATTATCAAACTAATATCCTATATTTTACCTGAAAGCGGATGCAAAGTTACTAAAAATATCAATACGTTGTTCAAAAATTAACAATTTTTACGTATTTACTTTTTCACCTTTTCCTTCAGGTATTGGCCGGTGATGCTTTGATTGCAGGCAGCCACCTCCTCGGGTGTGCCAGCCACCACGAGATCACCCCCACGATCGCCACCGTCGGGGCCTAAGTCAATCACATAGTCGGCACATTTGATCACCTCCAGATTATGTTCTATCACCACGATGGAGTGTCCTCGCTGGATAAGGGCGTCGAATGCACTCAACAGTTTCTTGATGTCATGGAAATGCAGACCTGTGGTGGGTTCGTCGAAAATGAAGAGCGTCGGTTCCTGTTTTTCCTGTCCGATGAAATAGGCCAGTTTCACGCGTTGGTTCTCACCACCGGAGAGTGTGGATGAGTTCTGGCCCAGTTTGATGTAGCCCAGGCCTACGTCCTCGAGGGTCTTGAGACGGCGGAGGATGGTCGGACATCCCTCGAAGAAGGGAATGGCCTCAGAGATGGTCATGTTCAGCACATCGTCAATGTTCTTGCCCTTGTAGCGCACATCCAGAATGTCATGCTTGAAACGGTGTCCGTGACAAGCCTCGCACTCCAAGACCAAGTCGGCCATGAACTGCATCTCTACCGTGATGACACCTGCACCCTTACACTCGTCACACCGACCTCCGTCGGCATTAAAAGAGAAATACTGTGGGGTGAAGCCCATCTGTTGTGCAAGGGGTTGGTCAGCATAGAGGTCACGGATGGCATCGTAGGCCTTCACATAGGTGGCAGGATTTGAACGGGTGCTCTTGCCGATGGGGTTCTGATCGACGAACTCCACATGTTTGATGCTGTCGATATCACCCTCCAGACCAATGTATTCGCCTGGCAGGTCGCACACCTCTCCAATATGTCGTTTGACGGCAGGGTAGAGTATGCCTTTGATCAGACTCGACTTCCCAGAACCAGAAACACCTGTCACCACCGTCATCACATTGAGAGGTATCCTGACGTCGATGCCCCTGAGGTTGTTCATCCTGGCACCTTTGATGTCGATATACCTGTTCCAAGGTCTCCGACTCTGTGGCACGGGGATCTCCTCCAGTCCGAGCAGATATTTCACCGTATAACTCCTCGGCCACTTCTTATCTTCTTTTATTTCGTCGGCATCACCGTCGAAGACAATCTCTCCTCCGAGGCGTCCTGCGTCAGGGCCTACGTCGATAAGATGGTCAGCAGCCCGCATAATCTCCTCATCATGTTCCACCACCACTACCGTGTTGCCCAGTGCCTGCAGGTCTTTCAGCACGTGGATCAGTCGGTCGGTGTCCCGGGAGTGCAGACCTATGCTGGGTTCGTCGAGAATATATAGAGAGCCTACGAGACTGCTTCCGAGACTTGTGGTGAGGTTAATGCGTTGGCTCTCGCCACCCGAGAGTGTGTTCGAGAGACGGTTGAGCGTGAGATAGCCAAGTCCCACATCCAGAAGGAATTGCAATCGACTGTTGATCTCCGTCAGAAGTCGTTTTCCTATCTCCTGTTCCTGCGTGGTGAGTTCCAGGGTACGGAACCACTCTTTCAGTCTTATCACAGGCATCTCCACAAGGTCGGTAATACTCCTGCCACCAATTTTCACATAACTGGCCTCAGGTTTCAGACGCGTTCCATGACACTTCGGACAGGTCGTCTTTCCACGATAACGCGCCAGCATCACACGGTATTGTATCTTATATTGGTTTTCCTTGACCATCTCGAAGAACTGGTCGATACAGGGTCTCTCTCTCTTTCCCTTATCAGAGGGAAGTCCGTGCCAGAGCCAGTCCTTCTGTTGTTGGGTGAGGTTCATATAGGGCTCGAAAATCGGGAAGCCGACTCCGTCGGGTCCACAATTCTCTTTTTGGGCAGCATGACGACAGAACCAATCCTTCCATTCGCCCATTTTCTCTCCGTGCCAGCAGACCACACAACCGTCATAGACACTCAGGGTTGTATTGGGGATGACCAGTCGTTCGTCGATGCCGATAATCTTGCCAAAGCCCTGACACTCCGGACAGGCTCCTGCCGGGGAGTTGAATGAGAACATCTGGTCGTTGGGTTCCTCGAAGGTCATGCCATCAGCCTCAAACCTCGTCGAGAAGTCGTAGGTAATGTTCGAGGGCAGGAACATCAGTCGGCACTCACCATGTCCTTCGTAAAAGGCTGTCTCAGCGGAATCCACCAATCGGGCGATGGTGTCTTTTGAATCATCTACTGAAAGACGGTCGATTACAAGGTAGAGTGGAGAGTGGAGAGTGTTACTCTCAAGAAAATCATCGATGCGTTGGAAGTCGCCCCCGACGTATATGCGCGTGTAGCCCTCGAGCACGTAGGCCTTCAACTGCTGTGCAAGGGTACGGCCCTCCGGCAGCATGACTGGAGCCATCACCACAAACTTCGTGCCTTTCGAATATTCCAGCATCCTCTGTACGACATCCTCGGTGGAGTGCTTCTTCACTTCGCACCCGCTGATGGGGGAATAGGTACGGCCAATGCGGGCATAAAGCAGTCGGAGGTATTCGTAGATCTCCGTGGTGGTGCCTACGGTACTCCGAGGGTTGCGTGAGATGACCTTCTGTTCGATGGCAATGGCAGGGGGGATGCCCCGAATGAAATCACATTCGGGCTTATTCATGCGTCCTAAGAACTGACGCGCATAACTCGACAGACTCTCCACATACCGTCGCTGTCCTTCGGCATACAAGGTATCGAAGGCCAAGGATGACTTGCCAGAGCCACTGACACCGGCAATCACCACGAACTGGTTGCGGGGTATGGTCACATCCACACCCTTCAGGTTGTTCACCCTCGCCCCTTTTATCTCAATCGCTTTGCCCACTTATCACTTCGATGCTACAGGATCGACTTTACGGCTTCCAGCATGCCAACACTCTGGATGAGGTCGAGATCCTGTCTCAACAGGTCGTTGAGCCCTGGAATCTTATTCAGGTTCTCCTGCCAGATAAACTCTGCTTCCAGCACGCCATCTGTCACTTTCTGTGTATCGCCCGTCGCCCACAGATCCTTCAACAGATCCATAATCTTTGGGTCGTCATTGGGAATGATCTCTGTACCATCCGCACGCTTACCACCCTTATAATAGGTGATGATTGCTGCCAAGCCAAAGACCAGTCCTTTCGGGAGATCACCCTTACGCTGCAGGTAGATCTTCAGACCGGGTAGGTCGCGAGCCATGAACTTCGGGAACGAGTTGAGCATGATGCTCGTCACCTGATGATCCACATAAGGGTTGTCAAAGCGCTCCAACACATCCGTGGCGAACTTCTCCAGTTCCGCCATCGGCAGGTCGAGGGTCTGCATCAGTTCATCGAACTGTACCTTGTGGATATACTGCGAGATCACCTCATGCTGACAAGCGTCGCGCACGATATCGACACCACTCAGGAAAGCCACAGGCGAGAGTACCGTGTGCGGCCCATTCAACAGTGTCACCTTACGCTTATGGTAGGGCTCCTCAGAAGGTACGAACAACACGTGCAGTCCCGCCTTGTCGGCAGGAAACTCCTTTGCTACCTGCTTCGGGGCCTCAATCACCCACAGGTGGAAGTTCTCAGCCTGTACCACGAGGTTGTCACGGTAGCCTATCTTCTCCTGAATCTCCTTGATCTCGTTGCGAGGGAAGCCTGGAACAATCCGATCCACGAGGGTGGCATAGACCCCACAGGCCTCTTCAAACCACTGTCTGAACGCCTCAGGCAGTTTCCACAGGTCGATATATTTCTCGATACATTCCTTCAGTACATGACCATTGAGGAAGATCAGTTCACAGGGGAAGATGATGAGTCCTTTTGACATGTCACCCTCGAAGGTCTGCCAACGGCGATAGAGCAGTTGCACCAGTTTGCCAGGATAACTGCTGGCAGGTGCATCCTCGAGACGGCAGGCTGGGTCGAAGGCGATACCAGCCTCTGTGGTGTTTGAGATCACGAAACGGATCTCCGGCTGGTCGGCAAGGGCCATGAAGGCAGCGTTCTGCGTGTAGGGGTTCAGGGCACGACTGATCACATCGATGCGCTCCAGCGTGTTTACGGGCTTGCCATTCTCACGTCCCTGTAAGTTGACGTGGTAGAGGCAGTCCTGTCCGTTGAGCCAGTCCACCATGCCTTTCTCTATCGGCTGTACCACCACGACGCTTCCGTTGAAGTCCGTCTTCTGATCCATGTTCCAGATAATCCAATCCACGAATGCGCGAAGGAAGTTTCCCTCGCCAAACTGAATCACTTTTTCTGGCATCACGCTCTTTGGCGCAAATTGTTTATTGAGTGGTTTCATGATGCTATTATCTTGCAGAAACATATTTGTGGAGTGTCTTACGGACGGCACCAGGGCCGGCGAAGAGTTCCTTGACCATCCCTTCAATCTGTTCACCGAGACCAGCCTCATAGAGGTCGAGGCCAAAGACATCCTTACGGCTGTAGAGGGTCTTCAGCGGACTCCAGTCCTGATCAGCCTGGCCTATCTTAAGCGGGGCGACGATGGCCTGCAGTTCCTCGAGCAGGGGATCAGGTGAACAGTCAAAGGGTGTTCCGTCGTCCTTGATACCTTTCAGATAACGGGCATAGCCTGCGAGTGTGAGGGGGATGAGTATGAGGTTCGACTTATCCAGTCCACGAGCCATGTACTTCTTCAGTGTCTCACCAAAGCGGATGGGCAGTTTCTGTGAGGTGTCACAGGCGATGCGTTGGGGTGCATCCGGCATGAAGGGGTTGGGCAGACGACGGTTGATGACTGCACCGATGAACTCATAGGGGTTCAGCACACCTGGGTCTGTCACGACCGGCATCGCCTCCATGTACCCAATCTTCTGGATGAAGGGGCGCAGGTCCTCATCTGCCATCTCAGCACTGATGAGCGTGTAGCCCAGCATACAGCCATAGATAGCCATCGCTGTATGCAACGGATTCAGACAGGTGGTCACCTTCATGGTCTCTACCTTATCCACTGTCTCACGGGTGGTGTAGAGCGCACCTCCTAAGTTGAGTGGGGGACGGCCATTGGTGTAATGGTCCTCTATGACAAGATACTGCACTTCCTCAGCATTGACGAAGGGCGCCGTAAATGTATGTTTCTCTGTCTCGATATAGTCATTGTCCTCAAAGCCATCGGCAGCGAGCATCTCCTTCACCTTCTCGTGTGGACGAGGCGTAATCTTATCAATCATCGACCAGGGGAAGGTTATCTTCTTCTCGTCTTTGAGGTAATCAAGGAAGGCAGCAGGCACCAGTCCATCCTTCACCCAGCGCTCTGCGTAGGCAAAGACACCAGCCTTCACCTTGTCGCCATTGTGTGAGCAGTTGTCCATACTCTGGACGGTGAGGGGCAGTTGTCCTGCCTTCCAACGCTCCAGCAGCAGGGCACAGACCTTACCCATTGCAAACAGCGGACTCAGTCCACGAGCCAGGTCGGCCTCATTGAAGGTATAGCCTTTCTCTGTGATGGTGAACGAGATCATCTGAAGGCTTGGGTTCTTGAAGATCTCCACCAGACGTTGCCAGTCGGGGAACTGCGGATCAGCCTTCAGCGCCTCAGTCACGCTGGCAATCACCTTCTTCTCAATGGTACCAGTGGATTGCAGACTCACTAACAGCGAGAGGTTGTTGTAAGGCGTGTAGGCCTTGTCGATCACCTCGAAGTCAAAGGTCTCAGCCACGATGACACCACGATCGTATTGACCTGTGTTCAATGCGTCATTGAGGATGGCAGCAGGGAAGGCACGGAAGATGTTGCCTCCACCGAAGTGTACCCAAGTAGGCTCCTTGGCAGTTTTTTCACGCAGGGCCTTGATGTCGAATTTGGGGAGTTGGTAACCTTTGGTTTCCCACTCCGTGGCATTGAAATTGCCGGAGAAAATATCATTCAGTTTCATATCAATCAAAAAAACCGGGTTGTTTGTATTCTATTCCAAGTTCGCGATCGACGGTAGCGAGGATACCCTGTACCTGTCCAAGGGCGAACATACGACCTAAGAGCGTATAACCAGCATTGTGGCCATGACTTGACTCGTCCATGATACCGCCAGCATTGTCGGTAAAGGTCATGCCGTGATCGACACGCATGGGTAATTCAGGGTTGGTTTTCTCGAAGATCTTGCAGAGTTCGATGAGGTCGGCACGTCCACCCAGATGAGAGGCTTCGGTGAAGTCGCCATTGGGGAAGATATGGCAGGAACGCAGATGAACGAAGTGGGTACGCGAGGCGAACTTCTTTGCCATCTCCACCACATTATTATAGGCACCGGCACTCAGTGACCCGGCACAGAAGGTCAGGCCATTGTGCTTGTTGGGCACTGCATCGAGGAACCACTGGATATCCTCCTGAGTACGGACGATGCGGGGCAGACCGAGAATCTCAATGGGGGGATCGTCAGGATGTACGCACATGTTCATATTGTATTCCTCGCATGTCGGCATGATGGCCTCAAGGAAATACTTCATGTTGGCACGGAGTTGCGCCTTGTCGATACCTTTATAGAGATCGAGGAAATCACGGAATTTCTGGATGGGTGCCTCGTCGTTCTCACTGAAGTTACCGCTGACAAAGCCCTGGGTCTTGATGATGATATTCTCGACGAGTTTATGGTCTTTCTCGGGTGTCATGGTCTTGGCCAGTTCATCGCACTCAGCGAGGACATTGCGACCTTCACCCACACCAGCGGGGAACTGGAACTCTGCCCATTCCTCACGGGCACCTTCGCGTTTCAGGATATAGATGTCGAAATAGGCAAACTCGGCATAGTTGAAATAGAGGTTCGTAGAACCATTGGGGTTGGCATGTAACAGATCTGTACGGGCCCAGTCGAGCACAGGCATGAAGTTATAGCAGATGCAGTGGATCCCCTCTGCCGAGAGGTTGCGCAGACTCTCCTTATAAACCTCAATCTGGTGGTCACGGTCAGGACCGCCATATTTGATGGTCTCCACCACAGGGAGGCTCTCCACGACGCTCCAGCGCATGCCGTAACTCTCAATATATTCACGCAGGTCACGAATCTTCTCCCTGGTCCATACTTCGCCTAAAGGTACATCGTGCAGGGCTGTGACAATGCCCTCCACACCGATTTGTCTTAACATGGCAAGGGTAATCTTGTCTTTCTTGCCAAACCATCTCCAAGTTCTTTCCATAATCAGTTCCTATTTAGTTAGATTGTAATTATCGACGTTTCCGCTTTGCGGCCTTCTTTGTCGTGGTCATCTTTTTGGCCTTGGGCTTCCCCATAATCAGACTGCGAAAATCTATCTTCCTGTGACTCCCCTGATTCGTGGCAGGCGTAAAGGCTGCAAGACTCTCATTCCCATAGCGGTCAATGGCAGTGACAGCATAGTTGAGGGCACGACCACGATGAGGTACCGACAATGATTCTGTCCTCTGGCGTATGGCAATGAGGTTGGCAGCATCATCGGTATTGACGGGATACGTCTCTGAGGCATAGATATTATATAAAAGGTAGTCGCCACCAGAATTGTCTTTGGCCCGGGCCCATGAGAGCATATCTGCCGTCATGCCTCTGCTTATCTCGAGGTTCCTGACAGATGAAGGAGCCTGTTTCTTGGCCCATGTCATCGGAGGTATGAGGGCAGGGTAGGCGTTAAAGTCTTTCGTGAAGGTATAGATGCTTTTTGTGTTGTCAGTGAAGAACTTACTACGGAAGAAGGCATAGCCTAAACCCTCGTTTCTCACCACGTTCATCTCACGCTGGATGATGTCAAGACTCCAGTTCTTCTCCTTGGGGTGCAACATATAGACCGCCAGTCCTGGGGCGATGATACGTCCATAGGAGAACTCCTTCCAGTTGACAACAAAAGGATAGAAATTATTACCCTGGAAATACATCATCGGGAAGAGAGCATCCATCAGTCCATCGCGCAACCAGCCCTGTGCATCCTGACACACGGTGGTGTTGGCATTCCATCCGCCACTCTTATAACGAGACAGGTCATCATACTTGCCAATGGGCGAGCACGACACCTTCACCCAAGGTTTGAGGGCTTTCACGCTACGGTTAATCTTACGTACGATATCAGTGATAAACTGCCGGCCCTGTGAGCGTGTCACCTTCAGTTTCCAGGTCTCAGGATAACGGATATAGTCGAGGTGGATCCCATCAACATCATATTTGCGTGTCACCTCTGCACAGATCTTTGCGAGGTAGTCGCCTGTCTCACTTTTCTCGGGATTCATATAACCCTCCTCGCCAATCTTCACGATGAGTTTGGGGAACTTCTGACGTAACTGTTTGCACCCCAGCGTGTTCCACTTACCAACAGGAATGGTGACAATCCAGGCATGACACTCCATGCCCCGTTTGTGGCATTCATCGATACAGAACTGCAGGGCATCATAACCTGGCGAGGTGCCTGGCTTACCCGTCAGACAACCATCCCATGGTTCCAGCGAAGAGGGGTAGATGGTTGTGCCTCGCACACGGGCCTGAATCAGGACGGTATTGATTCCTGCCTGTTGCAGTTGGTCGAGAATACGGATGAGTTCCTGTTTCTGGGAGGTCATGCTGTAGGAATGTGGCCAGTCAATGCCTCCAATGGTGGTGAGCCAGACAGCCCTGACCTCATGTTTGGGTGTCTGAGCCTGAGTTGTCAGAACCAGTGATAAGAGTAGGATAATCCTTATTATTGTTTTCAAAATCTTGTCTTTTTGATGAAATTTGCTGCAAAGATACAAAAAAAGCCACAGATTTCACAGATTATCACAGATTATTTGTAATTTTGCGATGAAATTAAAGAATTAAACGATTAACAACTATGATTTCATTTCTTGTGAGCCTTGTGGCTCTGGTATTGGGTTATCTGTTCTATGGTAAGTTCGTGGAACGTGTCTTTGGACCAGATGACCGTGTGACGCCTGCAGTGGCAAAAGCCGATGGTGTGGATTTCATGGTTCTTCCCACGTGGAAGATCTTTATGATCCAGTTTCTGAACATCGCTGGTACAGGACCTATCTTCGGTGCTATCATGGGTGCTGCATTCGGTCCTGCAGCCTATCTGTGGATTGTGCTGGGGTGCATCTTCGCAGGTTCCGTTCACGACTATCTGTCGGGCATGCTGTCCATTCGACATGGGGGTGCCAACCAACCGGAACTTATCGGCCATTATCTGGGTAAGACCACCAAGCAAGTGATGTTGGTGTTCTCGGTCTTCCTGCTGATGATGGTGGCTACCGTGTTTGTATTCAGTCCTGCCAAGATTCTGGGTGATATGTGGGAGCCAGCCTATGTCATCGAGCAATATGGTCAATACACGTTCTGGATTGTTGTTATCTTCATCTACTATATCATCGCCACAATGCTGCCCATCGACAAGATTATCGGCAAGATCTATCCGCTCTTTGCCTTCTCGTTGCTCTTCATGGCGGCTGCCCTGTTGGTGATGCTGTTGGTGAAACAGCCCGACATCCCTGAGGTGTGGGAAGGACTGCGTGTGCCTGCCCTGACGCCCAAGAGCATCTTCCCCTGTCTGTTCATCACCATCGCCTGTGGAGCCATCAGCGGCTTCCATGCCACACAGAGTCCTCTGATGGCACGTTGTATGAAGAGTGAACGCATGGGAAGACCCATCTTCTACGGTGCGATGATTACCGAAGGTATCGTTGCCCTTATCTGGGCTACGGTGGCCATGTATTTCTTCTACGACCAGCCTACACCAGGTTACCAACTGATAGAAGGAGGTCTTGCTGCCAAGGGTGACGCCCCCTCGATTGTAAACCTCATCTGTAACGACTGGCTGGGTGTCTTCGGAGGCATCCTCGCCCTGTTGGGTGTAGTGGCAGCACCGATTACAAGTGGTGATACAGCCCTGCGTTCAGCCCGTCTGATTATTGCCGACTTTGTCAAACTCGAACAGCGTACCATCCGTAATCGTCTTTATATCTGTATCCCTCTGTTTGCTGCCGTCATCTCTTTGTTGGTATGGCAGATGTCAGATAAGGATGGCTTTGCAAAGATCTGGAACTGGTTCGGATGGAGTAACCAGACGCTCTCTGTCTTCATGCTGTGGGCAGTAACCGTCTATTTCGTACAACAGAAGAAACCGTATGTCATCACACTGGTTCCTGCTGTGTTCATGACAGTGGTTTGCACCACCTTCCTCTTGTCGGAGCAACTGTTCAGTCTGGGTCAGTATCATGCCTGGATCATTGCCGCAGGAGCCTGTGTGATCTCTCTGGCGTGGTTCTTCTTCTGGTTTCGCAAACAAAATGACAAATCAAAATAGTAAAAAATAATAAGATCATGAAAAAGATTATTGTACTGATGATGGCCATGATGGCCACAATGAGTGTGAATGCCCAGTATCTGAACGACCCCAAGACACCGTTCACTCAGGGCAAGTATTATGTTTCTGCTGCAGCATCTGGTCTGGATCTCAACTACAGCAAGTCGAGCGAATGGTCATTGAATCTGGAGGCTAAGGCTGGTCTGTTGTTCCTCGACAACTGGATGGTGCTTGGCGTGTTTGACTACAATAATGTGTCCAATGGCTCATTGGTCACAACAGATTTAGGTTTGGGAGCCCGCTTTTATATAGAGCAGAATGGCATCTATCTGGGTGCTATTGCCAAATATGCCCATTCCACGGGTTTCAACGACTTCCAGCCTGAGGCTCACATCGGCTATGCCTTTTTCCTCAACCGCCATGTCACCCTCGAGCCTGAGGTCTATTATAAACATAGTTTCAAGGACAATGACTATTCCGGCTTCGGACTTCGTATCGGCTTCGGATACTTCTTTTAATTATTGATGACAGTTTAGGGTTTAGTGTATGTTGAGTGTAGAAGAACTCGTTGACAGACTCATCGATCTGTCGTTTGCAGAAGATATTGGCGATGGTGACCATACCACGTTGTGTTGTATCCCAGAGGATGCAATGGGTAAGTCGCACCTGCTCATCAAGGAGGATGGTATCCTGGCAGGTGTGGAGATTGCCAAGGAAGTGTTCCGCCGTTTCGACCCGGAGATGAAGGTCGAGGTGCTGATGGGAGATGGAACACGTGTGAAGAAAGGTGATATTGCGATGATTGTCACTGGTAAGGTGCGTTCACTGCTTCAGACGGAGCGTCTGATGCTGAACATCATGCAGCGCATGAGTGGTATTGCCACGATGACCGACAAGTATGTGCAGCGTCTGAAAGGCACCCATACCCGAGTCCTTGACACTCGCAAGACCACCCCGGGCATGCGTATGTTGGAGAAGAAGGCCGTGAAGATTGGTGGTGGCTGTAACCATCGTATCGGACTCTTCGACATGATCCTGTTGAAGGATAATCATGTCGATTTTGCGGGAGGCATCGTGAATGCCATTGACCGTTGTCATGCTTACCTGAAAGAGAAAGGTCTCGACCTGAAGATAGAGATTGAGGTACGTTCCTTCGACGAACTGCAACAGGTGCTCGATCATGGTGGGGTGGATCGTATCATGCTCGATAATTTCTCCGTGGTTGACACCAAGAAGGCGGTGGATATCATTGCGGGACGTTATGAGACAGAGTCGAGTGGAGGCATCACCTTCGACACCATCCGCGACTATGCCGAACAGGGTGTTGACTTTGTGTCTGTAGGGGCCCTGACACACTCTGTGAAGGGTCTTGATATGTCCTTTAAAGCCTGCTGATCATGAAGAAAATATTGTTGATACTTATCACTTATCACTTATCACTCATCACTTCTATCGCTTGCACCAATTTCATCGTGGGTAAGAATGCCAGTGCAGATGGTTCTGTGTTTGTTACCTACAACGCCGACTCCTACGGAGCCTTTATGCCCCTCTACCATTATCCTGCCGCCAAGCACCAGCCAGGTGAGATGCGGAAGGTGTATGAGTGGGACACCAACAAGTATCTAGGTGAGATTACAGAGGCTCCTGAGACGTGGAATGTTATTGGTAATAGCAATGAGTGGCAGGTCACCATTGGCGAGACCACCTTTGGAGGTCGTGAAGAGATGGTGGATTCAACAGGTATCATCGACTATGGTTCACTCATCTACATCACCCTTCAGCGTGCCAAGACAGCCCGTGAAGCCCTGCAGATCATGACCTCACTGGTGGAGCAATATGGCTATTATTCTGAAGGTGAGACCTTCTCTGTGGCTGACAAGGACGAAGCCTGGATGCTGGAGATGATGGGCTGTGGCCCTGACCGTTCAAAAGAGAAAGGACGTACTGTCTGGGTGGCTGTCCGTATCCCTGACGATGCCATTGCTGCCCACGCCAACCAGAGTCGTATCACACAGTTCCTGGATGGTCGTTACACGTCTGTCAAGGTCCAGGATCTCCTGAAGAAATACCCTGTAAATGGTAAGAAACCTGTACCCAACCTTGTCTGCTATTCAGATAATATAATAAGGTACGCCCGTACGATGGGATGGTTTGAGGGCAAAGATGCCGATTTCTCCTATAATGCTGCTTATGCTGAGCCCGACTTCTCCGGTCGTCGTTACTGTGAGGCTCGTGTGTGGAGTTTCTTTAACCGCTTTGCCGACGATTTCTCAGCCTATGTACCTTATGCTGCAGGTATCGAACAGAATACTGTGCCCATGCCCCTCTGGATCATCCCCAACAAGAAGGTGTCGCTTCAGGATCTGCGGGATGCCATGCGCGACCACTACGAAGGTACGCCCTTTGCCCTCGACACCCAGGGCGATATCGGTGGTGGCATCTTCGAGATGCCTTACCGTCTGTCTCCATTGTCGTTCAAACTCGATGGTAAGGAGTATTTCAACGAGCGCCCCATCTCCACCTTCCAGACAGCCTGGTCGTTTATCTCACAGATGCGCAGTTCACTGCCTCGTGAGATTGGCGCTTGCTTCTGGTTTGGCAATGACGACGGCAATATGGTGGCCTATACCCCGATGTACTCCTGTATCACCCGTGTGCCAAAGTGCTTCTCAGGCGAGGGTGCCGATGATGTCACTTTCTCCATGGATAATGCCTACTGGGTGTGCAACTGGGTGAGTAATATGGTCTATCCCCGTTACTCGATGATGTACCCCACACTGAAGGCTGTGCGTGATTCACTCGACGCCTCCTATGATCGTCTCCAGTCTCAGACAGAGGTACAGGCACTGGCCCTTGAAGGTGATGCCCGTGTGAGGTTCCTCACGAATTACAGTTGTCAGAAGGGGGACGAGATGATAGCCCGTTGGCAGCAGTTAGCCTTCCATCTGATTGTGAAGTACAACGACATGGTGGTGAAGCCCACCGACGACAATGGTACCTTCAAACGTAATAAGTTTGGTGGTGGTGAACGTGTCCAGCGGCCTGGTTATCCTGAGAGATTCGCCCGCGAACTCATCAAGGAGACAGGCGGTAAGTTTGCAGTTCCCCAAAAGAAGTAATAAAAACAATATAAAATAAGAAAGAGGTGTCCGTGAGGATACCTCTTTCTTTATTATAAAAGATTATTTATGGAGTGGGGGATTACTCACCCTTTTCCATCTTAGCCTTCAGTTCAGCGAGGACATCGATGTCGCCCAGCGTGGTGCTGGCAGTGACATTCTCAATCTTCGGAGCCTCTTCCTTCTTAGCGCGTGGAGCCTTCTTGGCAGCAGCGGCAGCAGCCTTCTTCTCCTCACGAGCGGGATCCTCGAAGGTACGGCTGTGAGAGAGGATGATGCGCTTGCTGTCCTTGTTAAACTCAATCACCTTGAATGGCAGAACCTCACCAGCCTGAGCCTGTGAACCATCTTCCTTCTGCAGGTGCTTCGGAGTAGCAAAGCCCTCTACATTCTCGTCGAGTGCAACCACGGCACCCTTCTCCATGAGTTCGGTAATCTTACCCTCGTGGATAGAGCCAACGGTGAACTTCTCCTCGAAGACATCCCAAGGATTATCCTCAAGTTGCTTGTGACCGAGAGAGAGACGACGGTTCTCCTTGTCGATGTCGAGCACAATCACGTCGATAGGCTCGCCCACCTTTGTGAACTCTGAAGGATGCTTCACCTTCTTGGTCCAAGAGAGGTCGCTGATGTGAATCAGACCGTCAACACCTTCCTCAAGTTCTACAAATACACCGAAGTTGGTGAAGTTGCGAACCTTGGCTGTGTGCTTGCTGCCGACAGGATACTTAGCCTCGATATTCTCCCAAGGATCCTCGCGGAGTTGCTTGATACCGAGAGACATCTTACGCTCGTCGCGGTCGAGGGTCAGGATAACAGCCTCTACATCTTCGCCAACCTTCAGGAACTCCTGAGCGCTGCGGAGGTGCTGGCTCCATGACATCTCACTGACGTGGATCAGACCCTCAACACCGGGCTGTACCTCAACGAATGCACCGTAGTCAGCGATAACGACAACCTTACCAGTCACGTGGTCACCCACCTTGAGGTCAGCATCCAGAGCATCCCAAGGATGCGGAGTGAGTTGCTTCAGACCGAGGGCGATACGACGCTTCTCATCGTCGAAGTCGAGGATAACGACATTGATCTTCTGGTCGAGTTCAACCACCTTGTGGGGATCGTCAACGCGGCCCCAAGAGAGGTCTGTGATGTGGATGAGTCCGTCAACACCACCGAGGTCAACGAATACACCATAGGTAGTGATATTCTTGACAGTACCCTCGAGGATCTGTCCTTTCTCGAGTTTGCCGATGATCTCCTTCTTCTGGGCCTCGAGTTCCTGCTCGATGAGGGCCTTGTGAGAAACAACCACGTTGCGGAATTCCTGGTTGATCTTCACAATCTTGAATTCCATGGTCTTTCCTACGAACTGGTCGTAGTCGCGTATGGGGTGAACGTCAATCTGGCTTCCGGGCAGGAATGCCTCGATACCGAACACGTCAACAATCATACCGCCCTTTGTGCGGCACTTGATGAAGCCCTGTACAATCTCTTCCTTCTCGAGTGCCTCGTTGACACGATCCCAAGACTTGCTCATGCGAGCCTTCTTGTGAGAAAGGATCAACTGACCCTTCTTGTCTTCAGCGCTCTCTACATAAACCTCTACGACATCACCGATCTTCAGGTCGGGATTGTAGCGGAATTCAGATGCGGGGATGATACCATCGCTCTTGTAACCGATGTTGACAACAACTTCCTTCTTGTCAACGCTGATGACCTTACCGTCAACCACCTGATGATCGGCTACCTTGTTCAGGGTTTCGTCGTACGCCTTGTCTAGTTCTTCTTTGCTGACGTTTGCACTGGTACCATTCTCATACTCTTCCCAGTCGAAGTCCTGTAACGGCTGTACGTTCTTTGTTAAATCTGACATAAAAAAATGTGTGCCCCTCGTTTTTTGTCGGGGCGGGGTCTGAACAGACGTTTATCAGACCATCTTTAAAGGGTTAATATTAGATAGGAGTCAGCGTCTGTTCCGGCCCCTACGACCCCTTTAGGGGTCAAAAACGGCTGCAAAGGTAGTTATTTTTATTGAGTATTTACCATTGACCATTGAACATTATTAATATTATTAGGAAAGATTAACAAAAAGGAGGGCAAATTCTCACGAACTTACCCTCTTTTGAATGAACAATATTGTTTTCTACATTTGTGTTGCTTATATTGGAGCTTACACGATGCCCTGAGCCATCATGGCCTTGGCAACCTTCATGAAGCCGGCCACGTTGGCACCCTTCACGTAGTTGATGTAGCCATCCTTCTCAGTACCGTACTTCACGCAGTTCTCGTGAATGTCGTTCATGATGCGCTTCAGGTAGTTGTCAACTTCCTCGGCTGTCCATGACAGACGCTCAGAGTTCTGTGACATCTCGAGACCAGATACAGACACACCACCAGCGTTAGAAGCCTTACCCGGAGAGTAGAGGATCTTAGCATCCTGGAAGATCTTGATAGCCTCAGGCAGTGAAGGCATGTTGGCACCTTCAGCCACAGCGATGACACCATTCTTCACCAGAGCAGCAGCCTCGTCGCCGTTGATCTCGTTCTGTGTTGCGCAAGGCAGGGCGATATCAGCCTTCTCATACCAAGGACGCTTGCCCTCGAAGTACTTGGCTGTGGGATACTCCTGAACATACTCCTTGATACGTCCACGCTCCACGTTCTTCAACTCCATGATGTAGTCGAGTTTTGCGCGATCGATACCATCGGGATCGTAGATGTAACCGTCAGAGTCAGACATTGTCATGGGGATAGCACCGAGTTGCAGGCACTTCTCAGCAGCATACTGAGCCACGTTACCAGCACCAGAGATCAGCACTTTCTTACCCTTGATGTCGATGTTGCGGGTAGCCAGCATTGAGCAGAGGAAATAAACGGTACCATAACCAGTAGCCTCAGGACGGATCAGTGAACCACCGAAGGGGATACCCTTACCGGTGAGCACACCCTGGAACTGATGGGTGAGTTTCTTGTACTGTCCGAACAGATAGCCAACCTCACGGCCACCTACACCGATATCACCAGCGGGAACGTCCTCATCAGGACCAATCACGCGATAGAGTTCGTTCATGAATGCCTGGCAGAAGCGCATCACCTCAGCGTCGCTCTTACCACGGGGAGAGAAGTCACTACCACCCTTGGCACCACCCATAGGAAGGGTTGTCAGAGAGTTCTTGAAAGTCTGCTCGAAGGCAAGGAACTTCAGGATACCCAGGTTCACGCTCTTGTGATAACGAAGACCGCCTTTGTACGGGCCAATGGCGTTGTTGTGCTGGATACGATAACCCATGTTGGTCTGAACCTTACCCTGGTCATCCACCCAAGTGATGCGGAACTCACATACTCTGTCGGGGATGCACAGACGCTCGATCAGATTGGCCTTCTCGAACTCGGGGTGCTTGTTGTACTCCTCCTCGATGGTGGGAAGAACTTGAGAAACTGCCTGGATGTACTCCGGCTCATTGGGGAAGCGCTGCTTCAATTGCTCTACAACTTGTGCTGCATTCATAATTTTTTTTTAGTTGTTTGTTATACTGAAATTAAAAACTGCGTGCAAAATTACATCAAAAATCTGAAATAACAAACATTTTATCGGAAAATTATTCAAAAAACTATCTTTTTGTCACTTTATTGATATAAATCAAGCCAAAAGGTCAAACGCGGTCCTTTGCTTGTGTTCGGACACATTATTATATTATATATACAAAATCCGATGTTTTATCCACGAAATAGATTTTTTTATCCACGAAATGGACTATTTTATATATGAAATGTAAAAATTACACTTTTTTAACTATAAAACTGATACTTATTTAATAAAATGTAGTACTTTTGCACCATCAAAACCCATTAAAAATTAATAAGGATAACTTTATGAGCATTAAAAATCTCTATTTGACAGCAAGTATGACCATGATTGGTCTTGCTTTCACAGCATGTTCGCACGATGATTTCATCGACAACAATGCACCTGTAAACAACCTGAAGGCTGAGTATGCAGACAACTTCGTCAAGAAGTATGGTGCTATCAACCCCAATCAGACTTGGGACTTCTCTTCCGCAGAGCCCACTTACAGTCTATTCTCTTCTAATGTAAGCGCTGCCCGTACACGTACAGGTGAAGGCAGTTTCGACTTTGAAGCAAATACGAGCGTGAATTCTATCGTTGTTGAGAA
This sequence comes from Prevotella sp., assembly GCA_017965725.1. Taxonomy (GTDB): domain Bacteria; phylum Bacteroidota; class Bacteroidia; order Bacteroidales; family Bacteroidaceae; genus Prevotella. Next base: position 41,362 of record JAGCPK010000045.1, read on the forward strand.
GTCTGTTCTTGAATGGATGTACACTAATATGCCGAAAGGTAAGAACAACCAGGGAATGGGTAAAGCCTTCTTCATGACAGTTCCTGACAACCCATTCACCGTTGCTCCTATCTATCAAGGTTGTGCCAACTATTACTGGGAGCTGTGGATGAATGTTAAGGGCATCGGAGATTATAAGATTTGGTCAAAGGGCGAAAACTTCTTTTATCAGGATCTTGGCGATGGCGATAATTGGACGGCGTTAGGTGTAGGCAAAGATGGTCTTGCTAAAGATAATAATGGACAGTTCAATCACGAGGCGGTGAAGGCTCCCACCTATACATTCACCAATCTTCCAGTAGGTGCGGAGATGACTTTCTATCTGAAAGTATGGCAAAACGGTAGTGGATTAGGATATGACGCCTATAAGAAGTATTTGGAAAATCCGAATAATAACAAGCCACTTATCTACACCTCTTCGGATGTTAATAATTGCAGGATGATTTCTCTGACAAAAGCCCAGAAGCCTGCTGCTGTGTCCGATGACTATGATGTAACCATCATTGGCTGTGAGGATGGCACGGATAAAGACTTCGAGGACCTGGTGTTCATGGTCTATGGCAAGCCAGTTCCTCCGACAGAGCGCGTAAAGGAAATTGAATCTTCTCTTACGAAGCGCTACTTCATGGAGGACCTGGGTACTACCGATGACTTCGACTTCAACGATGTCGTAGTTGATGTAAAGTATAACAGAAAGAAGATCACCATTATCTATGATAATACAACAGATGAGGAATTAAAGAGGACAGAGGAAGATCTTCCCGACGTGGCCATTGTCCGCGCTACTGGTGGTACACTGGACTTCACCCTGACCATTGGTGAAACCACTTGGATCAAGAGTGAGAATAAGGATGTCAAAGAGATGTGGAATACCGGTTGGGGTGGTGCATCTATCGACTACACAGCCGTACTTGGCGAGCCGGTTGAGGTGAAGGGCTTCATTCCCGACAACAACAATATCTCTGTTGAAGTCGTAGATAGAGGTGGCTCTGGAGAAGTTAAGACCATCACTTTCCCGAAGAAGGGTGAGGCTCCGATGATGCTTGCCGTTGGTGCTGACGTCAACTGGATGAACGAGCGCGTGAGCATTCCTAAGAAGTGGTTCGATGAGGAATAAGCATAACGTTTGGTAAAACCAATATAAACAAATCAGCGCAGGACCGAAATCCTGCGCTGATTCTTTTTTGTATCCTGTTTCGATTAATGTCCTAAAGCATTGATACGGTCTTTGATCTTGAAGACATAGGCATCGATGGTAGCCACAGCGACGATGTTCACCACGTCACGCACGCTGGCACCGAAGTCGATGAAGTGGATGGCCTTGTTCAGTCCCATCTGGATAGGACCGATGATCTCAGCGTCCGAACCTAACATCTGCAGCATCTTATAGGAGGAGCGGGCAGAGGTGAGGTTGGGGAATACCAGCGTGTTCACCTTTTTATTATATACGCGCGTGAAGGGATACTGTTCGTCGCGCAACTCATTGTCGAGGGCGAAGCCCAACTGCATCTCACCGTCGATGGGCAGGTCAGGATAGAGTTCTTGCAACTTCTCCACGGCCTGACGCACCTTCTTGGCACCAGAACTGGTGGAAGAACCGAAGTTAGAATGGCTCACCATGCCTATGACTGGTTTCTCGTTGAAGAAGCGTACAGCGGTGGCGGAGAGTTTGGCAATATCCACGAGGGTCTCAGAATCAAGATTCTCATTGATCATCGTGTCGGCGATATAATAAGTGCCCTTCGGAGAGTTGATGATGTGCATGGCACCGAAGTGCTGGTACTCAGGACGAATGCCTATCACTTCCTTGGCCACCTTGATGGTATTTGAGTATTTCGTGTAGAGACCTGTCAGGAATGCATCAGCCTCGCCTGTTTCCACCATCATCATACCGAAGTAGTTACGCTCGAACATCTTATCGTTGGCCTCCTGGAAGGTGTAACCGTCACGCTGACGCTTCTCAGTGAGGATACGGGCATAACGCTCACGACGCTCCTGTTCTGAGGGATGGCGCAAGTTGACAATCTCGATACCCTCAAGACTGAGGTCGAGCGAGGCAGCGAGTTTGGCAATCACCTCGTCGTTACCCAGCAAGATAGGTTGGCAGATTCCCTCGGCCTTGGCCTGTACAGCAGCCTTCAGCATCGTGGGATGCACAGCCTCTGCAAAGACCACGCGCTGTGGATGGGCAGCAGCAGTGGCATAGAGTTTCTGTGTGAGTTTAGTCTCCTGACCGAGCAACACGGAGAGTGAATCCTTGTATTCCTCCCAGTCCTCGATGTTCTTGCGGGCCACACCACTCTCGATGGCAGCCTTTGCCACAGCAGCACTGACCTCAGTGATGAGTCGTGGATCAACAGGCTTCGGGATGAAGTAGTCGCGTCCAAAGGTGAGGTTGTTCACGTGATAGACATCGTTCACCACATCAGGCACAGGCTGTTTGGCGAGGTCAGCAATAGCGTGGACGGCAGCCAGTTTCATCTCCTCGTTGATGGCAGTGGCATGCACGTCAAGTGCACCACGGAAGATATAAGTGAAGCCAATCACATTATTGATCTGATTCGGATAGTCTGTACGAC
>JAGCPK010000046.1 GCA_017965725.1 Prevotella sp.
GAAACTAGTGCAGACTATCTCGCAGCAGCAGTTGCTCGTGTCGTCGTTGGTGGAGTTGCCTGTGAATCAACTTGCCGACCGTATCAATACTGAGATGAATGACAACCCCGCTCTGGAAGCAGAGACGGGCTACGATACCCCAGACTATTCAGAATCCCTAGATTATCAAGATGATCCGGATGTCTCTGACGATTTCTCAGCCAGTAATGAGCGTGAGGAACGACAGTCGGCTCTCGATGAGGCCCTTGCTGGTATCGGACGTGACGATGAGGACCTGCCCGTCTATCATAGTGGCAACAATATGTCAGAAGACCGTGAAGAGATGGTCTATGGCGAGAGTGAGTCGTTTTACGATCAGTTGAAAGAGCAGGTGGGCGAGACGGAGTTGACTGACCGTCAGCGCGACATCATGGAGTATCTCATCGGCTCACTCGACGATGACGGTCTGCTTCGTAAGCCACTCGATGTGCTCAGCGACGAACTGGCTATCTACCATAACATCGATGCGTCACAGGAGGAGATAGAACAGGTCTTGTCCGTGCTTCAGGATTTCGACCCTGCAGGCATTGGTGCCCGTTCGTTGCAGGAGTGTCTGCTGATACAGATCTCCCGTCGTGACGACTCGAAGGTGAAGACCCTGATGCAACGGGTGATAGCCGACCATTTCGAGGCGTTCACCAAGAAACACTGGGATAAGATTCAGTCAGCATTCGCGTTGACGGATGTTCAGGCTGATGCGCTGTTCAAGGAACTACGGAAACTGAATCCCCGTCCAGGCGCCTCGATGGGTGAGACGGTAGGGCGGAGCATCCAACAGATCACCCCCGACTTCATCATTGACACGCAGGACGACGGTACCATCACCCTTACGCTCAACAATGGCGAGGTGCCGGAACTGAAGGTCTCGCAGTCGTTTGTCGATTCTATGAAGGAATATCAGGACAATAAGGAGCACATGAGCCGACAGACCAAAGAGGCGCTGCTCTATATCAAGAAGAAGGTGGATGCCGCCCAGGGCTTTATCGAAGCCATCAAGGTGCGTCGCCACACGCTGACGATCACCATGCAGGCCATCATCTCGTTGCAGCGACAGTTCTTCCTCGATGGCGACGAGGCCTCGTTGCGTCCGATGATCCTGAAAGACGTGGCGGAAAAGACGGGGCTCGACCTGAGCACCATCTCGCGTGTCAGCAATTCGAAATATGCCCAGACGCGCTGGGGCACCTTCCCCCTGCGCCATTTCTTCAGCGACAGTTATGTGACGGAGAACGGCGAGGAACTGTCAACCCGTCAGATCAAGGCTGCCCTGCGCGACATCGTGGAGGCAGAGGACCGACAGAGACCGTTGAGTGATGATGCCATCAAGGAGGAACTGGCGAAGAAAGGTTATCCGATCGCCCGTCGTACGGTGGCAAAGTATCGTGAACAATTAGGAATCCCCATAGCAAGACTCAGGAAGTGAAGAGAGCAACAGCAATCATATTGACGGCTCGGGTGGTGAGCGTGATCTTCACACCGTTCTATCTGCCCATCCTTGGACTGATAGCCCTGTTCACGCTGAGTTATCTCAGTCAGATGCCTTGGCGATTTAAGTTGCAGTTGCTCATACTGGTCTATTTGTTCACCATCCTACTGCCCACCCTGCTCATCCATCTCTATCGTCGCTATCAGGGGTGGACGCTGATCCAGTTGGGCAACAAGGAGCGTCGTATGGTGCCATACGTGATCAGTATCCTCTGCTACTTCGCCTGTGTCTATCTCATGGACTATCTACATGTCCCCCATTTCATGAGTAACATCGTGACGGCGGCCTTGTTCATCCAGATTGTCTGTGCACTGATCAATGTATGGTGGAAGATCTCCACCCATACGGCTGCTATCGGAGGGGTGGCTGGCGCCTTGTTCATCTTTGGCGAATTGTTCGCTTTCAATCCCGTATGGTGGCTGTGTCTGGTCTTTGTCTTGGCAGGCATCCTCGGCTCCAGCCGTATGATTCTTCGTCAGCATTCGTTGGCGCAGGTTGTCGCAGGCTTCTTTGTTGGTATCATCTGTTCCATCACTGGCCTCCTCTTCCTCTAAATATTAAAACTGTCAATTGTAAAAAAGTAAATAAATAGATGAATCCGTTAGTAAGTATTATCATGGGCAGCACGAGTGACCTGCCTATTATGGAAAAAGCCTGCAAACTGCTCGATGAGATGCAGGTGCCTTTTGAAGTGAATGCACTTTCCGCCCATCGCACACCCGATGCTGTGGAGGAGTTTGCCCGTACCGCTCAGGAGCGTGGCATCAAGGTGATCATCGCGGGTGCTGGCATGGCTGCCGCCCTGCCTGGTGTCATTGCTGCCTCCACCACCTTGCCCGTCATCGGTGTACCTATCAAGGGTATGCTTGACGGTCTCGACGCGATGCTCTCTATCATCCAGATGCCACCGGGCATCCCTGTGGCTACCGTTGGTGTCAATGGGGCGCAGAATGCAGCCATCCTCGCTGTCGAGATGATGGCATTGGCTGACCCTTCTCTTGCACAGCGTCTGGCTGTCTATAAGGCCAGCCTTCGCATCAAAATAGAGAAAGCCAATGAGGAGTTGGCAGGAATCAAGTATAAGTTTAAGACGAATTAAATGTATCAGAGAAGATTTTCCACAGAGGCCCGTGTCGGAGGCATCGGCATCGGAGGCTCCAATCCCATCCGTATCCAGTCGATGGCTACGGTGGATACCAATGATACGGAGGGTTGTGTGGCTCAGGCCAAACGCATCATCGATGCCGGTGGCGAACTGGTGCGCTTCACCACACAGGGTACGCGCGAGGCAGAGAACATGAAGAGCATCTCGGCTCAGTTGAAGGTTGACGGTTATCAGACACCTCTTGTGGCCGATGTCCATTTCACGGCTCATACCGCTGATGTCGCTGCTCTCTATTGTGAGAAGGTGCGTATCAACCCAGGCAACTATGTCGATCCTGGCCGTACGTTCAAGCATCTGGAATATACCGATGAGGAGTATGCTGAGGAACTGAAGAAGATTGAACGTCAACTCGTGCCGTTCCTGAACATCTGCAAGGCGCATCATACGGCTGTGCGTATCGGCGTCAATCACGGCTCGTTGTCCGACCGTATCATGTCGCGCTATGGTGACACCCCAGAGGGTATCGTGGAGAGTTGTATGGAGTTCCTGCGCATCTTCAAGCGGGAGAACTTCAACGATGTCGTCATCAGTATCAAGGCATCGAACACCGTCGTGATGGTGACTACCGTCCGTCTGCTTGTCAAGACGATGGACAAGGAGGACATGCATTATCCGTTGCATCTTGGTGTCACGGAGGCTGGCGAGGGTGAAGACGGACGCATCAAGAGTGCCGTAGGCATCGGCGCCCTGTTGACGGAGGGCATTGGCGACACGATCCGTGTGTCGCTTTCCGAGGAACCCGAATGTGAGATTCCCGTGGCTCGTCAACTCGTGGATATGATTGAGGCATGTGCCGCCCTGCGTGCGCAGGCTGAGGCTGGTATCAAGGACGACACCATCACCCTCACCCTCGATGCCCCTGACTGGGAAACGTTGCAACTGAAGGCTGCAATGGCTGTCGGCGCCCTCTTTATTGACAAGAAGGCGCATCAACTTGTCATACGCTGCGACGGTTTTGATGAGGCGAAACTGGTGGAGTTGGCTGACGGCATCTTACAGGCTGCCCGCATCAAGTTCACCAAGACGGAATATATCTCCTGTCCTGGTTGTGGTCGCACGCTCTACAATCTTCAGGAGACCATCGCCAAGATCAAGGCCGCTACGAAAGAGTTTGTAGGTTTGAAGATTGGCATCATGGGCTGTATTGTCAACGGTCCTGGTGAGATGGCCGATGCCGACTATGGCTATGTGGGTGCAGGACGAGGTAAGATTTCTCTCTACAAGGCCAAGGAATGTGTCGAGAAGAATATCCCTGAAGCAGAAGCCGTCGATAAACTCCTCGCCCTCATCCGCCAAGACCGGAAATGACCTAAACAAGATAAGGCTGAATGGGAAAGAGGGCTCTTTTTGCTGCTATTGCTTTATTACTGAACTGCATCAGTATTTCAGGTCAGGCTTTTTATCGCGAAGGCTGTATCCATTTCGATGGGAAGGCTTCTTCCCGTAGTAGAGTACATAGAGCAAAGATCCTGCCTGATCCTAAAGAGAATTGGGATCCCTCACGCATCTATCCTGTAGCAGTCATTCTCGTTAGTTTCACTGACTGTGATTTCTCTGCCGGAGATCCGGAAGTCCCTGCTTCGCTTGGCGATATAAGAGATATCAACGAGCGCTACAGGGCACTTTTCAATGAGTGTGGCTTTAACCGGGGGGTGGGGCCTGGTTGTGTGGCCGATTACTTTCAGAAACAGTCTGGCGGTTCTTTTAATCCTCGTTTCGATATTTATGGTCCAGTGAAGGTTAACTACAAGAGTACCGGTAATGGGGATTATGGCGAAAATGTTTTTTCACAGGCAACAAGGCAATTGATAGAATCCGTTCAATTTGACGCGTCTATCTACGACTGGGATGATGATGGTTATGCTGAGCCATTCATTTTCATTTATGCAGGATACGGTGCTAATGAAACAGATACCAAGACCAAAAACCATATATGGCCTAATACTGGCAGTTTCTCTGTCGTCACAGCAGGTAATACGAGGATTGATGCTTATTCGGCAAGTGCAGAACGATGGGCCTATAATGATTATTCATGTGGTATCGGAACAATCTGTCATGAATATTGTCACACGTTCGGTTTGCCGGATATCTATCCTACAAGGGGTGACGAGTACTCCGTCTGTGATGAATGGGATCTCATGGATGGAGGAAATTATATTGATGACGGATGGTGTCCTCCAGCACTTACGGCTCATGAAAAGATGTTACTGGGCTGGCTTGATCCAGAAATACTTGACGGCCCCGTCAGCATTACCGATCTCCAGCCTATAGAAGAAGGGGGCAAGGCGTATATGATTACAACAGATTCTCCGACGGAATTTTTCCTTTTGGAAAATCGTCAGTGGGTGGGATGGGATTCAGGAACGCCTGGGCATGGTTTGCTCATCTCCCATATTGATTACGATTCAAATGTTTGGAATAATAACACTGTCAACAACGTGCCAGGTCACCACCGCTATGAGTTTGTGCATGCAGATAATCTAGACTATAACAAGTGGGTTGACAGAGGCGAATGCAGAATAAATGGTCATAATATCTTGCTCAGTTCTTCACCATATCCATTTGTGTCAGATTCTATTTCAAACCATGCGCTAACAGACCTGTCAACACCACCAGCAACTGTGTATAATGGTGAAACGCACTTGCTTTCCAAGCCTTTAACGTGTATTACCGAATCAGATGATGGTCTGATCTCTTTCCGTTTCATGCTTGATGATCCTTATGAAATCGTTAATGCCAAAGGCATTGTAGAGGTCGTTAATTACATTCTGGGTCACCCATCTGAAGGATTCAGTAATCAATTTCCAGACTTAAATGGTGATGGAAAAATCAATATTGCCGATATTGTGTCAATTGTAAACAACATCCGCCAAGACCGTCAGTGATTAATACACCAGCGTTCCCCCTTTTTATTTCAGGAGAATCTGGGAGAGTTCCTTCATGCCCTCGGAGGCACCCTTCTGAATCTGCTGTACGCGTCCTCCAACGTTAATGGGATTGGGGTCGATGAGATAGATGGGGGCGTCAGGACGGGCATAGTGCATCAGACCGGCAGCAGGATAGACCACAAGTGAGGTGCCGATGATAATCAGGATATCCGCTTCCTGCACCTCCTCGGCAGCAGCACTGATCATGGGCACTGCCTCACCAAAGAACACGATGAAGGGGCGCAGCAACGAGCCGTCGCCAGCCTTCGTGCCTGGCTCTATCTCGCAGTTCTCAGGGGTAAGCGTGATCTGATAACGGGGGTCATCGACATCACGACTGGAACAGACCTTCATCAGTTCTCCGTGCAGGTGGATGACCTTCGAGGAACCAGCCATCTCATGGAGGTTATCAACATTCTGCGTGACAACAGTGACGTCATACTGCTCCTCAAGTTTGGCGACGAGGCGGTGTCCCTCGTTGGGTTGCACACCCCAGCATTTCTTGCGGAGCATATTATAAAAGTTCGTCACAAGCGTGGGGTCAGCCAACCAACCTTCGTGGGTGGCCACCTTTGCAACGGGATAGTTTTCCCAGAGGCCGTCAGCATCGCGGAAAGTCTTCAGTCCGCTTTCCACTGACATACCTGCACCTGTCAATACAACAATCTTCTTCATAAGCAAAATGTTTTGATTCTGTTGCAAAAATACAAAAAGTGCCACAGATTTTACATGTTTTCACTACTTTTTTATATTAATCTGTGTTAATCTGTGTAATCTGTAACTAAAAAGTATTACCTTTGCAGCCGATTTTGAGAGTTACACATTATTAATAATAGAGAAAGAATGGATAAATTGAGTTACGCTTTGGGTCTGGGTATCGGACAGCAGTTGGCGCAGATGGGTGCCAGCGACATCAGTGCCGAGGACTTTGCCGCTGCCATCAAGGATGTACTGGAAGGCAACGAGTTGAAGGTATCGCACCGTGAGGCCCAGACCATCGTACAGGATTATTTTCAGAAGCAGGAACAGAAACTTCAGGCAGAGCGTGCCGAGAAGGGCAAGGCTCATAAGGAGGCTGGTGAGAAATATCTGGCTGAGAATGCCAAGAAAGAGGGTATCATCACCTTACCCAGTGGCCTGCAGTATCAGGTGCTGAAGGAAGGCAATGGTAAGAAGCCGACAGCCAAGGATACGGTGATGTGCCACTATGAGGGTTTCCTCATCGACGGAACCGTCTTCGACAGCAGTATTCAGCGCGGTGAGCCTGCCACATTCCCCTTGCAGCAGGTGATTGCCGGTTGGACGGAAGGTCTGCAGTTGATGCAGGAGGGTGCCAAGTACCGTTTCTTCATCCCTTATCGCCTGGCTTATGGCGAGGGTGGAGCAGGCAGTTCTATTCCTCCGTTTGCAGCCCTGATCTTCGATGTGGAGTTGATACAAGTAGTATAGAAGTTAATAGTTTAAAGTTTATAGAAAGATGAAAAAGTTAATGTTTGTAGCCGTTATGGCTATTGCAGCCGCAGCATTTACTGGTTGCGGCAATTCTACTCCGAAGGCTAACCTGAAGAGTGATGTGGATACGATGAGTTATGCCATCGGTTTGGCACAGACTCAGGGTCTGAAGGAGTACCTCGTAGGTTCTCTGGGTGTTGACACTGCTTATATGGCAGACTTCATCAAGGGTCTGAACGAGGGTGCCAATGCTGGCGACAACAAGAAGAAGGCTGCCTACTATGCAGGTATCCAGATTGGTCAGCAGATTTCTACCCGTATGATCAAGGGTATCAACCACGAGGTGTTCGGTGATGATTCCACCAAGACCATCTCCATGAAGAACTTCATGGCAGGTTTCATCAGTGGTACCACTGGTAAGGGTGCTCTGATGACAGTCGATTCTGCCCAGATGGTTGCACAGACTCTGATGCAGGCCATCAAGGCTAAGGAGATGGAGAAGACCTACGGCTCCAACAAGGAGGCTGGTGAGAAGTTCCTGGCTGCCAATGCCAAGAAGGACGGTGTGAAGACACTGGAGAGCGGTGTGCAGTACAAGGTTATCAAGGAGGGTACAGGTGCCATTCCTGCCGACACTTCTCTTGTGAAGGTGCACTATGAGGGTCGTCTGCTCAACGACTCTGTCTTCGACAGTTCATACAAGCGTGGTGAGCCTATCAGCCTGCGCTGCAACCAGACCATCAAGGGTTGGACCGATGCGATGGTTCACATGCCTGCTGGCTCTGTCTGGGAGGTTTATATTCCTCAGGAACTCGCATACGGCGAGCGTGAGCAGGGTATCATCAAGCCCTTCTCCATGCTGATTTTCAAGATTGAACTCCTCGAGGTTAATCCTAAGAAGTAATGAAGAGAATGATTATACTGGCACTCGCCCTTGTGGCGGGTGCTTCTTTGTATTCTGTCAGTGCCGCCTCGAAGAAGAAGGTGGATAAGAAGACAGCACAGCCCGTGCAGTTGAAGAATGGCAGCGACTCCCTCAGTTATGCTGCCGGTATGAGCATCACCAACGGACTGATACAGTTCCTGGTAGGACAGCAGGGTGTTGACACGACCTATATGGCCGACTTCGTGAAAGGTTTTCAAGAGGTGGTGAATGCAGGCAATGATCCTCAGAAGAAGGCTTATGCCGCTGGTATGGAGATTGCTGCTCAGGTGCGTGACCGTATGTTGCCCAGTATGGTGAAGGACTTTACCGACTCTCCCGACTCCATCGTCAGCAGTCTGGTATATCGCGGTTTTGCCGATGCCTTGCAGAAAGACACCACCGTCTTCAAACAGGATGCTGCAGAGAGATTCTTCAGAGAGCGCCAGCAAATCGACCAGGCTGCCAAGGAGGAGAAACTCTACGGTCCGAACAGAGATGCTGGTGAGAAGTTCCTGGCTGAGAATGCCAAGAAGGAAGGTGTGGTAACCTTGCGTAGCGGACTGCAGTACAAGGTGATCGAAGCGGGAAATGGTGAGATTCCCAAGAAGACAGACAAGGTGCAGGTGCACTACGAGGGTCGTCTGGTGGATGGTACGGTGTTCGACGCATCCAGGAAGCATGGCGACAAGCCTCTTGAGTTCCGCGCAGATCAGGTGATCAAGGGCTGGACAGAGGCGCTGACCATGATGCCTGTGGGTTCGAAGTGGCAACTCTACATCCCCTACAATCTGGCCTATGGCAACCGTGATCAAGGCGATATCAAGCCTTATAGTGCCTTGATCTTCGATGTGGAACTGTTAGGTATCGTAAAATAACAAATAGGAATGGAGAAGATTGATCATCTTGACAGGAAGATTCTGAGCATTCTCTCTAAGAATGCGCGAATCCCGTTTAAGGATGTGGCAGCCGAGTGTAATGTCTCGCGTGCCGCCATCCATCAGCGTGTGCAGCATCTCATCGAGGCCGATGTCATCACGGGCAGTGGCTTCGATGTCAATCCGAAGAGTCTGGGCTATTCGACATGTACCTATGTGGGTATCAACCTCGAGAAAGGCTCGATGTATAAGGATGTGGTGGAGCGCCTGCAACATATTCCCGAGGTGGTGGAGTGTCATTTCACCACAGGTCCTTACACCATGATGGTGAAACTCTATGCCCGCGACAACGAGCAGTTGATGGACTTGCTGAACGGCAAGTTGCAGAGCACCCCGGGTGTTGTCGCTACGGAGACCCTGATCTCGCTGGAGCAGAGCATCAGAAGGGAGATTCCTGTCAATCTGGATGAAAAATAAATAAATAGGATATGGGTAAGTTTGAACTGCAGTCGTATCTCGACAAGGTCTATTCGCGTTTTCCTGAGGCAGAATATCAGCCTGTCATCGGTATCACAGGCAATTTCGAGGATATCACCTGTAAACTGAGTCAGGGCTACTACCAGTCGGTGGTGGCTGCTGGTGGTGTGCCGATGATTATCCCGCCTGTGGAGGATGCCAACACGTTGGTCAACACCCTTGACCGCATCGACGCGCTGATCCTCAGCGGTGGTGGCGACATCAACCCCCTCTTCGGCGGTGATGAACCCTCGCCCCGTCTGCGTGGCATCAATCAGAAGCGCGACTTACCCGAACTGATGATCACCCGTCTGGCCTACAACCGTCAGATACCTATCTTGGGCATCTGCCGTGGTATCCAGACACTGGCTATTGCCCTTGGCGGCAAGGTGGCCCAGGACATCAGTATCCAGACGAATATCAAACACTCGCAGGAGGCAGACCGTGCGGAGCAGACGCACAGCGTGAAACTTGTGCAGGACTCCATCCTCTACAAACTGTATGGAGAAGAGAAGATCTACGTGAACTCCTTCCACCATCAGGCAGTGAAAGAGGCTGGCGACAAGTTCCGCGTGGTGGCAAAGTCGTCGGATGGTATCATCGAGGCCATGGAGAGCAGTGAGTTCAAGTCGATCATCGGTGTGCAGTGGCACCCCGAGTGCCTTGAGGAGGGTATGCCCCTGTTCCGCTGGCTGGTGGAGGAGGCCAAGGCTTTCCGTAAGGCCAACGAACTGCATGATCGTGTGCTCACCCTCGACACCCACTGCGACACGCCGATGTTCTTCCCGCAGGGCATCCATTTCAATCATCGCGACTCGAAGATCCTCGTCGATCTGCATAAGATGAGCGAGGGTCGTCAGGATGCCACCATCATGGTGGCCTACCTGCCCCAGCCGAAGATTGGCGAGACCTTCTCTTCGCAGGTCGAGTTCGACGTGCCGGGGCCGTTGGAGTATGCCGACCTCATCTTCGACAAGATTGAGGAGATTGTGAAGGCCAATCGCAAGTATATCAGTATTGCCCGTACGCCAAGCGACCTCTATGAGGACAAGCGTCATGGACGTAAGTCCATCATGCTGGGTATTGAGAACGGACTGGCCCTCAACGGACAGTTGCAAAACCTGCAGCACTTCGTCCAGCGCGGGGTGGTCTATATCACCCTCTGCCATAATGGCGACAATGACATCTGCGACTCTGCCAAGGGCTGTAACACACATGGCGGTGTGAGCCGTTTCGGCGAACAGGTCATCCGCGAGATGAACCGTCTCGGCATCATGGTCGATCTGAGCCATGCGGCAGAGAAGAGTTTCTACGACGCCCTGGAGATTAGCAGTGTCCCCATCGTCTGCAGCCACAGCAGTAGCCGTGCGCTCTGCGACCATCCCCGTAACCTCACCGATGACCAGATGCGTGCACTGGCTGCCAAGGGTGGTGTGGCACAGACCACCATCTATCCTGGTTTTCTGAAGAAAGACGGCGAGGCCACCATCCTCGATGCGATAGAGCATCTGGAGCATGCCATCAAGGTGATGGGCATCGACCATGTCGGACTGGGTACCGACTTCGACGGCGACGGTGGTGTGCGCGGCTTGGCCGACTCCTCCGAACTGATCAACTTCACCCGTCAGTTGCTGGCGCGCCGCTATTCTGAGCGCGACATCCAGAAGATCTGGGGCGGCAACTTCCTCCGCGTCATGGGACTGGTTCAGAAAAGTAGGAATTAAGAATTAGAAATTAAGCATTATGATGACCTCAGACCACGATATCTTGTCTTCGTTCAGACGGGTTTGCCATCCGTTATTACTGTTAGCCGTCCTTTTCCTGCTGGGTTGCGGTAATCTCCGCAAGCAGACCAACGACAACAGCGTGACGGTACAGCCCGTAGGACCTTCGTTCAATGCCGACAGTGCCTACCTGTTCTGTCAGCAGCAGTGCGACTTCGGCCCCCGTACCATGAACAGCAAGGCGCACGACGACTGCGAACAGTGGATCATCCGTAAGTTCCAGTCGTACGGTCTGACAGTCATTCCGCAGAAGACGGTGCTGGAAGCCTACGACGGCACCCCGTTGAAGAGCACGAACATCATCGCCAGTTATAAGCCGGAACTCACCGACCGCATCCTGCTCTGTGCCCACTGGGACAGTCGCCCCTGGGCCGACAACGACCCCGATGAGGCCAACTGGCGCAAGCCAGTGATGGCCGCCAACGATGGTGCCTCTGGTGTTGCTGTGATGCTTGAGATTGCCCGCCTCATTGCTGCCGCCCCCGCAGGGAGCACTCCCTCAGACACTACGGCGGTAGCAAACTCTACACCCTCCACGCTCAACCCACAACTTGGTATCGACTTCATTTGCTTCGATGCCGAAGACTACGGCTTCCCCCAGTGGGCATCGGGCGAAGACCCGGGCAACACCTGGGCCTTAGGCTCCCAGTATTGGGCCTCCAATCTGCACAAAGACGGTTATAAGGCCCGCTTCGGCATCCTGCTCGATATGGTAGGCGGTCAGGGAGCGCAGTTCTATCAGGAAATCATGTCGAAGTATTATGCCTCCCATATTGTCGATAAGGTATGGAAGGCCGCTTCCGTTGTGGGCTACGGCAGTTGTTTCCCCTTCCGGGAAGGTGGAAACATCACCGACGACCATATCCCCGTGAATACCGTCGCCAAGATTCCCACCATCGACATCATCCCCTGTTATCCCGCCTGTGAGCAGAGCAACTTCGGTCCTACCTGGCACACCGTCAGCGACGATATGGCCCACATCGACAAAAACACCCTTCAGGCCGTCGGTCAGACCCTCATCCAGGTGCTCTTCTCAGAATAAGTTTTCGGTATATCAGATCTGTCCTGATTCGACCATGAGGACGACGCGCTCCGTGAGTCGGTCCACGCCCTCGGCATCATAGCCCTTCTTCAGGCTGGCGCCGAAGGCCCATGCGAAGGTCTGCCAGAAGCCCGCGCGGAACGGCCCCATAAAGGCCTGAATCACCTCGTACGACGAGGAGTGACACTCGCGGTCAATCAGTTTGATGAGCAGTTTACCCTGTGAGTAGGTCAGTTTCTTCATCTTCGGTTTATAGGTCTTGAATATTTCGTTCTCCACCTTCTTCATGTGTTCTTCCTTCGCCTCCTTGGTGGGGATGGTCTCCAGTATCTCTGTCGTCTCGTAAAGCAGTTGCTTGGCTTCCTTGGCAATGGGTAGCACCTTCTTCACGTTGGTGACGAGTCGCATATAGGCTTTAGCCTGTTTATTGTTCTTGAAGGTCAGTTGTGGATAGACATACACGTTGTTCATCTCCATATACTGTATGCTGTCGCCCTGGTGCAGCACCTTTCCCACCTTCACCGTCGGCACAAACGAGGGGGAGTCCATCTCCGCCAGCACCTGTTCTGCCGTCATTCGCTCTTCTTGAGCGAATGCGGTGATAAGTGATAAGTGAAAAGTGATAAGTATCGCTATCACCCTCAGATATGGGCCTGTCTTTATCATTGCGCTTGCAAAAGTACTTAGTTTTTCCGAATAGGCGATAAAAATGGCTGTTGATTTTGCATTTATTTCAAAAAATAAGAGTAACTTTGCACTGAATTTGAATGTCTAACTTAGATTTAGTAAGTATGAAGGCACGGATCGTGTTGGCTTTAATGGTGATGACGTTGAACGTTCAGGCGCAGTCGGAACGGGCATGGACACAGTATTTTAATGAGGTGATGACAGTAGAGGATGTCGGCACCGCACAATGGGAGGAGACATACGAACTGTTGTGTGAACTGGAACAGCACCCGATGGATATCAATCAGGCGACGAGGGAACAGTTGGAGCAGTTACCGTTTCTGTCGGCGCAGCAGGTGGAGGAGATTGTAGAGTATCTCTACCGCTACGGACCGATGAAGTCACTGGCGGAGTTGCAGATGCTCCGCTCGCTCGACAATGAACGACGTAGGTTGCTTACCTATTTTATATATATAGGTGAGTCGGGAACTGTAGATTCCCGACAACACAACTATGCTCACCATGAACTGATGGCGACGGGACGGATTCCTTTCTATGAACGAAAGGGCGGCGTAGATGGCTATCAAGGTTATCCGTATCGTCACTGGCTGAAATACCAGTTTACGTATGGTGACCAAGTGAAGGCAGGACTTGTGGGCTCTCAGGATGCAGGAGAACCGTTTTTTTCGGGAAAGAACCGTCTTGGCTATGATTATTATTCCGTCTGGCTGCAACTAAAACAGTTGGGCAGATTGGAGTCGCTGGTATTAGGTAAATATCGCGTGTCGATGGGGATGGGGTTAATCATCAATAATAGTTTTAGTCTTGGCAAGGTGTCGATGTTACAAAACATGGGACGTCCGACGAGTACGCTCCGTGCCCATTCTTCCCGTTCTTCCGACGGTTATCTGCAAGGGGCAGCGGCTACGGTGAGAATAGCCAGAGGACTGACAGCGACGGGCTTTATTTCTTATCGTGCAATGGATGCCACCCTCAACAAGGACGGGGTGACGGTATCGTCCATCATTACCTCTGGCTATCATCGTACGGAGACGGAACTGGAGAAGAAAAACAACCTGAAGAATACAACTTTTGGCGGGAATGTCCGCTACCAGACCAATGGCTATCATGCAGGATTGAATGTGGTGGGGACGCACTTGAACCGTGAACTGAAGCCCAACACCTCTGTGCTCTACCGTCAGCACTATGCGCAGGGTTATGACTTCCTGAACGTGAGTGTCGACTATGGTTATGTGCATCACCGTTTCTCTGTGAATGGCGAGACGGCTCTGAATCGTGATGGGGCGCTGGCTACTATCAACAGTCTGAGTCTGCAACTCGGCAGCGAGTGGAGTCTGATGGCGCTCTATCGTTTCTACTCCTACCGTTACACCTCGCTCTATGCTAATAGTTACTGTGATGGGGGTAGTGTACAAAATGAGAGTGGTATCTATCTGGGAGCCACCTGGCAACCTACACCGTCGTGGAAACTGATGGCTTATATAGACTACGCCTATTTCCCCTGGGCCAAGTATCAGATATCGCAGTCGTCCCATTCATGGGATCAACTGCTACAAGTGTCATATAGCAAAAAGCATTGGTCATTCGGAGGGCGTTACCGACTCCATATCCGACAAAAAGACAATGACGACAAAACGGCACTTATCACGAGGATGGAGCATCGGGGCAGGGTCAGTGCCGAGTATAGTCGGGTATGGAGCAGCAAGACACAGGTGGACTTTGGCTTTACTTCTTTCAAGGAGCATGAGAAGGGGCTGATGGTCAGCGAGACATTAGGCTTTACGCATCGTTGGTTACGCCTGAATGGTGGGATGGGTTATTTCCATACCGATAGTTACGACAGTCGTGTCTATCTCTATGAGTTAGGCCCGCTTTATTCCTATTCCGTCACACAGTTCAGTGGCGAGGGTATCCGTTACTGGCTGATAGCGAGAGCCAATATTGGCTCTCGTCTGATGCTGACGGCAAAGTTGGGTATCACCAACTATTTTGACCGCTCTACCATCGGCAGCAGTTACCAGCAGATCAACCGCTCCTCCCAAACAGACCTCGACTTGCAGGTAAGATGGAAGTTTTGATAACTCTTGGAGTCGGAATAAAACTATTCGCCGAAGATTTCCTCCAGTTGAGTATGGAGGGCCTGGGCGCGGAGGCCACGGGCCACAATCTGGCCTTGCGGGTCGATGAGCAGGTTGTCGGGGATACTGTTGACACTATAGACCCCTGAGGCGACGGTCTTCCAACCCTTCAGGTCGGAGAGGTGGATCCACGGCATCTTCAACTCGTCGATGGCCTTCAACCACGGCTCTTTCTTGTTGTCGAACGACAGACCGACGATGTCGAAGCCCTTATCATGGTACTTCTCGTAGGCTGCCACCACGTTGGGCATCTCTGCCTTGCAGGGGCCGCACCAGGAGGCCCAGAAATCGACGAGCACCCATTTGCCCTTACCGACATATTCGCTCAACTTATGCATGTTGCCATTGACGTCGGCCTCTTCCAGGTCGGTGAACTGCTGGCCGATAAAGGCGTTCTTTAATGCTTCCTGTTCCTTCTCATAAGCCCACTCCTTCACCTGTTGCTGGACGAGGGGATGGCTGGCCCAGACGGGCTTGGTGGCGATGAGGCTGTCCAGTTTATCAGATCCGTTTAAGTCTCTATATTCACCGACGAAGGCGGCGGGGATCAGTGTCTGATTCTCCTCTGTGAAGATCTTCTCTATCTGTTCGCCCATCTTCAGCACGGCGACCATCATTGCACCTGCCAACTCGTACTTATTATTCTCGCGCTCCTCCTGTGACATGTTTTGAATCTTACGCTCTATATTGCCAAGAGGGGCATTGGCTGCCATGTCGTAGGACACAAGGCGCTCGTTGAGGGACGAGCCTTTCAGTGTGCTGTCGTTGAGGTTGACGGTGACGGGGGTGCCATCGTTGAAGAAGAGCGTGGCCCAGTCTAATCCTTCCTGGCCGACTGCCAGGAGGGCGTCTTTCTCGGCTGTGCCGCTGAGCGTGAACTTGTTGTTGGCTACGACAGTGGTGGCAACCTGTTGACGGGTCTGTCGGTTGAGCAACGTGACGGTGGCGCCGTTGGACTTACTGATACCATTGACGGTAAACTTTACCTGTTGTGCCTCTGTGGGCAGTGCAGCCAGTATCAGGGCTGCCAAAAATAATATCTTTTTCATATCTGTGATTAATTAAACTTTTTCGGTTGCAAAGTTAAGACTTTTTTCCCAAGCCTCCAAACTTTTCAGTTCTCAATTGTTTGCTTCCTGTTTGCAATAGTTCGCACCTCACGCATACTTATAGAAGTAATAGGCTAAGAACGATATGCCAACAACCTTTAATATCACGTTGGGATCGCTGGATGCTGCAATGTTCAGATTCATCGAAACGGCGACTACAACCACAGCCAGGAGCACCACCAATGCAAGAACTGTATAGAATAGTCTGCGGGGAATCCTAATGACATTGATCACGTGAAGCAGTGCCAGTATTAAGACGATCCCTACTGCAACGTCGGAGGCATGGTACAGATAGACCATCAAGTCGGTCATATTATCAATGTAGGAAAATCCGACGAAAACGGGAATGTTGGCAAGTATTGTAAGAATACTATAAAGGCTTATCAGCAAGATGAAGACTCCTTTGTGTTTTTTTGCAATCTTGACAGGCCCGCCTGTTTCCGGATCAATGTCTATACCATGATGTTCCTTCTTGATGATACTGCGTCGGTACGAAGAACCTACGAAATAACCTATCCCCAAAGGTATGGCTAACAGACAGAAGATAATGATTCCCGCGATTGACTGGCCTTCTGCGATATAACTCAAAAAGAAATATAAGGGGATAAACAGTACGATGATCGGAACAAACCATTTCGTCAACTTTTGGTACAAAGCATTCTTTTCACACAGCGTCTTCACATCCGAAGTGGAATATTCATCAGTACGTGCCAGTCTATAAAGATACAGCCCGAACAGCAATGTTGTAATCCAGTCAACGGCAAGCACGATGCTGCCCAACATATTCAGTCGGCCATTGTAGTATTCTACAAATGCAATCAACGGCAATAACACCATATTAATCATTACAACCAGTTGTTTGGCATCCTTTCGTATGAAATTCATTCTACGACCCATCACCACACGGAGTTGCTCATCCGACACAATTTCCTGATTGTCCAACCTCTCGTCCATCAGGTTGTAAGCAGCCTTTAATTCATCCAACTCATGGAGTTCTAAAATATTCTCGTACATAACCTTTCTGTTTTTAATTGTTTGACATTGATTTGAGTTGTTCCTTGATGCGGAACAGACGACTGGTGACAGCAGCGGTAGAGAGACCGACAATCGCGGCAATCTCGTCATACCTCATACTCTCTAACCACAGAAGGATAATGGCGCGGTCGAACAGTTCAAGGCGATTGATTCTGTCGTACAGCATCTTGATCTGGCGACCACTCTCATCTGAAACACTCATCACATCCTTATCGATTAGTAGGGGAACGGTTGGTACGTTCCGTTTCTTGCCACGCTCAATGTTGCAGCAGGTGTTCAGGCTGACACGCCAGATCCACGTCTTCGGGCTGCTGTCGCCACGGAACTTGGCAAAACCTTTCCAGAGGTTGACCAACACTTCCTGGAATAGGTCTTCTACATCGGTAGGGTTGTCTGAGAAGAAGTAACATACCGTGTAAATTGTCTTACGGTATTCTCGGACCAGTTTTGTGAATTCTAATTCAATCTCATTCATCTTTTTGGGAGTTTATTCAAACATTTAGTACCCAAAGTTTCAGATTCCTTTCGAGAATATTTCTTAAAAAATGTTATTTCATTATTTTGCCAGAAGATCATGGTAGAGTCGGATGACTTGACTGGCGACATCTTGTCCTTCGAAGCGACGGATATACGCACGACTGCGGGTGATGCGCTGTTCGCGACCTTCCGCTCCCTTGAGACTCTGACGGATGGCCTGGGCCATGGCCTGCTCATCGTCAGGATCGACATAAAGGGAGTCGGGGCCTCCTGCCTCTTCAAGACAGGAATCCGTGCAGGCGACAACGGGCAGACCCATGCTGATGGCTTCGATGATGGGGATGCCGAACCCTTCGTAGCGGGAGGGATAGACAAAGGCTTCTGCACCCGCATAGAGGGCGGGTAACTCTTCGTCGGTCACTCCGTGAAGGATCTGGACGCGATGGTTGAGGTTGTGGGTCTTGGCGTAGTCAATCACTTGATCTGTATATTTCGTGTGGCGACCTACAATGACGAGGCATATATCTTCAGGCAGATAGGGAAGGGCCTTGACTGCCAATAGGATATTTTTGCGGGCTTCAATGGAGCCGACACTGAGCATATAGCGTTTAGAGTTTGCAGACTCTAAATTCTCAGTTCTACACTCTACACTAAATCTTGGGGCGAAACTCTGGTAGATGACGGAGATGCGACCTTCGTCAATATGCCCGTATGCCATGATGTCGCGCTTCGTACATTCGCTGATGGCGATGATATGGTCTGCCTCACGGAGGGTCTGACGGAACTTCCAGGCGTAGATCTTCGTGTCAACCCAGTGATAGTACTCTGGATGGCGCAGGAAGATCAGGTCGTGGATGGTGACAACGCTCTTGATGCCACTCTTGCGGATACCAACGGGCAGTTCGCCTGAGAGTCCGTGATAGAGTCGGACGCCGTCGCGCTGGAGATCCTTGATGATGCCATGCGTGCGCCAGAGTGCGTTTTCTACGGCAGAAAACGTTGTTTTCTTATTGGGAAAACGTTGTTTTCTGGCGGAGAAAACAATGTTTTCTGACTGGGAAACCATTTGTCGAAGGCTTTCCTTCCCCTCGTCAGGCGTGTAGAGGCGCAATTGGAGTGCTGAATCTGCAGATCCGGTACAACGGGCGATGTCGTTGACGAGTGTCCGTCCGTAACTGCCGAGGCCTGTGCCGTTGCTGACAATCCGCTTGGCGTCGTAGCCGATGATGAGTTGGTCGTTCATGAACGTCTGAAATGTTTGAATACGAAACGTACGATAAGGAAGTTCGTCGGTACGGCGATGAGCAGGACGGCAAAGGGAGCCAACAGCCGGTGCATTCCTATCCATAGGAAGAAGTTGAACAGGCCTATCTGCAGGAAGTAGTTGAAGATATGTGCTCCTGCGAAGCCTGCACCATTGCGGGTGGATGTGCTCTCCTTGAAGGTGTAGTGGGCTGACAGGTAATAGTTGAAGAGGAAACTGACGAAATAACCGAGGGTATAGGCCACATTGACGTTGATCCAGTGCTGCAGCACCCAATACACGCCGTAGTGGATAGCCACAGCGATGACTCCTACGATGCCGAAGCGGATGATTTCGCCAAGAGTCTCTTTTCTCTCCATGATTGTTGATTTATGCAAAGATTCCTAAACGCCTTCTTTGTCGCGAACCAGATAGACGGGGCGCTCCTTGGTCTCATAGAAGATGCGACCCAGATACTCACCGATGATTCCCAATGAGAGCAGTTGTACGCCTCCCAAGAACAGGATGACTGTCATCAGGGTGGGATAGCCCGCCACAGGGTCGTCCCATATCATCGTGGTGATGAGTACGTAGCACATATAGGCGAAGGCGACGGAAGACATGAGCAGGCCTAAGACTGTTGCAATGCGCAGGGGGGCAGTGGTAAACGAGGTGATGCCGTCCATAGCGAGACTGAACAGACGGAAGAAGTTGAAGGATGACTCTCCTGCCAGCCGGTCACCTTGTTCAAACAGGATCTCATGCTTCTTGAATCCAATCCAGCAGTACATGCCCTTCGTATATCTCTGTGTCTCGCGCAGTTGTTTCAGGGCATCAATACATTTGCGGTCCAACAGCCGGAAGTCGCCTACATTCTCCAGAATCTCTACGCGTGTTGTCTTTTGCAGGAGACGGTAATAGAGGAGGGTGAAGCGCTTGCGCAACCAACTTTCTTTCCCTCTGGTTATACGTTTGGCATAGACATCCTCATAGCCTTCCTCCCAAAACTTCAGCATGTCGGGGATGACATGGGGCGGATGCTGAAGGTCTGCATCCATAATCACCAGACAATCGCCAGTGGCATAGTCGAAGCCTGCAAGCATGGCATTCTCTTTTCCGAAGTTACGGGAAAGGTCTATATAACAGATACGCTGATCCTTTGACCTCAGTTGCTTGATGACAGAGAGGGTCTGATCCTTGCTTCCGTCATTCACCATCAGGACTTCCCATTGGTAGTCTGTCTGAGAGTCCATCAACTGCAGGAGTGCGGCATAGAGTGCTTCGAGCGACTCCGCTTCGTTATAACACGGAATGAGAATACTTACTTTCTTCATGTCTTGCAATCTTTGAGTTTGTTATAGTCCTTCGTATAGATCTCGTAGCAGAGTTTCAACCACACCAGTACCACAGGCAGTGCCTTCAGACCGTAAGGCTTCATCCACTCCTCGCGAAGGAACTTAGGCATCAGGTCGGAGTGGGCCATCGTACAGAAGAAGAACACATAGACCATCAAAGCGATGTCCCACTTATTGCGCTTCCAAGGAGCCGCAGTAAACCAGATGGCTACACCCACGACGGCAATGATATAGGTGCTGTTCTCTGAGCCTGTGCTGAAGAGCACTGTGAATATCAACACCGAGGCCAGCAGGGTCTGTCGGAATGCTTCGTTGCCGTATTGCTTCAGACGCAGATAGGGCAGGGCGAAGGCGATGAGGCCAGGGATGATGAGCCACAGGTCGGAATAGGCTGAAGAACCGGAGATCTTCCTGACGATTCCTAACAGTGAGATGTTTGTACCGTGACTGAACATATTGTCGGCGTTCTTATGGATAAGGACGTTCAACCACTCTTGATATTGGTTGATGATGTACTGAGGACTTGAAATAACCATTGGTGCCACGAACAATACGACAGCCCAGAAAACAATGGAGCCAATAAACTTACCCTTGTGCTTGGAAAACAGAAAGAAAGCCAGTCCTACGATACCGTAGATCTTGACAAAGGTACCGAGTACCAGGAAAAAGGCTGCCCAGAAGTCCTTTTCTTTCTCTATCAGACAATAGGTGAGAAGGATGATGGCTGCAATGGCGATATTGAACTGCTGCATCTGTACACCATTAAGCAGTTCGTGTGCACAGAACCAACAGATGAATATTTGCTGGTATCTGGTGAAGACATTATGACGGATGGACAGGTAGAGAAACAGGGTGAGAGCGACGAGCCACAGGAGCATGCCAATCCATACCGGTGGGATGGCGTAGGGACCTATCACCAGAGAGAACACCGGTCCATAGAGGAACAAATCAAAGTATTCCTTCGGATAGTGGATATACAATGGCAACTGGTCAACGGTGTGCCAGTAGGCCTGTTTAAAAATCAGAAAGTTATTGTCTCTCCCATGTCCGAAACGCGTCATCCCCGTCACGGCAATGATTATCCAGAGCCAAAGGACCGTACGCTGGTCTGTGAGAAACAATCTGATTTTTTCTTTCATTTTCTTCTATTTTTGTGCAAAGGTAACAAATAATTCATAAATAATAAGGTATAATCATAATAATTTTGTAATTTTGCACGCAATGAGTGAGACAAACAAGATATCGGTCGTCATCAATACACGGAATGCGGAACAGCATCTTCAAGAGGTGATTGATGCGGTGAAGGACTTTGATGAGGTTCTGATCTGCGATATGGAGAGTACCGATAATACCGTTGTCATCGCCCAGAAGAATGGTTGCCGTATTGTCACATTCCCCAAAGCCGACCATAAGAGTGCCGAGCCGGCACGTACCTTTGCCATCCAGTCGGCAACCAGTCCTTGGGTGCTGGTAGTGGATGCCGACGAGATTGTCACTCCGGAACTGCGAGACTATCTCTATCGCCGGATAGAACAGCCGGATTGTCCTGCCGGACTCTATATCCCCCGTCTGAATAAGTTTATGGGCAAGACAATGACCTGCGCCTATCCCGACTATCAGTTGCGCTTCTTCATCCGTGAGGGTACGGAGTGGCCTCCTTATGTCCACACCTTTCCCAAGGTGAACGGACGATTGGACTATCTGCCTAAAAGTCAACGGGAACTTGCCCTGATTCATCTGGCTAATGACTCCATACACAGTATCATGGAAAAGGACAATCGTTATAGTGACAATGATGTCGATAAGAAAGCCCACAAGAATTATGGGGCTGGTGCACTGTTATGGCGTCCTTTCTGGCGATTCTTCAAATGCTATGTGATGGAAGGGGGCTGGCGCGACGGTATCCAAGGCTTGATCTATGCAGGACTGAAAGGGGTCTATCAGTTTGAACTGGTGGCAAAGATGATTGAAAGACGACATTCGCAAGAACAATCATAAGATGAGGAATCTGATCTATTATATCGTATATGGCATTTTTGCGCTGTTCTCCCTGTTGCCGATGTGGGTGCATTACCTGATCTCCGACGTGATGTATGTCATTGTCTATTATCTGGTGGGATACAGGAAGAAACTGGTGCGGAAAAATCTGAGGGATAGTTTTCCTGAGAAATCAACGGAAGAACTGTTGGCCATTGAGAAGGCATTCTATCAATGGTTCTGTGATTACCTGGTAGAGACCATCAAACTGCTTACCATCAGCAAGAAAGAGATAAAGCGGCGTATGGTGTTCAAGGGTGCTGAGATTGTTGATGAGATTGTGGCAAGCGGTCAGTCATGTGCTATGTATCTGGGGCATTATTGCAACTGGGAATGGATCTCCACGATGCCCCTGTGGGTATCGTCGAGGTGTCAGTGCGGACAGATCTATCATGTGTTGGAGAATTCCATATTCGACCGTCTGTTCCTCCATCTGCGTCAGCGGATGGGTGCCGTCTGTATTCCTATGGCAGAGACACTGCGACGGATAGCAACCTATCGTCAGCAACAGATACCCGTCGTCATCGGTTATATCTCCGATCAGGTGCCGTTCTGGAATAACATCCATCACTGGATAGACTTCCTCAATCATGATACGCCGGTGCTGACGGGTACGGAGCGACTGGTCCGCAGTGCTGGTCATGCCGTGTTGTATTTCGATGTGAAACGTATTCGTCGTGGCTATTATGAAACAGAAATCAAACTGATTCAAAGAGACCCCAAGCAGACGAAGGACTATGAGTTGACGGATGCCGCCTTCCGTTTGTTGGAGGATTCTATCCGGACTGCCCCACAGTACTGGCTCTGGACGCATAACCGTTGGAAGCGTACCCGTGAGGAATATAATCTGCGTTACGATGAGACCACGGGACGCGTGGATATCACCTCAACTGTAGAGGAACTGAAAGCCAAGAAAGGATTATGATCTTCGTGCACGACAAGGGCCGGATGGCGAATAACATGCTGCAATACGGGCACATCTATGCCTGGGGGCGGGAGCATGGACGTCAGACTGTCTCGATACGATTTGCCTATAAATATCCTTGGTTTCATATCTGCCATACCCCTCATCATAATTTCCTGACTTATGTCTTTGCTAAGTATGCCGCCAAATGGGGACTGATACCCACGGTAAGTTTTGATGAGGAAGATGTTGACTATAGCCGTGAGGAACAGTTGATGCTTTCTCGGAGGATGATTCTGGTAGAGGGATGGTATGCCCGTTGGTATGACCTTTTCCTCAAATACAAACCGGAAATCCTGCAACTCTTTGCCTTTGATGAGGCAGTAGAGCAAAAGGCGAAGGAACGGTTGGGCGATATGTGGGGTGTCCGACTTGGTGTGCATATCCGTCGTGGGGATTATGCGACCTTCCAAGGGGGGCGTTTCTTCTATAGTGACGAGCAATATGTGAGAATCATTCGTGACTATTATGACCACTGTTATCCGAAGGAACGACTGAATGTGTATATTTGTTCCAATGATCCGAATCTCGATAAGGATTATTACCGTGAGCGGTTGTCGAACTTCTTCGTTTACTTCCCAGAAGGCAACCCTGCTGAAGACCTCTGCCTATTATCAAAGTGCGATAACCTGATGGGTCCTCCCAGTACGTTTACGTTGGTAGCATCGATGTATCAGAACCAGCCTTTGTATTGGATTGAAGATCCTGACAAAGCGGTGATGCCTTCCGATTTCAAATACTTCGACGATCTATTCCGTCATATTATTTAATCGGAGCAGACTGTCACAGTCAATATCTTCATTGATAATCCTCTTCGGACATTTATAGTCGGAAGAGAGCACATCACGTTCTATATAATAATAAGGTGTACTCAGTCCTGAGAGATGGAACAGCAATTGACAGACATTGTCGAGCATGGCAGGACGATCTGTAGCACTTCGCAGTTGTTCTATCCTGTCAGGATGAGATTCTCTGTATTTGTCGGAGCACCACACCATAAAAGGTACCATATATTGCCAACGGAGTACTTGTTGAGGGTCACTGCCCATGTTCCAGTCATCTCGTCCAAGGTTATCGCGGTAGTCATAGACCTCCTCACCATGGTCTGACAGGTAGATGACGATGGTGTTCTGTTGATTGTAAAAACTGATAATCTGTTGCAACACATGGTCGTTGTAGAGGGTGGCATTGTCGTAGTGGACGATGTCCTCTCGCATCTCATCCGTCAGCCAAGTCTCCTTGCGGAAGTTGAGGCTGTCAGCAGTGAAACGTGCAAAGTCTTTCGGATAACGGTATTCAAATCCCACATGTTGTCCCAACAGATGGAAAAGGATGAGACGATGACTGGCATCCTGTGATGATTGATGGCGGTAATACTCTACCAACTGTCCGTCGTACTCGAAGGTACTGTCATTGGTCTCGTGGTAGCAGGCCTCCATGATCTGCGGATGATAGAGGTAGGTGTTCAACGAGTAGGCAAAGACAAATCCCATGTCGAAGTTCTTCTGATTGTCGTAGAGGGTTACATGATAGCCGTTCTTCTTATAGATGGCAGTAAAGGGCGGAGCCGAAGACCAGTCCTCGCCATGCCCCAGACTGTTGCAACTGAGCAGGTTGCGGATGACACGGGTGGTCTGGTTATAGGGACTGACCATATCTGAGAAAACAAACAGTCTCCCTTCCTGTTGTTCGTGAGAGAGGAAGGGTGTTGTCTGGAGTGGATAGCCGTAGAGGGCAGCATGCTCACGGATATACGATTCGCCAATGACGACAATCACATTCAGTGAGTCGTCTTGTTCTGGTTGTGGCATTGCCTCTATCTGTTCTGCCATCTTAATGACCCTCGACATCTCCTTTTCTGCAATGCTCATGTCGTAGAAGGATACCATCACCTTGGTCACAAGGTCATCGGGATTACGCATGTGACTTCGCCATTCATCCACCTCATTCATCTCGTTGCATTGGAGTAGTTTGATGTAGTTGTAAGTGAAGATAACACCACCGACCAGGAGGATGGTTGCAATGCCTTTAAGGACTTTCACCGTCTTGGCACCTTTGATCCATCTGTTCACTCTCAGACGATTCTTTTCAGTGATGATATTTAGGATAATCATGCAGACGACACAGAGTGGAACCTGCCAGAGTTGCGGTTTGGTGAGTAATGACTCCATGAACTCCTTGCTCTCGCGGGCATTGGTCTCTACTAAGAGTGCAATGACGTTGGGAGATATGTTCATGCCGAAGATCCATTCAAGTACAATCTCCGTTGTGAAGAGTATATAAATGATAATGTAGGCCAGAGCCTTGATAATCCTGCTCTTGCAGAGGGTGACAACAGTTGCCAGGAGGTAGGCATGAAGGAAGATGAGCATCCAACGGGGTATGGGATTCTTCGTCACCGATATCCAACCTATCAGGACGATGTAGGCCAGCATCAGTGGCCACTGTTCCACGATGGGCTTCATAAACGGGATATCCTTGAGGCTCTTGAACTTCATACGCTTGGGATTATATTAGGGAACTAGCCTATTGTCAATCATACGGTTCATATATTGTTGGATGATAGCCTTTACCTCGCGTTCCATCTGGGGTTGTTCTGTCACCTTTCCTTTCAGATTCTGATGCATCAGATAGTCATCCAGACGATAGACGCCAATGGTCTGCTCACCATCAAACTGGAGCACATAGTCTCCCTTGCAGTATTGATAGACACCATCCAGATAGTTGATGGCCCATGTATCCTTGGCAGGAGTATTCAGCAGGTCGCAGCCAAAAGCCATGTAGGTCTTTGGGTAGTGTACCAGACCTAATATGGTAGGCAGGATGTCCGTCTGCTGGGCGATGCCTTCATGGACACTTGGAGTCAGGTCGCCACTGGGGTCGTAAAGGATGATAGAGGTGCTGAACTGATTGATGGCACTCTTATATTCTGCGTGGTTGCTTGCATTGGTATGGTCGCCAGTCATCACAAAGATGGTATTCTTGAACCAAGGTTCCTTGCTGGCTTCTGTGAAGAAACGACGCAGGGCATGGTCTGTATAACGGATACACTTGTGAATGGGCAGTTCTTCCTCATGGAACACATCCTTGTACTGATCAGGCACATGGAACGGGTGATGGCTTGTCAGTGTGAAAAGGGCTGTCATAAAAGGCTCTTTCATATCACTCATCTTCATGCGGAAATACTGCAGGAAAGGTTCATCCCATATACCCCACCAGTTGTCGTAGGCTGCACGACCTTCCGTACGAGAATCGGCTTCGAAGTCCTCCTGACTCCAGGCTTTCTGGAAACCTGTTGCTTTGGTGAAGCCCTGGAAGCCTAAACTGGATGCTGGCGCACCATGGAAGAATGCTGTCTCGTAACCCAGACTGTCGAGGTAGGCTGCCAATCCTCCCAAATGGTTGGTGGCATGAGAGGCAGCGACAAACGATTCCACGAACATCGGCAGTCCTGAGAGTGCTGAAGGCATCGCGTCGATGCTAGACCGCCCGTTAGCATAAGTATAGCGCCAGGTAACGGCACTATGGTCTATCAGTGAGTCGAGGAATGTTGTATAGCCTTTGTATCCAGGCAGGATATCTCTGTTAAGGCTGCCAAAATATTCGCGACCAAAACTCTCGAGGAAAATCACCACCACGTTCTTTCGGGTAAAACTCGTATCAGTAGTCAGACTAATCTGGTCTAGATGATGTATGGGGCTATAGATACGTTCCAGTTCCTGCTCGTCAGTAAAGAACTCTGGACGGTGGTAGGAACTTTTTCCGATGGTACGCAGCATGGAGAAAGGCGTATTCAGGATCAGCGAGGCATCGTTAGGACGGATGATAAACTGGTTGGCAGTGCTAATATTGATAGGACGGTTATCCCATAGTCCGCCACGCATGCCTGCCCAACACAGATAGGCTGCCACAAGCAGAGAGAGCGTCTGCACCAGATAATATCGTTTTCGTGGTGTGGGCTGAGGCTTGGGTGTCGTGTACAACTTGTAGAGGAATACCATCAGTGCGATGAACAGTAGCACCAGATACCAGTGACGCAGGAATTCATAGCCGACGATACTCCCTAACTTGTCATCGCCGCCAAACTCACTGAAGAATGCTGTTGTCGTACGACGGGCTGTATATTGGAAATAGACGGCGTCGCCAAGGTTTGTGGCTAGTCCCAAGCCGTTAATCACCAGATAAAGCCATTTGCAGATACGTTGCCAGAGTGCTGTCTCTTTCAGGTGACAAGGCAGAAAGACCATCAGGATATACAGTGCGTTGGTATAGGCAATGGCTGAGGTGTCGAAATAGAGTCCGCCGATAACAATACTCCAGACTTTCTCAGAACCGAGTACATGCTCATAGGTGGCGTAGTTCTCGAGGAGGAACGCCAGACGAGTCACACCGTAGGCAATGTATAGCAGCAATATGTTGAGCATCAGGGCCCACGATGCTGCGATGGTCTTCTTACTTTTCATTTTCACTCTTCACTATTAATCTGTCTTGTGTCATTCGTTCCATATACTGTTGGATGATGGCTTTCAACTCACGTTCCATGGAAGGTTGTTGAGAAACCTTTCCCACGAGGTTGCGCTGCATCAGTGAGTCACTGAGAGTGTATAGTCCAGTACTCTTCTCGCCATCGAACTGCAGGACGTACCCTTGCTTCACATACTGATAGATGCCGTTCAGATAGTTCACGGCCCAGGTGTCCTCGGAAGGTGTGTTCAACACGTCGATGCCAAAGCCGAAGTATGGCTTTGGATAGTGGAGCATCCCCATTATTGTGGGTAGGATGTCTATCTGCTGGGCTATCTTGTCTATCATCTCAGGCTGTCGCCCGCCATCAGGCTCGTATATGATAATAGGTGAACAGAAGCCTCCGAGGTCTGTCTGGTAATAAGCATGATCTGAGAGATTCGTATGATCGCTGGTCAGTACAAAAATGGTATTCTTGAACCACGGTTGTTTGCTGGCTTTCTCAAAGAACTTGCCGATGGCCATATCCGTATAACGGATACAGTTGTGTATCTCTAACCCCTCTTCGGGATAGATGTCCTTGTATTCCTCTGGCACCACATAGGGATGGTGGCTGCTGGCGGTGAAGACGGCTGTCATGAAGGGCTCCTTCATCTCCGACATCTTCGTGGCGTAGTATTGCAGGAACGGTTCGTCCCAGATGGCCCACGTGCCGTCGAAGTCCTTGTTGCCCCCAAAGCGACTGTCGCCTTCATAATCCTCACGTCCATAGTATTCCTGAAAACCTGTTGCCCGCGAAAAAGCCTGAAAGCCCATCGATCCACGTTGTGCGCCGTGGAAAAAGGCGGTCTTGTAGCCTTCCTCCGACAAAAGCGAAGCAATGCCGCTGACATGATTCATCGAGGCAGGTGTTAGGAAGAATGGTTCTACAAACATCGGGATGCTGCTCAAGATAGAAGGCATTCCGTCGATACTCTTACGTCCGTTGCAATAGGAATGTGTGAATGTGATACTTTTGCTGATCAATGAATCGACGCAGGGGGTATAGCCTTTGTATTTCCCGTTCTCCAGCGTCTTATTGAGTGCACCGATATATTCGCGTCCAAAACTTTCGACAATCAGTACCACCACGTTTTTCTTAGTAAAACTAGTATCACTGGTAAGACTAGGATAATGCACCGGACTATAGATACGCTCCAGTTCTTGATTGTCACTATAATAATCTGGTACGACAAAGACATCCTTCCCGATAGTGCGATAGAGTGAGAAGGGGGTATTCAGTACCAGTGCTGCCTCAATGGGACGGTTTACATACTGGTTGGCGTTGCTGATGGTGATAGGACGTACAGCAGTGGTAAAGCCACCACGGATACCTGCCACCACGAAGGGTGCTATACCACAGAGCGACAGTACCATTGACAGATCGTAGTGCCACCAGCGGAAATGATCTGGCAGAAGCCCCGATTTACGGTAGCATCTGTAGAGTGCCCATACGAGGATAGCGAAGATCAGCACGAGGTAGAAGTGGCTCAGGGTCTCCTTGAGGAAGATGCTGCCAAGGTTGCCCTCATTGGAGAACTCATTGAATACCGTCGTGGTGGTTCTGCGCATAGTGTATTGGAAATAGACCGTATCGCAGAGGTTGACGAATAGTGCCAGGGCGTTGATGATGACAAACACCCATCGGCAGATCTGCTGGTACAGGTTATTCTCTTTCCCGTGCCAGGGCAGGAGCATCAGCACGATATAAGGTATGTTGGTGACGAGGATGGCTGAGGTATCGAACACCAGTCCGCCGCCTAACATCTCCATGAAGTGTGCGAAAGTAAGACCCTGCTCAAAATAACTATAATTGACGAAGAGATAAACCAGACGAGCCAGGAAATAGACCACATATACCATCAACAGGTTGCAGATGGTAGCGCCCAGAGGTGCAAGGAGTCTTAATTTACGGAAGTGTATCATACGTTTCCTACTTCTGGGTTCCAAACTGGTTAATATGTTCTGACGCTGTTTGCAGGATGGCCATACCTTTCCGGATGAGCCGTTCACCGTCAGTGCTCTTGTTGACGATAAGTCGGTTGGCGTTGAGGTCATAGACCACAAATCCTGTACTGTCCTTCATCGTAATACCATTATTATAGGTATGGGTGGCAAAGGGATAGGTGTAGTTGCTGCTCAGCACGTCGCGACTGAATGGATAGTCGTCATGCGTCAAGCCCAACTGTCCCAACAGGGTAGCAGGCAGGTCTGTCTGGTTACACAGTTGTTCTATCCTCCGAGGTTCTTTCAGGGCGCCTCCCAGCCACAGCATCGGTACATGATCGTGCAGTTCATGCTCTTCACCTACTCCGAAATAAGAGAAGCCATGATCGGGCAATAGCACAATGAGTAGGTTGTCCCATTGTGGGGTTTGTCTGACTTTATTGATGAAGTTGCCCAGACACTCGTCGAGGTAGTTAAAGGCATTGGGTATCTCATCCTTCAGCCTGTGGGTAGGAACATCCCATGGTTCATGACTGGAAAGGGTAGAGTAGCCGATGAGATAGTGGGAGTCAGTGTCAAAATGGGTCACCTCATCATATAGCGTGCCAAAGGTGATGTCATCGCGTACGCCCCATGTAGCGGTTTCCTGATCTTTGGATGAGTAATCTTTCATCCAAAGGAAACGCTCGAAACCGATGGTCACCAGATAACCACGCATATTTGTGAAGTTAATATCTCCGCCATAAATATAACTGGCCTTATATCCCTCCTGTTGCAGTGATCTGGCAATACCTGGCAGGAAACGGGTCTTGGCAGGCATCTTCATCACAGAAGAACGTGGGAATGAGGGGTAGCCGCTCCAGGTACAGAGTGTCCCTCGGTCTGTGCGATAGGAGTTGGCATAGAAATTGGAGAAATAAACGCCTTCTTCGACAAGTCTGTTCAGGTTGGGCATGATGTCCTTCCGTCCTCCGATATCTTCGGTAAAGATACCGCCACAACTCTCCAGTAGGATGACAATGATATTGGGGCGCTGATTACGTAGTAGGGTGTCGGGATTGATGCTTTGTGTAGGATAGAGACCCTCCATCAGATGGGCTCGTTCTTCTTCCTCCATGAAATGATAATCAGGAATATAACTGGAAGTTTTTTCGAGTGAAGAGAAGAAACTGAACACTGGGTTAACGGCAGCATGATTAAGGAAGGGAACCTGCGAATAATACACCTGTCCGATGTTCGTTGTGGATTCGTCAAGGCCTCCTCGAATGCCGATGATGATAAGGGGGATGCATATGAGGTAGAATACCGTCTCTGAGATCTTGTGAATCACGGACGGAAGTTTTGTTTGTTGTCGTGGCGCCTCTATGTAAAGCCATAGTGCCCTTTTATAACCGAATCCGATAAGGACTGCCGTGAGGAAAAATGCCAACAGACGTAGGATGAGATAGAATACGGACACACTGGCAGTAGCCTCCTTGGGTGTGGAGAGGTACTGGAGGCAGGATGCGTCAAGTTTAAATCCCCAGAAGGGATAAAGGCTGGTATCTGCCACGAAAGCCAGCGCAAGGGCAATGGCTATGATGACAAAATAGGTGAAGAGGATTCTTTTGATTGCTTTCCTGTTGTCCCACCAGATGCTGACGATTGTGAGGAGAAACGGTATGATGAGGATATAGAGGGCTGTGGAGAGGTCGAGGGTCAGACCGTGGGTGATGACCTGCCAGGTGTCTGTGATAGAGAAGTCGTGTCCTTCGCGGCAAAAGAACAGAAAAGCCATCTTGGCGATGATGAACACCAGCATCGTCCAGAGGTATGTTCTTAGGAGGAAGTTAACTCTGCATCTCATGCAATCTCTTATAGTAGCCGTTAATGTTTAGAAGTTCTTCGTGGGTGCCCCGTTCTACGATACGGCCCTCGTGCAGTACACAGATAGCGTCGGCATTCTTGATAGTAGAGAGCCGGTGGGCGATGGCTACTGTCGTGCGGGTCTTCATCAGACGTTCCAGAGCGTCCTGTACTAGTCGCTCACTCTCTGTGTCGAGGGCAGAGGTGGCTTCGTCGAGGATAAGAATAGGTGGATTCTTCAAGATGGCACGGGCAATGGATATACGTTGGCGCTGTCCGCCACTCAGTCTGCCGCCCCTGTCGCCAATATTCGTGTCGAACTCTGCTTCTGAGGCCATGATGAAGTCGTAGGCGTTGGCGATACGGGCAGCCTCTTCGATTTCATCTTCTGTAGCATTATCGACACCAAACGAGATATTATTGCGGAAGGAGTCGTTGAAGAGGATGGCTTCTTGGTTTACGTTGCCGATGAGTTGGCGCAGGTCGTGGATACCAAGGTCCTTCACGTTAATGCCGTCGATGAGTACCTCGCCTTCCTGCACATCATAATAGCGTGGAATGAGATCGACGAGTGTCGATTTGCCTGAACCGCTCTGTCCCACAAGGGCGATGGTTTTTCCTTTGGGGATGGTCAGGTTGATATCCTTCAGCACCCATTGTTCACCGTATTTGAAAGAAACGTTACGGAACTCTATCTGATGTTCGAAACTCGACAGACGTTTGGGATGGGCCGGTTCCTTGATGGTGTTCTCTGCCATCAGTATCTTATCGACACGCTCCATCGAGGCCAGTCCCTTGGGGATGTTATAGCCCGCCTTTGAGAAGTCTTTCAGCGGATTGATGATGGAGTAGAGCATCACCAGATAATAGATAAAGATAGGTCCGGAGAGAGTATGGGTGTTCAACACCAGTACACCGCCAAACCACAGTACGATGACAATCAAGATGGTGCCCAGGAACTCACTCATTGGGTGGGCCGACGATTGACGGATGTTCACCTTCATGATATCATTGCGGTAGGCTGTATTTATCTTGTTGAAACGCTTATTCATCTTTCCTTCGGCACAGAAGGCTTTGATGATGCGCAGGCCGCCAAGGGTCTCCTCCACCTGACTCATCGTGTCGCTCCAGAGTGACTGTGCTTGGATGGACTGTGCCTTCAGTTTACGTCCTACCCAACCCATAAACCAGCCCATCAC
Source organism: Prevotella sp. (assembly GCA_017965725.1). Taxonomy (GTDB): domain Bacteria; phylum Bacteroidota; class Bacteroidia; order Bacteroidales; family Bacteroidaceae; genus Prevotella. The sequence goes on from JAGCPK010000046.1 coordinate 32,751, forward strand.
AGGAACGATGATCAGCGTGAAGAGGGTCAGTTGCCAGGAAATGAAGAGTAGGGCTGCGAAGTAACTGATGATGAGGATGGGATTCTTGAAGAGCATCTCCAGACTCGACATGATAGAATTCTCTATCTCCTGCACGTCGCCACTCATACGGGCAATGATGTCGCCCTTGCGCTCCTCGGAGAAGAAACCAAGGGGCAGCGAGGTGATTTTCTGATAGAGTTGGTTGCGGATGTCACGCACCACACCAGTGCGGATGGGAATGATTGTAGCCGCTGAGAGGAAATAGGCACCTGTCTTCAAGAAGGTGGTGACGGCGAGGAATAGTCCGATGAACAGCAGGGTCGTGGTCTGTCCCCATTCGGCAATTAGACTGTTGACGTAGTAGTTCATGTTGTTCAGTAGCACCGTCTGGATGTTTGTCCAGTCCCATGCCATCAGTTCGGTGGCTGTCTCAGCATCGCTCGTCTGGAAGAGTATCTGCAGGATAGGTATCAGTGCTGCAAACGAGAATATGTTGAGTACTGCCGACAGGATATTGAATATCACCGACAGCACCAGGTATTTCTTATACGGCGGCATAAACCGCTTCAGGACATTCAGGAATTCTTTCATACTTCTTCTCCAAATAATGTGGCACTGGTACTTCCCGTAATCTTCACTTTGACTGTCTCACCGATATGATGACTGCCCTTGTCGAACACCACCATCTTGTTCTGCTCTGTCCGTCCACAGAGTTGCGCACGGCTACGCTTGGAGAATCCTTCTACCAACACATCGAAGGTTTTTCCCTCGTCCTTCTTGTTCTGTTGGGCAGAGATTTCCGTCTGTAGTTGGATGAGTTCGTTCAGACGACGGATCTTTTCTTCTTCAGGCACGTCGTCAGGCAGATGTTTTGAAGCGTAGGTGCCAGGACGCTCCGAATATTTGAACATAAAAGCGGAGTCGTAGCCCACCTCTCGCATCAGACTCAAGGACAACTGATGATCCTCTTCCGTCTCGGAGTGATAGCCGACAAAAATATCTGTAGAGAGTCCACAGTCGGGGATGATACGACGGATGGCATTCACACGGTCCATATACCACTCGCGGGTATATTTTCGGTTCATCAACTTCAGGATTCTGTCGCTGCCGCTTTGCACTGGCAGATGGATATGTTTGCAGACATTCGGTACCTCTGCAATCACCCGCAGTGTCTCGTCGCTCATATCCTTTGGATGTGAGGTGGTGAAGCGGATACGCATCTCAGAAGCCTCCTCAGCGACTCGTCGCAACAAGGCAGGGAAATCGGTCTCCTGGCTCCTGTAAGAATTCACATTTTGTCCTAACAGCGTCACTTCCTTATAGCCTTTGTCTCGCAGGTCGCGTACCTCTTTTAAGATACTCTCCACATCGCGACTGCGCTCACGGCCTCTGGTATAGGGTACAATGCAGTAGTGGCAGAAGTTATTGCAGCCTCGCATGATGCTCACGAAACCACCAATCTTATGTCCTAAACCGATGCGCTGTGGTACCACATCTTTATAGGTCTCTGTGGTGGAGAGTTCAATATTCATCGCCTTATGCCCCATTTCTGCCTGCGCAATCAAGTCAGGCAGTGACAAGTAGGCATCAGGGCCAGCCACGAGGTCGGCATGATGGTTTTCCAACAGATCCTGCTGTGCCCGCTCCGCCATACAGCCCAGTACGCCAATGATGAGTGGGCGCTTGCGACGAATGGCTGCAAGTGCCTCCAAGCGTCGGTAGATCTTCTGTTCCGCATTGTCCCTGACACTGCACGTGTTCAGAAAGACGGCATCAGCCTCGTCGATGCTGTCGGTAGTCTCATACCCTGCCATCTGCATCACCGATGCTACGACTTCCGAATCCGCCACGTTCATCTGACAGCCGTAGGTCTCAATATACAGTTTCTTCATTTGCTTCTATTTTGGGTGCAAAGGTACGAAGATTTATTCATTTAACCTAAAGATAACATACATTTTGCACCATTATTCATGATTTCTCCGTACCTTTGCACCCAGAAAGAGAAAAGAAAAGATGAAGAAAGCGTTGATGTATCTGTTTCTGGCATTAGGCATTATCGTTGCCGTGGTGCTTGTCAGCGGAGCCGTGATGGGCTTCGTAGCAGGTTTCATCGACGGATATAACGAGTCGAATCCTTGTACTACCGAAACTTCGAGCCTCGTCGTCTCTACTGCCATAATCATTATCCTGAGTGTTTGCATTATACTCAACGGGGTATTCCTGCATTTTCGTTTTGCCTCTTATGCTCCAGGCCGTATGCCTAAGGAGGCCCGTTGGCGTGTGTTGTCCCTCCTGATGTTAGCGATGGGTGGCTTGGCACTGCTCTATGGCACGATGTACAATCCTTTGCTTCCATACGATGGAACAATGACAACAGAGTCTGATGAGTCTGTCCGTAGTTATTATCTTTGGATAAAGGAGAACCCCCTCTTGTCGCTTCCGTTGTTAGTGCTGGTTGAGGGAACAGCAGATTTGATTGTCTTTGGTGCTGTACTTCGAGAACTATTGGAATGGAAGCACAAACCTGAAATCGTCATACCTATCTTTGCGGCTGTTTTTGGTATCTTTACGGGTTTCTCAAACATGGTCATGCTCATAATTCCCTCCATGATGGTGGCTTTAATAGAGTCTTGGACGTATGAATGTACGCGCAGTGTCATCCCCGTCATCATCGCAGATACGTTCTTTTGGATAGTACTGATTTGTCTGTTTGGGGTGGCACTCCCTTGGTGGTGCTTCCTCCTCGCCGTCGCCATCATCCTCCCCTCAGGCTATTTCCTGATGAAAGCGATGGATCCTTTTAAACCCATCGACTGATTCCTATTCCACCAGCAGTTGCAGGCCAACACCGCGGACGGTTTTGAGGTTGATACGGGGATCGTCGGAGAGCAGTTTACGGAGTTTGTTGACGAAAACATCGAGACTGCGTGAAGCGAAATAGTCATCCTCTGTGTTCCAGAAACGACTAAGGATAGCCTCGCGACGTACCACATTGTTTTTGTTGTCTGCCAGTATCGCCAATATCTGAGCCTCGCGTTGGGTGATGGTCTGCGAGACGTTAGTCTCATCGTTACGCAGGGTGGCGTGGTCAGCGTCGAGCGTAAATTTACCGATTTTATAGTGACTGGTCTCCTTTTGTGTTTTCGCACCTCCACGCATCTTCATCAGGGCCTGGATATGTGCGTCGAGTTCCTCTGGAACGAAGGGTTTCTTCACGTAGTTATTGATACCAAGGCGATAGCCTGCCTTCACGTCGTTGGGTGAGGTGAGGGCAGAGGTGAAGATGATAATCACGTCGCCATCTGTCTCACGAATACGCTCTACCATCTCGAAACCATTCATCACAGGCATGTCGATATCGGAGATAATCACATCGGGGTGTGTCTGTTCCCACATCTTCACACCTTCCTTGCCATTACAGGCAGTGCTCACTTCGTAACCGCCGATAATATCTTCCAGCCCAGTCTTCTCGATATAGGCCAGCGATTCGTCATCTTCTACTAACAATAACTTGATCATACGCTCTTAGGTATATATAATGTGAATTCCGAAAACTTGTCTTTTTCGCTCGATACGGTGACTTTGCCACCATGGGCCTGCATCACCTGATCTACGTAGTTTAGGCCGAGACCGAAACCTGAGACACCGCCCTTGCGGTTCTTCTCATGGATGGCAGCCCGTCCGAACTTGTCGAAGATGATTTGCTGTTCCTCCTTCGAGATGCCTATACCGTTGTCGCGAACCTTTAGCAATACATGTTTGTCGGTATCGAAACTCTTGATGTCGATTTGTATTTCGTCTTTAGAATATTTGATGGCGTTGTCGATGAGGTTGGAAATGGCCTCTGTGAGATATTGCTCATCTGCTAACACGTTCTTCACCTCGAGATGGGTGGAAATCTCGATGGGTTTGTTTGCCTTTGTCTTGGCCTTCTCTACAAGGTCATTGATGATGGGCTCAAGATCTATCTCGTTCTTGTTGAGGATGAGTTTCTTGTTCTCCAGTTTCGAGATGGTGAGCAATTTGTTGACGAGTGCCAACAGGTGCTCCGCCTCATCCTCAATGATGGTGTAATATTTCTCTTTGATCTGCGGCTTGTCATCCACCTTGCCGCTATGCAGGAAATGGGCTCCCATGATAATGCTCGACAGGGGTGACTTCATGTCGTGTACCATCGCATACGAGAAGTCATTGCGCAGTTCTGCCATCTGCTCCTGTTCTGTGATGAAACGTAGTAACTGGATGATGATGACAGCAAAGAAAGCGAGGATGATGGCACTGATGAGGAACAGCGGACTGAGTCGTCGTGCCAATTCTGGGTAGGGGTTGTTGAGGGCGAGTCGGATGGCTTTCGACTGGTCGCGTCGGATGCTGACGGGTTTGGTAAATATTGACCACGAAGTGCTCCTGTCGTTGTTTTGCTTGAGAACCTTCCCTCCCGCATCCACCATCTGAAGCGTCACGTCGCGGTTGATGTGTACTACGCTCAGCAGCGAATCCACTAGCATTGCCACATTGTCGAGTGATATCTCTGAGTGGTATTTCTGGCTCAGCGCGTCGTTCATGCCTTCTACGGAGGATGCCAGCGACAGGTTACCTCGCGACTGTGGCAGACTCAGCGTGTCGTCTTCCGTTACAAGTTCCGCACGGCTGTAACTCTCGTAGAACATGGCCCATGAGAGTTGGCCTTCAGCCCTTTCCGAGATATCCTTTGTCGTGGAGCGGTAGGTCATCCACATATAGAGTCCCAACAGCAGCAACACCGCCACTGCGCTCACTATCGACACATATTTATACCTGCTCGAATGCATTCACTGCCTTTAGAAGAAAAAGAAGAAATAGGCGGCAGCCCACTCCTTGGGAATCCCCTGCACCTTACCGATGCTGGAGCCATTGCCATTACGCACTGTGCCGTCATTCTCCACCTTTCCGATGCTGGAGCCGCTGCTGTTGCGCACGGTACCGTCCTTATCTACCTTTCCGATACTGGAGCCACTGCTGTTGCGAATGGTGCCGTCGCTGTCGATCTTGCCAATCTGCGAACCGCTGCCATTGCGTACAACACCATTGCTCTCAATCTTTCCGATACTCGAACCGCTCGAATTACGAACCGTTCCGTTATTCTCAATCTTTCCGCAGCTCGAACCTTTGCTGTTATAGACGGTCTGAGCCGATGCACCTGTAGCCACCATAAGGGCCAGGGCCATGAACATTACACGTACTAATTTCATCATGTTTCTGGTTTAGGAATGAATAGTCGCTGCAAAGATACGCAATCTTTGCCACAATCCGCTAAGTATTAAGTTTTTTTTGATAAAAACACAGTATTACCAATGGAAGCGAATACCGAGGGGCAGGGTAATCTGTAGGGGATGCTCTGTACGATAGGTCTTTAGGTCGCTACCATTGTCAAAGAAGTATTGCAGACTTGGTTCGACAAAGAAACCAACGTGTGGCGTAAAGTCATATTCCATGCCAAGGCCGAATGTCGTGGACCACTGACAAGAAGCGCTGAGGGAGGTCTTATTTTGGTAGGTGTTGATACCATCGTAGATGTAGTTGATGTCAGTGGTGCCATGTATTGGCAGTTCCAGCATGGCCCCTGTAGAGGAATAGAGGCTGAGATGTGCCTTGCTGTACCACCGCCATCCAAAGCGAAGTGGAATGCCGAGATAATGAAGCCGTTGACTTTCCTGGATAAAGGCTTGACTGCTGCCTGTGTTGATGGCGGAAATCAGTCGTGTGTAACTGAGACCTGTCTCGATGGATAGACGATTAGAGAGTTGATGACTTAGAGTCAACTGAATGGTAAAGGGCAGTTGATAAGTGTGTTGTGCTACCATCTCACCATGATTAATCATGGCGTTTTCTTCTGCAATTTTTTTCAGCGAACGGGTTTCTGATGTAACCTCATTTGTGGGGAAGGCATTGTTAAGTGACCAGGCATAGTCTATCCAGTTGTTGATGGAATAATAAGAAGGGACAAACGAATTTGAGGTAGATGCAAAACTGTTGGTATAGATTGCAGTTGGTGACAAATCAATACTTGAGTGTCCTATTTGTCCGTTGTAGGCCAGGTGGATTTCCCAAGATGATTTCTTGGTTTTTGTGGCAGCAATCAGATGTTTATCATCAAATGATGGTAGAATAATTTGCTGATGGATGAGGGTATCCTGTGCAGCCGAATCATGGACATATCCTTGTGATTCGATCAAATCTCCTGTCTCTTCACTTTTGTCTTCAGACTCCTTATAGAAATAAGGTATTGAGTCAGGCTGGATGACGGCCTCTGTCTGATAGCGGATAGGATGATGGGCGGGTCGCTTGTTGAGGGAGGCATAGACAATCTCATCGTGTGGGGTCTCAATGACGGGCTCAGGCTGAGGCTTCTGTGGCTTTGGTGCTACTGCCGTCGGTTTGACTTCTGGCTCTGGCTTGTGCAATAGTTTCCAGATGGCCGTGGGGATGGCAATGAGTAACAGAATAAGCACCCACGACTGCTTGATCAGCATCTGAAGCATTCGTTTGGCGTGGGAGAGTTGCGAGGATGAGGAGTGGGGAGCAATGCCAAGCAGTTGACTGATTTCCTGATGCGACAGTCCTTCGAACACAGAGAGCCTGAATATCTGCTGATAGCCTTGGGGCAACTGTTCGACAAGTGCCTGTAGTTGTTCATAGTCAGGCATCATTTCCGTCTCTGTGGCATCTTGGTTTTCACTGACCATTTGTTGCAAAGCCACCTGCTCTTTTTCCAAGTGCTTCCGATAATGATAGCCTACATTGCGGACAATCGTTGTCATCCACGACTCTAACTTATCAGCATCTCGTAATTGGTCGAGTGAGGTCAGAATCACCACGAAAGCATCGTGCAGCAGATCTTCTGCCACATCGTCCCCCTTCGTATATTGTCTGCAGATACTGAGTAGTCGGGGCCGGTATTGTTCGTAAAGCAGATGCAAAGCCTCACGTTCTCCAGCCTTGCACCTGCTGATCAACTCATGGGCTTCCATTCAGGTTAGCCTTCCCGTTGATAGGTATCCCATCCTTCCAGTTCGAGGGTGTTGCCATTGATCTTGGCCTTGATGGTTTTTCCTTGAGGCACAATGGTGGGGTCGAAGTTCAAGTCAACGCCGTCTTTGGAGAATCCTTCGTTTATCATGAAGCCTTTGTTATATTCGTAGATGACCAGTTCCGCCTCTGAGTCTTGATAGGTGACGGTATAGGCAAAGGGTGCGTTAAGTACTCCGTTTAGAAGTCTGTAGCCAGTGTTGTCGGAACGGAATACCCAGGTGAAAGTGGCAATTGCGGGAATGTTGTCATACTTAAACTCTCCCGACCATCTGCCTACAATCGGGCTGTCCTTATCACTTTGCGGTTTGCCGTATTTCTGGCGCACATTGATTGCGAGCGATTCGAACGCGTCTGCCGTCTGCTTAAACCAAGGATAACTGACATAACTCATCATGTTGTTGAGTGACTGCATGTTGTCGTAAGAACGAACCGAATACTCAATGGCATCGCCAGCAGCATAGTAACACTTAAAACTATAGTCGATATCGCCATACTGTTCATTCTTATGATAGTCAGTCAGCACATAACTGAAGGGATCGAGGGCCACTTTGTTGGTGCCGTCCTTGTAGGTCATGACAGTACGCAGGTAGCCTGTGCCGTCATCGTTTAACGACATCACCTCGGTGATGCTGAAGGGTAAGTCAGGATAAAGTGTGACAATGGCTTGCTGGTTTACATCATGTAACAAGTGCTGCCAGTCGTTCTGCCAGTAGCCAACGAGATAGTTAGGTGCATCCTCGGCATCCTTGATTCGTTCTGAGGTCAGGACGAGAATACAGCAAATATTTGTGGCTTTGTTCACAAATGACTCATAGTCTTCAGAACCCTTGAAAATGTGTCGCTCACCTTTGCTATTGAAGATATTGGACCATGAACTCGAAACGACGTTGTAGATATCGTAAAAGTATTCCCCCATGTACTCCATCCGACATACTCGGCCACTTAAATCAGCACCTGCACTGATGGCCAATTCCTGAATGGCTGTTGGTAACTGTTCTACAAAGATATGGTTGACGGGTATTTTCTTACCAAAGAATGTGGCCGACTCGAACTGATTAGTGATATCTACCACCTGTAGTTTCAAGCCATTTCTTTCGAACAGTTTGACGACAATACTATTGTTGTCAATCGCTCCTTTTCTTCTTGTCAGCCCCATAACCTCATAAACGTCTTGGTCTTGGTCCGATGGATCCTCGTCGCTGGATGAACATCCCGTTAGTGTTGCCAGTCCTGACAGCAGGAGTGTCAGCATCCATAACATACTTAGTCTTTTCATACTCATTATTAATTATTAGTTGCAAAAATAACTTTTTTCTCTTATATAGTGTCTGAAAGGCCGAAAAGACTGCATGAAAAGGGAATGTTTTTATGGTTTATTAACGCGGGAAATACATTTAACCTAAAGATAACATACAAATAACTTAAAGTTTTTGTAGTTTATCATACCTTTGCAGCGTCTAAAGGACAAAAAGAAATGAAAATTTAAGTTGAACAATTAAAAAATAAGAGTTATGGAATCAATTATCACAGCAGCAACAGTACTGACAATGTACTTCAACGCTATCAACAGCAACGACGTGAACTTCATGTATAACGGTGACATGGAGGATGGTGTGGTCAACAAGATTGAGGTCTATGAGAAGAATGCCAGCAAGCAGATGGAGCAGAAGATGGAGTACTGCTATGAGTATGATGAGCAGGGCCGTCTGGTAAACAAGGAGATGCTGGGCTGGGACGAGGCCAAGAAAGAATGGATCAAGAGCAGTCGCCTCACCTATAAATATTATAAGAACGGTTACAATGTGGAGGTAAGTTACTGGAATGCTGACAAGCAACAGTACGACCTGCCAACGGAAGTCACTCTCTATCGCTCGCAGGCTCCTTGCCTGACAACGGTGAAGACCTACAAGATGAACGAGAAGCAAGACAACATGTATCTCACCAGCAGCATGGTGATGATGGAACCGCTCGATAACCGTCTGCTAGCCAACAATAATTGATTCAAAACTCTCTCAAGATATATTCCCACTGCCATGCACGATCTGATTCGTGTGTGGCAGTTTCCCAGAAAAAAAACTTCAATCAAACATAATTGTTAACAATATGAAATTAAGAAAACTTTTTGTAGCAGTCGCACTGCTCACCGCAGGATTCGCATCAGCACAGCAGATGCCAGAGATTCCAGTTGACAAAGATGTCCGTATTGGCAAACTCGACAACGGACTGACTTATTATCTGCGTCACAACAACACGCCTGAGAAGAAGGCCAACTTCTACATCGCCCAGCGCGTGGGTTCCATCCAAGAGGATGACTCGCAGCAGGGTCTGGCCCACTTCCTTGAGCACATGGCGTTCAACGGTTCTGAGCACTTCCCACAAGGCAAGATGCTGGAGTATCTGCAGACGATTGGCGTACAGTTCGGACGCAGTCTGAATGCCTACACCTCTATCGACCGCACGGTCTATTATATCGCTGACGTTTCTACAGAGCGCCAGAGTGCCCTTGACTCTTGTATGCTGGTACTCCGCGACTGGTCGAGCGGTATCACGGCTGAGCCTGCAGAGATTGAGAAGGAGCGCGACGTGATCCACAATGAGTACCGTATGCGCAACAGTCCCAGTCAGCGTATGATTGAGCGTGCGTTGCCTGCGCTGTTCCAGGGTTCAAAGTACGGTTATCGTATGCCTATCGGTAAGATGGAGATCGTAGATAACTTCAAGCCGGAGGAACTCGTGGCTTATTATAAGAAATGGTATCGTCCAGACAATCAGGGTATCATCATCGTGGGAGACATCGACGTCGATTATACCGAGAACATGATCAAGAAACTCTTCGGTGATATCGTGGTGCCTGCCAATGCTGCCAAAGTAATCGACGAGCCTGTGCCAGACAATGAGAAAGCCATCTACGTGGCTGAGAAGGACAAGGAGCAGCAATACTCCATCCTCATGCTCTCGATGAAGCGTGATCCCATCCCAACAGAACTGAAGAAGACGGCTGCCTATCTGGTGCAGGACTACCTGAACGACATGGTATGCGCTATGTTCAATGCCCGTTTCTCTGAGATAGCCCAGCAGCCCGACTGTCCTTTCATCCAGGCTCAGGCCCAGGACGGCAACTTCATGCAGTTGGCCCGTACCAAGGATGCCCTCATGCTGATTGGTGTGGCTAAGGAAGGTAAGGATATCGAGACCATCCAGGCTGTGGCCCGTGAGGGAAAGCGTGTCCATGACTTTGGCTTCACCGCTACAGAGTATGCCCGTGCCAAGGCCGACTATATCAGTGCTTTGGAGAAGGTCTATACCAATCGCGACAAGCGCAAGAACGAGGAATATGCCGACGAGTATATCGAGAACTTCCTCGAGAACGACCCCATCCCTTCCATTGAGGACCTCTATCAGACGATGAATGTCCTGTCGCAGCAGTTGCCCATAGATGTTGTGAACCAGTATGCCCAGCAGATCATCAGCATCGACGACAAAAACCTCGTGGCTTTCAACATGGAACAGGAGAAGGATGGCAAGACATATGTGGCTACAGATGCAATGCAGAAAGCCATGGAAGGTGTGCGTACAGAGACCCTCACCGCTTGGGTGGATAATGTGAAGGAAGAGCCGCTGATGGCTCAGATGCCTGCCAAGGGAAAGATTACAAAGGAAAGTGAGAACAAGACACTCGGCTATAAGGAACTGACCCTCTCGAACGGTGCCAAGGTGATCCTGAAGAAGACTGACTTCAAGGATGACGAGGTGAGGATGCAGGCAGAGGCCAAGGGTGGCTATTCACTCTTCGGCAAAGCCGATGTGATGAACCTCCAACTCGCCGAGACAGCACAGGCATATAGTGGCCTTGGTAACTTCTCGAAGTCGGAACTCGACAAGGCACTTGCTGGTAAGATGGTCAGTTGTGCGCTATCGCTCAAGGAGGATCGTCAGTATATCAGTGGACGTTCTACACCAAAGGACTTAGAGACACTCTTCCAGTTGTTCTATCTCACACAGACCAATATCAACAAGGACGAGAAGTCGATGGCTTCATTTGTCAACCAGATGCAGACGGTGCTGAAGAACAAGAGCCTGAACCCCCAGTTGGTTTATCAGGACTCTCTCGAGAGCACCAGGAACTGCGGCAATCTGCTGTACAGGATCCCCGAGGCTGAGGACATTGCCAAGTTTGATTACGAGCGTACCCTCCAGATACTGAAGCAACTCTATCAGAATGGCGGTCAGTTCACTTATACCATCATTGGTAACTTCGACGAGCAGGCCATCCGTTCCCTCATCGAGCAGTATATCGCTTCTCTGCCTGCCGGCAAGGCTGTCACTCCAAAGGAAGTACGCACCTTCTTCAAGGGCAGGGTAAACAACCGTTTCGAGAAGCAGATGGAGACACCTCAGGCTACAACCACTCAGGTATGGAAGAACGAAAACATGGCTTATACGCTTGAGAACAAGGTTCTGCTCGATGCTGCCACAAGAGTGCTCACTCGTATCTATCTGCGTACCATCCGTGAGGAGGAGAGTGCTGCCTACAATGTGGGATGCAGTGGTCAGATCAGCACGATGGGCCCGAAACCCGTATTCTTCATCACTGCCCAGGCTCCCACGAATCCTGACAAGCAGAAGATTGCTGAGGACCTGATGATGAAGTACATCAACGAGGCCAAGACCAAGATTGCCGACGATGATTTGAATCCCGTGAAGGAGATTATGTTGAAGCAGGCTGAGGATGACAACCGTGAGAACAGCCACTGGATGGATGTGCTGACAGAGTGGACGGCAGAAGGTGTTGATCTCCAGACCAACTACGCCGAGACCGTGAAGGCTCTGACTCCTGCAAAGATTCAGAAGTTCCTCACCGACTTCCTCGCTGCCGGCAACCATGCCTCTATCGTCATGATGCCTACAAAGTAATTAAAAACACTTAAAAAGGTAATAGAATCCGTAATCAGGGTAGTCTGATTACGGATTTTTTTGTTTATCTTTGCAGCCATGATAGATATTAACGCAATGGAACTGATAAAAGACAAGACTTTTGGTGGTGAGCGCCCTCTGTTCGCTACACACGATTTAAGACTGGAAAAAGTAACCATCACCGACGGCGAGTCGGGTATCAAACAATGTCAGAACATGGAGGCTTACAACTGTAAGTTCTATGGCAAATATCCTTGGTGGCACGTTGATGGGGCCAAGATCGACCACTGCTATTTCGCTTTGGGCTCACGTTCGGCCATCTGGTACACCAACGATCTGGTGATGACCAACTCGCGCATCGACGGCCCGAAGTTCTTCCGAGAGATGAAGAACCTGACATTAGAGAACGTGGAGATTACCGATGCCGATGAGACTTTCTGGAAAGTTGATGGTATCCGTATCAAGAACTTGAAACTGCATGGGGGCACCTATCCCTTTATGTTTTCGAATAATATCTATGTAGATGGTTTGGAGAGCGACTCGAAATATGTGTTCCAATACTGCAAGAACGTGGAGGTTCACAATGCGAATATCCTGACGAAGGACTCTTTTTGGGAGTGCGAGAATGTCACTATCTATGACTCCGTACTCGACGGCGAGTATCTGGCGTGGCACTCAAAGAACGTACGCCTCGTGAACTGTCATCTGGCAGGAGAACAGTTGCTCTGCTATACGGAGAACCTCGTCTTGGAAAACTGCACCATCGACCCGATGTGCGACCGTATGTTTGAGTACTCTACCGTTGAGGCGGATATCAAGGGACATATTGAGAATATCAAGAACCCGACGAGCGGACATATCATTGCCGATAGCATCGGCAGCATCACCATCGATGAGAATGTCCGTCAACCGAATAATTGTGTAATAGAGGTAAGAAAATGAAATACGATTTCGATGAGTTAGTAGAACGAAGAGGTACAGGGTGCGTGAAGTGGGATGAAAGTTCATCACCCGATATTATTCCCCTGTGGGTAGCCGATATGGATTTCAAGGCGGCCCCCGCCATTCAGGCGGCCATCCGTAAACGGGCAGAGCACGGTGTGTTTGGCTATACCCATGTGGAGGAAGATTACTACGAGGCTGTCATCTCTTGGTTCCTGCGTCGCCACAATTGGACCATCCATCGTGAGGAGATCCTCTATACCACAGGTGTCGTCCCTGCGATGTCTGTTGCTATCAAGGCCCTCACCATGCCTGGCGAAAAGGTGCTCATCCTCTCGCCTGACTACAACTGTTTCTTTTCCTCCGTCCGCAACAATGGCTGTGAGGTACTGGAAACGGCCCTGAAGCGTGTAGGCGATACGTTCGAAATCGATTGGTCGGACTTCGAGGCCAAATGCGCCGATGAGAAAACCACCGTCTTCCTGCTCTGCAACCCTCATAACCCCTGTGGTCGCGTGTGGATTCCCCAAGAGTTGGAGCGGATGAACGATATTTGCCTGAAGCACGGTGTGAAGGTGGTCAGCGACGAGATCCATTGTGAACTCATGATGCCTGGTCACAAGTTCCAGCCCTTTGCCGCCGTTAGTGAGGCTTGTCGCCAGAACAGCATCATCCTCAACTCACCATCGAAGTCGTTTAATATTGCAGGTCTTCAGGCGGCTAATATCATCTGCGCCCGACCAGAATGGCGCCGTCGTCTGGATCGTGCCATCAATATCAACGAGGTATGCGATTTGAATCCCTTTGGTCCCGTCGCCCTTATCGCAGCCTACAACGAGAGCGAGGACTGGATCGACGAACTCAACCAATACCTCTGGGGCAACTATCAGACCCTCTGCGCCTTCATTGCCGAGCATATCCCACAATGGTATGTCTGTCGCCTCGAAGGCACCTATCTCCCGTGGGTGGATATTTCAGCAATGGGCCTTACGAGCCAACAACTCTGTGACCGCTTACTCGCTGAGGCGAAGGTCTGGGTAAATCCCGGCACGATGTATGGCCCCCAAAGTGGTGAGGGTTATATTCGTTTCAACATTGCCACCCAGCGCAGTCGCCTCCTTGAGGCCCTCCAGCGCATTAGTTCAGTGATTAATTCTTGACAGATTGCCTCTGATGTCTCATTCGGATGGTCGCAAACTGCCATCCCTATCAGGAAAGGCCTTAAAAATCCTCCATCCTGCTTCTGTTCTAAGCAAAATGGAGGATGTTATTTAAGAAAATCTTCTTTACAGAAGCCTATTCTACATCCAACCGACGGTTCTTGGGATATTTGACGCGATAATTCACGATGAACTCCCGTTGCTCGTTGGGCTGGAGTTGTAGTTGCCAGACGACGATACCTGTTGACTTATCCAGTTGTCCGCCACTGAGTTCCTCAGTGGTGACGGTGATGTTGGAGTTCTCTGAGACGGGTATCTGATCCTGTAGTGTCAGAGAGACAGCCTCCATACGACTGTTCTTGACAGTGATACGCCAGGTCATATTCTGTTCTTGAGTGGAAGCCAGCAGACGACGCGAGGAGCGTGCCGACACTTTCGTACGTTGGATACGGATGCCATTGTCCCTGCCTAATGAGAAGTGCAGTGTGTCGTTGGCAACCGTTGGGTCGAGGATGGTCTTTCCGATGAACGAGTTCTCGAAATAGACATTTGCCTCGCCTTCGAGCAGACTATGCTGCTGCCAGTCAGTGGCATCAGCCACGAGGAAGGCATCCTTGTCAGCCCGTGGGATACCGAGATACTGATAGGTGGCGGGCAGTTGGTAACGGGCAATCTCAGTGGTTGTGGTCTTGCCATCAGACGACAAGGTGAGTGGTTGCCTGATTTCGAACTCATAGCCGAACTGAGCCTTCTGCTCCTTGACGGGAATCAACTCGCTCTCTTGCAGTTTTGGACTCTCGTAGGGTGTTGCTATCGCCCCAGCCATTGCCTCTGCCATCGGTGCGCTGTCTTTTGCCTTACGACTCATTTTATTACTGTTGCGTTTGCTGACGCCATAGCCGATAACTGTCACTTCATCCAGTGTAGATGTGTCCTCTTTCATCCTGACATTCAGGGTGGAGCCGTTGACACGTTGTGTCTGACTCAGATAGCCAACATAACTGAACTGCAACTGCTTCTTGTCACGAGGCATGGTGATGCTGTAGCGCCCGTCGTAACCTGTGACGGTGCCAAGGCTTGTACCGACCACAAGGACGGAACATCCGATTAGCGGGTCACCATTCTCATCAAGTACGACACCTGTCACGCTGCCGTCGCTGATGGTCTCACTGTCATAGCGGGGTGCCTGTTTGCCGAAATCAAGCCAATAGGTACGCAACTCAGGAGCGATGTTGGAACGACTTGGGTTGGCTGATGAGAGGGTGACGGGAATATTGATCCATTCCTCTTTCGTATTCTGGAACACGTTGGCTTTGTACGACAGTTGCAGAGGCTGTCCGAGCCCTTCCGAGCGGAGGTCGTAGGTGGGATACCATCCAGCGTTCTTAACGTAATAGGTCAGGTCGAACTCCACCTTGCCAGCCTGCGGTACCTGTAGTGTCAGGTCTGCCTCTGTGGTTGACTTCAGTTTCAGGTGGGCAATGGAATCAACAGTCTTTTCCTGTTTCTCCCGCTTCTCGGCCAGTATAGCCAGTTCCTCGTCGATGGCGATAGCCTTTTTCTTCAGTTCTAGTGTCTCCTGAGCGTAATAGTTGTTCAGTTCCTTGATGTTGACCAGTGGCGTGACAGCCGTGCGGTTGCCAACGGAACTATTGGTCTTCACCATCTCTAACTGGGCGTTCACCACTTCTAACTGAGCCTGCAGTTCACGTTCTTTGTCAGCAAACTGTTTTACCTGTCGCTCAGCCTCACGCAGTTGATTGACACGCTGCAGACTGTCTGGGTGTGTTGTACGGTAGTTTACCCCGAGTACGGTGAGTTTTCCCCGTGCCTTAATCTGCATACTCTTCACATCGATATAGGGCGACAGTCCGGTGAAGGTGATTACGTGTTCCCCCGCCGTGAGATTCATGGCGTGGGAGCGTTCCACTTGGGCACCAGTGGTAAATACCGTCACGTGTTTGATGTCCGCCGTAAGTCTCTGACGATTGGTACTCGCCATCGTCTTCTCGCTATTGGCTGCAGTCACTAGTATTAGTGCTGCAGCCATTATCATTGTTTTTGTTTTCAATTTCCCTGTTTTTTAATTGATCAGGAATATCTTTGTCTTGCCATTGTAGGTGGCCTTGATGGTTGAACGACCCTCTACGATAGGATTGATTTCAAACTTCACTCCAGGAACGGAGGATGTTGCCTTCAACTTCGAGCCTGCATCCACAGGACCATAGACCTGATAGCGGATCTGGTCGGGGTAGCCGTTCTGGTTGGTGAAACGGATGGGCGTTGAAGGAATCGTCAAAGGTTTGCCATCGCAGGTGATGGTGACCTGTGGCACAGCCTCTGGTTCAGACAATTGTCCATCCTTGCAGAAACCGATGCCGTGAAGGTCGAAGAGACCCTGCGGACGCTGTGGCTGCTGGGGACCGCGACGACCACCGAACTGGAAGCCCTGTTGCTGAGGTTGCTGCACTTCTGGACCTTCTACCACAAGGTAGATGGCGTGTTTGCCTGTCAGTCCCTCGACGGCAGGTACACTATTGACATACGTCCTCGCCGTTTGCGGACCGTTGGCATCAATGTTGAAGACGGTAATCTCCTGACCCTTCCAGGGATCATCGAGACGTACGTGAATCTTAAAGGCACCCTTGCCGCTATGGGTGAGGTTTATGCAAAGACATGTACCGTCGCCAGACTTAGTGCCTTCGAAAGCCTTGCAGCCCTTGGCGTTCTGAGCGAGGCCGCCGAAACCGAAGTACTTGAAGCCTACGATACCACCATTGGTGATGCCGGCGAGATCCATCGAGTTGTTCCATACATCATGGTTGTCCTGCATCCAGTCGTTGGCGTTGGTACCGCCATACACGAAGCAAGCATAACCTGCTGAGTAATAGGCATAGGGAGGCAGACCAAAGATCTGGAAGCCCTCGCTGGTCACCTCGGCACCAGTGTATTCGTTGCCGTCAGCAGCCTTAGCCGTCCACACATTATCGGTAGCGTATGGGTCATAGCCCGTAATCTTCACGACACCACCCTTGGCTACAGGTTTCTTGTCCCATGTGATCTTCACGGGAGCCACCATTGTCTGACGGGCATTGCCGAAGCCACGTGGCGGACGGTGATAGAACACGTACCACTGACCGTTGATCTCCTGAATAGAACCGTGGGTGTTGTGGCCGAAGTTGGTGGTGATGAGTTTGCTGCCATCCTCACCAGTCACGACACCACGGGAGTCAACGAGTACACCACCAGAGCGCCAAGGACCGAGGGGCGAGTCGCCGAAGGCATAGCGCAGGGCGGAGTTGGTATTGCCCAAACCGTACTCCTTACCACTATAACCAGAGAATACCATCACGTACTTGTTACCCACCTGACGGATGGACGAAGCCTCGAAGAAATTGAAGTCGAGCGGGTTCTGTCCCTCATAAAGGGCTTTGTACTCGCTGCCTGCCTTGTCGAGCAGACGTCCGTCGGCACTGCTAGCAGGGATGAAGGGGTCGATGGGCTCTGTGCCCTCACGCTTCGAGTACATGGTCTTCTGGTCAAGTTCAACGGCGGTAGAATGTTGGAAACCATAGAACACGTAGGCACGATAGCCGATGTCGTAATCTTTGTCCTTCTTGTTGGTGATAGTCTCGATGAACACCGAGGGGTCGAAGTCAATCAGCGAGCCGGGGAGGCACTGACGACCATCCTCCGTGAGGTTGACGGGAGTGAAGGGACCATTGGGGCGGTCACCTTTACATACCATCGGCGTACGGCGCCAACCACGGGAGTGGGGATAGAGCCAGTAGGTCTTCTTGCCTGTGGCGCGGTCGGTGGTGCAGACGAGGTCAGGGGCATACATCGTGTCCCACTGTCCATCAACAAACCATGTGAAAATGGGACCTTCGTCGCGCCACTGGCTCAGATCCTCGACGGGAGCCGACCACATGCGGATGTCTGGACCGCAGTAGGCGGAGTAGTTTACGTCGTGCGAGCCGATGATGTATGCACGGAACTTTCCTGGCTGATCAGGATCCTCGAACACACGGGGTTCGCCATCGGGTACATGCTCCCAGAGGGGGAGGTATGGGTTCTGAGCGTTGACAGCCAATGCTGTACACGCCAGGAAACAGAATGAAAGAAGTCTTTTCATTTGACAATTTGATTATTTACAATTTTACATTTTATTGTGCGGGTTCGGGCATGATCGGTTCGCCCATCTCAGATGCTTCAGCATCCTTATCATCGAGTTTGAAGAGCATGAACTGTGGATTCTCTGCTGTGCAGGGCTCCCAACCGAGGGCCTTGCCGTCCTCACCGTTAGGATCGCTGTACTTAGCGAAGTTGGTCCAGGCAGTGATCATCTTCTCGGAGAGATCCCAGTCACCCTGTGTCCAGGGACGCCAGCAGTGTTCCAGGCTCTTGAAGACGAACCACAGGTCGCTGGAGTGGAAGGCACCTTTCAGACGGGCTGTCACCTCAGGATGGCTACCATCGTCGGGCAGAGGACGGGCAAACTCATAAGCCCAAGCCTTGCCGCCCTTCTCCTGACGTACCTTACAGAACTCGGCGATACCAGGCGACATGTTACCCATATCGTTCAGGGTATAACCTATCATATACGGCACGTCGGCAATCTCGCCAGCACGGGCAGCCTCTTCGAAACTCTTCAATGATACATAGCCATCGACGATGGGACGCTCCATCACGTAAAGGTCGCTCTTGTTGACCATGTTATAGATGTTGCACAGGGGGTAGAGGATTTCGGTAGAAGCCTTGCGTAACTTCTCAAGGTCTGTCAGACCAGCCCAATCCATCACCTTCTTCGTCTCTGCCTCAGCCTCTTTCAGGGTGGGGTTGTAGGAGAAAAACTTGTTCATTGGGGTAGCAGGCTTTGCTGCCTCACCCTCCTTCGGGGGCACATTCAGACCACCGCCACTCATGATGACAGCCTTGTGGAACAGACCACGGGCCAGGGGTGACTCGCAGAGGGTACGCACACTGCCGGCACCGGCACTCTGTCCGAAGATGGTGACATTCTCGGGGTCGCCACCGAACTGGGCGATATTGGCCTTGATCCACTTCAGCGACTGGATCTGGTCAAGGATACCATAGTTACCGCTGACGTGGTTGGGACTCTCAGCAGAGAGTTCTGCGTAAGGCATGAAACCGAAGATGCCTAGGCGGTAGTTGATGGTGACGAGCACCACATCCTTGAGTGCCCACTCACGTCCGTCGAACTCGGGTTCTGTGCCCCAACCCTCACGATAGCCTCCACCATGAATCCATAGGGCCACGGGCAGTTTCTTATCTGTCTGTCCAGCAGCCTTGGTAAAGACATTCAGATAGAGACAGTCCTCACTGTAGGGTGCCTCGTCGCCGTAGCCCCACTCTGTGGCATAGCCACCAGGATAGTGTACAGCCTGATAGCCTGGGTGACCGAACTTGTCGCAGGCACGCACACCTTCCCATGCCACCACGGGCTGAGGCTCTTTCCAACGGAGATCACCAATAGGAGCAGCAGCGTAGGGGATACCCTTATAAGCATAATACGTGGTAGTGATGCCATCAAGGGTATAGTCAATCTTCTGACCGGTAATCTGGCCACCCTCGACGGTGAGTACGGGACACGGACCACTCGACTCACTGGAGTTGCAGCCCATCAACAATGCCACGAATGGCAACAAAATCAAGTACTTTTTCATAACATGAAACTTTTAGTTGTAAAACAATTACCCCGCAAAGATAGAAAAAATTGTCAATGATCAATTGTCAATTATCAATTATTTAGTACCTTTGCAACATAAAAGAAACAATATGCAACAATATGGAAGATTTCGAGATCAAGTCCCAGTTGCCCGATAATGCCTTTCGGGAACTGAAAAAAGGAGAGAGTTATGAACCGTTGATGTCGCCAAAAGGCCATTATCCTGAGGTGAATGCGTGGTCGGTGACGTGGGGTATCATTATGGCGATGCTGTTTTCTGCAGCCGCTGCCTACCTGGGTCTGAAGGTGGGACAGGTGTTTGAGGCTGCTATCCCCATTGCCATTATCGCTGTAGGTGTCTCGACGGCTGCGAAGCGTTCGAAGGCTTTAGGTGAGAATGTAATCATCCAGTCGATAGGTGCCTGTTCGGGTGCTGTGGTGGCTGGTGCTATCTTCACCTTGCCGGCTATCTATATCCTACAGGCAAAGTATCCGGAGATGTCGGCTTCGTTTCTGAAAATCTTCATCGCCTCGCTCTTGGGTGGTATCATCGGTATCCTGTTCCTGATACCATTCAGGAAGTATTTCGTCAGCGACATGCACGGCAAATACCCGTTCCCAGAGGCGACAGCCACAACGCAGGTGCTGGTCAGTGGGGCCAAGGGCGGCAATCAAGCGAAGCCCCTGCTACTGGCAGGTATCGTGGGTGGTCTCTACGACTTTATCGTGGCTACTTTCGGTTGGTGGAACGAGAACTTCACCTCGCGTGTGGTGGAGTGGGGACAGTCGTTGGCTGAACAGGCTAAACTGGTGTTTAAGATCAATACGGGTGCTGCTGTGCTGGGTCTTGGCTATATCATCGGTTTCAAGTATGCGCTGATTATCACACTGGGTTCGTTGAGCGTGTGGTGGCTCATCGTGCCAGGTCTCTCGCTGATGTTTGGCTCGGAGGTACTGAACCAGTGGGATCCCAGCATCACGACGGCTGTGGGCGATATGTCACCAGAACAGATATTCAAGGCCTACGGCAAGTCCATCGGTATTGGTGGTATCGCTATGGCAGGCATCATCGGCATCATCAAGTCGTGGGGCATCATCAAGGGGGCTGTCTCGTTGGCAGCCAAGGAGATGAAGGGCAGTGGTGAGACTGCTGTGGTACAAAAGCGCACAGAGCGGGACCTGCCATTTAAGTTTATCGCCATCGCTTCGATAGTGACCATCCTGCTCACGTTTATTTTCTTCTGGTTTGGTGTGATGGATGGTAATATGTTGCAGGCTCTCGTGGCCATCGTGCTGGTGGCTGTCATTGCCTTCCTCTTTACGACGGTGGCAGCGAATGCCATTGCCATTGTAGGATCGAATCCTGTGAGTGGTATGACGCTAATGACACTCATCCTCGCTTCTGTGGTGATGGTGGGCGTAGGACTGAGTGGTACCAGTGGCATGGTGGCTGCCTTGGTGATGGGTGGTGTCGTCTGTACGGCCCTCTCGATGGCAGGTGCCTTCATCACTGACTTGAAAATTGGTTATTGGTTGGGTACGACGCCTCGAAAACAAGAGTCGTGGAAATTCCTTGGTACGTTGGTGTCGGCGGCTACAGTGGGTGGTGTGATGATGCTGCTTAACGAGACTTACGGCTTTGCCTCCGGCCAACTCGCTGCGCCTCAGGCCAATGCGATGGCGGCAGTCATCGATCCGCTGATGAACGGGGTGGGGGCACCTTGGGTACTCTATGCCATCGGTGCTGCCATCGCCATCATCCTCACACTCTGTAAGGTGCCGGCCCTAGCCTTCGCACTGGGTATGTTTATTCCAATGGAGTTGAATGTGCCATTGCTGGTGGGTGGTGCGGTGAATTGGTTTGTCACCACTCGTTCGAAGGATAAGGCCGTCAATGAGGCTCGTGGTGAGAAGGGTACGCTCCTTGCTTCCGGCTTCATCGCCGGTGGTGCCTTGATGGGTGTCGTCAGTGCGTTGCTGCGCTTCGGCGGTTTCAATCCCGTCAGTGAGTCGTGGCTGGCCAATCCGCTCTCCGAGGTCTGTTCACTCCTCGCGTACATATTATTAATAATATACTTCGTCCGAGCCACGAAGGTAGCGAAATAAAAAGATTGGCAGGCTGTGAGGCCTGCCAATCTTCTTTTATTGTAACTGTTGGGCGATGGTGTTGATTAAGTCCTCCCCTCGCAGGTCACGGGCGATGATTATACCATGCTCATTGACGAGCACATTGGCGGGAATCGACTGGATGTTGTAGAACTGGGCCCCCTGGCAGTCCCAGCCTTTCAGGTCGCTCATCTGCGGCCATTTCTGATCAGTCTGCTCAATGGCTGCTAACCATCTGGCCTTGTCGTTGTCGAGGGATACACCCACGATTTCCAGACCCTTGGCGTGATATAGTTCGTAGGCCTTGACCACGTTTGGCATCTCTCTCATACAGGGTCCGCACCATGACGCCCAGAAATCGATAAGCACCAGTTTGTTCTGGCCCACATAGTCTCTCACTCTTACCGTCTGCCCCTGAGGACCAGGCAGAGCGATATCGACAAACGTGTTATTGATCTCCGTCGCAGACGCCACATCGACTGGCTTCCCCTCTGAGTCAACCACTTGTATCTTCTCAACTACTTGTACTTTCTGTTTGCAACTCGTCGCCAGCAGCAGACTGGCTGCGAGCATCAAAAATCCTTTTCTCATTGTTATTTCTATCATCTTTCTCATTATTTATTATGTATTTCTGTCTTTTCTCCGTACCTCTGACCTCTTAAAGAGGTCGAAGATAGGCTGCATCTCGGAAAAATCCAAATAAAATTTGGTTTTTCGCTCAATTTGCACTATCTTTGCACCCGAAAAACCATGCCCTGATAGTTAAATGGATATAACAAGGCTCTCCTAAAGCTTAGTTCCGAGTTCGATTCTCGGTCGGGGTACTTTTTCTATTCGTGGTGATAGGGCTCGCCCTTAATGATAGTGCAGGCGCGATAGAGTTGTTCCGTGAAGATGAGGCGCACCATCTGGTGGGAGAAGGTCATCTGCGACAACGACAACTTCTCGTTGGCCCGTGCATAGACGTCCGGTGAGAAACCGTAGGGACCTCCAATGACAAAGACTAACCGACGGGCTGTCTGTTGCTTCTGCGACAGCCAACGGGCGAAATCCACACTGCGCAGTTCCTTGCCGTGCTCATCGAGCAGCACCACAGTATCAGAAGTCTGTATCTGTTTCAGAATCAACTCGCCCTCTGCCGTCTTCTGCTGTTCTTCCGAGAGGCTCTTGGTGTTTCGCAGTTCAGGGATGGTCACGATGTCGAAGGGCATATAGTGACTGATGCGCTCGGCATAGTCGCTGATGCCTGCCTGAAAATGCTTGTCGTTGGTCTTGCCAACGAGGAAGAGGAGAGTCTTCATATCACTATCTTTAAGAAATAGGCTGCACCCATGATGAGTGAGTGCAGCCTATTATATATATAATAAGGTGTAAACCTTACTTTTTGGCGGGAGCAGGAGCAGCCTCTTCCTCCTTAATAGTGCTACCCATGGTGAGATAAGCCACAGGAGCAGCGATGAAGAGCGAACTGAGGGTACCGAAGATAACACCGAGGATCATAGCGAACGAGAACGAGCGGATGCTATCACCACCGAGGATGAAGATAGCCAACAGCACGATCAACGTTGTTACAGAGGTGTTGATGGTACGAGCCAGCGTCTGGTTCAGTGAGTCGTTGAACAGCGTCTGACGGTCGCGCTTGCCATAGAGTCCGATATTCTCACGGATACGGTCGAACACCACCACCTTATCGTTGATGGAGTAACCAATCACCGTCAGGATAGCACCGATGAACACCTGGTCGATCTCGAGTGACATGGGA
>JAGCPK010000047.1 GCA_017965725.1 Prevotella sp.
CCTCATGGCTATGGCGATGATGTGTTTTAGTGGACTTAATATCTGATTGGACGTATGGCACAGTTTATAGCATATAGCATTGGAGTATTCCTCATTGTCATACTCCACTTGGTGATTATCCTGTTGGTCGCAAAGAATTACCAGAGCCCCTGCGGAAATGTGAAGATTACAGTAAATGGTGATAAGGTGCTCAACGTGCCGCAGGGCAACAACCTGAT
Source organism: Prevotella sp. (assembly GCA_017965725.1). GTDB lineage: Bacteria > Bacteroidota > Bacteroidia > Bacteroidales > Bacteroidaceae > Prevotella. The sequence continues at coordinate 219 of JAGCPK010000047.1, forward strand.
GTCGACACTCAACCAGAACGGCATCTTCCTGCCCTCAGCCTGTGGCGGTAAAGCCTCCTGCGGACAGTGTAAGGTACAGGTCTTGGAGGGTGGGGGAGAAATCCTCGACTCTGAGAAGCCCCATTTCACCCGTAAGCAGATCAAGGACCATTGGCGTCTGGGTTGCCAGTGTAAGGTGAAGGGCGACCTGAAGATCCACGTCGATGAGAGCATTCTTGGCGTGAAGGAGTACGAGTGTACCGTCATCAGCAACAAGAACGTGGCTACCTTCATCAAGGAGTTCAAGGTGCAGTTGCCTGCTGGTGAGCACATGGACTTCCTGCCTGGTTCCTACGCACAGATCAAGATACCTAAGTTCGATTGCATCGACTACGATAAGGACTTCGACAAGAGCCTCATTGGCGACGAATATCTGCCCTCATGGGAGAAGTTCGGCTTGTTCCCGTTGAAGTGTAAGAACCCCGAGGATACCATCCGTGCCTACTCGATGGCCAACTATCCTGCTGAGGGTGATGTCTTCATGCTGACGGTGCGTATTGCCACACCGCCGTTCAAGCCCGACAAGAGTGGCTTCATGGAGGTCAACCCGGGTATTGCTTCGTCTTATATCTTCTCGCTGAAACCTGGCGACAAGGTGATCATGAGCGGTCCGTTTGGCGACTTCCACCCGCACTTCGACTCGAAGAAGGAGATGATCTGGGTTGGTGGTGGTGCCGGTATGGCTCCGCTGCGCGCACAGATCATGCACATGACGAAGACGTTGCACACCACTGATCGCGAGATGCACTACTTCTATGGAGCCCGTGCCCTCAACGAGGTGTTCTATCTCGAAGACTTCCTGGGCCTGGAGAAGGAGTATCCCAACTTCCACTTCCACCTCGCTCTCGACCGTCCCGACCCCGCAGCCGATGCTGCTGGTGTGAAATATACGCCAGGCTTCGTCCATCAGGTGATGCTCAATACCTATTTGAAGGACCACGAGGCACCCGAGGATGTGGAGTACTACATGTGCGGTCCTGGTCCGATGTCGGCAGCCGTCGTCTCGATGCTCGACTCCCTCGGTGTCGATCCCGAAAGCATTATGTACGATAACTTCGGAGGATGACGCTCATTATCGTTTTGATGCTGCTGTTGGGCTATGTGCTCATTGCCACCGGTCATTTGACCGGTGTCAATAAGGCAGCCATCGCCATGTTCATCGGAACCATCGGATGGGTGGTCTATATCTGTTGGGGAACAGACTTCGTGATGGCCGAGCATCCAGGCGAATATGTGGAGTTTCTGGCAGGCGACGAACCGTCGAGCAATGCTGTGAAGTATTATATTTACAGCAATGTTTTCCTGAACTATGTAGGTCGTGCTGCTAGCGTCGTCATGTTCCTGCTGGCTACGATGACCATTATCGAGATCCTCAACAACAACGGATGTTTCGACTTCATACAGAAATGGATCAAGACGCGTAACCCGAAGCGCCTGCTGTGGACCATCACCTTCGCCACGTTTATCATCTCAGCCAATCTGGACAACCTGACGACGGCGACGATGATGCTCGTCATCATGCACGCCATCGTGCAGAACCGTCGCCAGCGGATGCTCATAGGCTCGGCAATCGTCATTGCCGCCAACTGTGGCGGATGCTTCACTGTGATTGGCGACCCAGCAGGACTGATACTCTGGGAGAACGGGGCGGTGACAGCCACCCACTTCTCGTCGTACCTCGCCCTGCCTGCCATCCTGGCATGGGTGATACCCACCGTGCTCATCAACCGTCAGTTGCCCGACAGGCTTGACACCCAGTGGTCGCCGATGCCGTATCGTGGCGATGACACCAACCTGAATCAGTGGCAGCGTGTGGTGATGCTCTTCGTGGGCATCGGCGGTCTGTGGTTCATCCCCACCTTTCATAACATCACGAAACTCTCGCCGTTCCTCGGTGCCCTCTGTGTGCTGAGTGTGCTGTGGGTAGTCAACGAGGTGTTCAACCGCAAACTGATGAATGCCGACCAGATGACCGACCGCAGGATACCACAAGCCTTGCAGTATGGCGCCATCCAGCAGATGCTCTTTGTGATGGGTATCATGCTCGGTATGGGTGTGGTGACGGAGACGGGTGTCTTCAGCGATGTCTCTGCTTGGTTCGACAGTAATATCCATAATATCTGGATCGTGGGTATCATATCGGGACTGCTGAGCAGCATCGTCGATACCTTCACGATCGCCATCAGCAACATCTCGCTCTATCCCATTATTGAGGGACAACAGTTAAGTCATCTGGTGGATTCTGACTATATGGCTAACTTCATGGCCAACGGTGCCTATTGGAAGGTTGTGGCCTTTACCACTGCAGCAGGCGGGTGCCTCCTGTCTGTGGGCAGCACCAGTGGCATTGCCCTGATGAAGATGGAGCATGTACATCTGGGCTGGTACTTGAAGAATGTATCGCTAAAGGTGCTCCTCGGCTGGCTGGTGGGCTTCGCCGTGCTTTGGGCAGAAATCTATTGCATATCATAAACTAAAAGAATTACTACAATGGCAAAAATCAAGACTATAGGCATTCTGACATCAGGCGGCGATGCGCCTGGCATGAATGCAGCCATCCGTGCCGTGACGCGCGCAGGTATTTATAACGGATTCAACATCAAGGGTATCTATCGCGGCTACGAGGGCCTGATCAACGGTGAAGTGAAAACGTTCACGACGGAGAATGTCAGTGGCATCATTACCCGTGGCGGTACGATTCTGAAGACTGCCCGTTCGAAGGATTTTATGACGCCAGAGGGTATGCAGAAGGCCTACGAGACCTGTAAGAAGGAAGAGATCGATGCCCTGATAGTCATCGGTGGTAATGGCTCGCTCACTGGTGCATGGAACTTCGGCGTGGAGTTTGATTTCCCTTGTATCGGTCTGCCTGGCACCATCGATAATGACCTTTACGGTACTGACAATACGATAGGTTACGACACGACGATGAACACCATCATGGAGTGTGTCGATCGTATCCGTGATACCGCCAACTCCCACGAGCGTATCTTCTTCGTGGAGGTGATGGGGCGCGATGCCGGATTCCTGGCCCAGAACTGCGCCATCGCCTGTGGTGCCGAGGCTGCCATCGTGCCTGAGGAAGCAACCGATGTTGACCAGTTGGCAGCGTTTATGGGGCGTGGCATCCGTAAGTCTAAGAAGTCGTGTATTGTCATCGTTTCGGAAAGTCCCAAGTGTGGCGCCCTTTATTATGCCGATCGTGTAAAACATGAGTTTCCTGAGTTTGACGTGCGTGTGTCCATCCTCGGACACTTGCAGCGAGGCGGTACACCGTCGGCACGCGACCGTATCCTGGCTTCCATCACTGGTGTCGGTGCCATTGAAGCCATCAAACAGGGCCAGCGTAATATCATGGTGGGTGTAAGAAACAACGAGGTAGTCTATGTGCCTTTCAGCGAGTGCATCCGTACGGACAAGCGCTTCGACAAGAGACTCATTAAAGTACTCGATGAACTAAGTATCTGATTTATGCCAGAGATCAAGAAGATTGTATTGACTGGAGGCCCGTGCGCAGGTAAGACGACGGCTTTGGTGAAGATTACCAATTATTTCTCCGGATTCGGCTATAAGGTGTTTAACGTACCTGAGGTGCCTACTATCTACAGCACTGCAGGCTGGAACTACCTCACGCCCAACCGCGCCCTCTACTATCAGGGCGAGCGGGCCATCCTCGAGACGCAACTGGCCCTCGAAGACCAGTTTATGCGATTGGCAGAGGTCTGTACCCAACCCGTGCTTATCGTCTGCGATCGTGGCACGATGGATATCTCCGCCTATATCAAGCCCGAGGAGTGGCAGGAGATTACGTCGATGTGTGGCACGAACTCCAACGAACTGTTGGAGCGCTACGATGCCGTGCTGCACCTGGTGAGTGCCGCCGACGGTGCTGAGCAGTTCTATACCACTGCCACCAATGCTACCCGCTACGAGCAGGCCAATGAGGAAGGTCTGCGCCTCGCCCGTGAACTCGACAAGAAGGTCATTAAGGCGTGGACGAGCCATCCCCATCTGCGTGTCATCAACAATCACAACGACTTTGAGAGCAAACTCAACCGCGTGTTGATGGAGATCTCCAAGGTGGTTGGTCTGCCGCAGCCGCTTCGCGATGAGCGCATCTTCCGTGTGGAGATCATCGGTGAGATACCTGAGTGCTCGGAGAGCGAGATCACCCAGACCTATCTGGTGACGGAGCCTGGCAGCGAGGTACGCCTGCGCCGCAGGGCATTCAGTGGCGGTAAGGTGGTCAACGTACACCGTTCCCGTAAGCGCATCTCTGACACGGAGATCATCGAGACCGAGCGTCAGGTCGATAACAACCTCTACGAGCAGATGTTACAGCAGGCCGATCCCTACCGCACCACCATCAAGAAGAAACGTCAGAGTTTCATCTGGAAGGGTCGTTTCTTCCAGATTGACACCTTCCGTGCCCCGGTTGATGACCTGGTGATTATGGAGGCCAAAGGCATTGGTGAACAGGATGACATTGACCTTCCGCCGTTCGTCAGAGTGCTGGAAGATGTCACCAGCAACAGCAAATATCAGAACTACAACATCGCCCTGATGCGACGATAATGACGATTAATAAAAGAAAGATGAGCAAAAACAAACTATTCCATTTGACGCTGGTGGTGACAGTCGCTGCCACCTTCATTCTGTCAGGATGTGGAGGTGAATCCAAAGAACAGGAAAGGCTGCGTAGAGAAGCAGAAGACATGGTCTATGCGGCTTATTTGGCCAAGGACTACCCACGCATCATAGAACTTGTCGATAGTCTTAAACCGCTGGGAAATATCTCCGAGGGCAAGGCCTGCTACTGGCTGGGCTATGCCTACGACCGGATGATGCAAAAGCGCATGGCTGAGTTATACTGGAAGACTGGTATCGCTGCCGTGGAGAACTCCACCGACGATGAGGACGTGCGGGTATATGCCGGCATTACCAACCGCCTGACAGGTCTTTTGAGTACATGGACTGAATATGAAGCCGCCCTGAAAGTGGCCATACCCGCTACGGAACGGTTGAAAAGCCTGGGGCGCGACACAATCAGCGAATACAACAATATGCTCATTTATATCGGTTGTGCCCAGAGCCATTTCGGATTGAGCGAAGACCAGACTAACAAGAGCCTGGAAGAAGCCTATCGTGCCCAGATCGACTTTATCGGGAAACATCCGTATGCCGTCAGTTACCGCGATGCCATCATAGGCGTGATTAACATCAGTTACAACTACCTGGAAATAGCCGACTATGAGAAGGCCAGGCTATGGCTTGAGCGCATGCGCCAACTGATTGAGGGATATGAGAAGCAGGCTGACGCGCGCCCTGACTATGCCGAAAAGCAGTGGGCGCGGTACAACATCTATCTGGCCAGGGCCTTGGAGGGGCTGGGCCGCCAGGGCGAAGCCGCCGAGGCCTACAGGCTGTTTTGCCAGTCAGA
>JAGCPK010000048.1 GCA_017965725.1 Prevotella sp.
ATGCCTGTTCGGACCGCCCAGACCGTATTTTGCTATGGGATTGTTAGATGATTATTTTGAAAATTTAAAGCGTCACTACCGTTCCATGCTTGTTCATTTCGAGCGCAACGGAGAGGTGCTTTATGACGTCTGGCCAGAGAAGGGAGGAGTGGCCGATGGGATTAAGTCTATAAGTAAGGAAAAAACACCTGCAGCCAATACTCTCTACGACTTGCAGGGTCGCCGCCTGTCCGTCAGACCCCCAAAGGGCGTGTATATCCAGAACGGCAAGAAGAAACTGGCAAAGTAATAAACAATAAGAATTAATCTGGTACGACAAATGTGAATTAGTTTTTGCAGGGACTGGCAGTAATGCGAGTCCCTGTTTTTTCGGAAAAACCTGCCTGAGATCTGGGGGAGACTTCTGCCCGGGGGGGGTATGATATGCCTGAGATCTGGGACAGACTTTACCCCGGTGGGGGATGGTTTGCCGCAAATCTGCGGTATGTCATCACAATGGTTAGAAAAAGCGCCAGAGACTCAAGGCTGGTTTCCCCGAGTTTATCGCCGGATGAGGAGAACGACGTTTTCGACGTGGGGGGTGTGGGGGAACATATCGACAGGTTGGACCTCAGCAACCAGATAACCTTCATCCATCATCTGCAAATCTCGTGCTTGGGTCGCAGGATTGCATGAGACATAGACGATTCGCTCAGGAGCGGTATTGAGGATGGTCTTTACCACGTCGGGATGCATGCCAGCACGGGGTGGATCGGTGATGATGACATCTGGACGACCGTATTTGGCGATGAAGTCATCAGTGAGTATATCTTTCATGTCGCCGGCAAAGAAGAGTGTGTTCTCAATGCCGTTGATATCGGAGTTGACCTTGGCGTCTTCAATGGCCTCCGGAACATATTCTATTCCTATTACCTGACGGGCCTGACGGGCCACGAAGTTCGCAATGGTGCCTGTGCCTGTGTAGAGGTCATAGACCAATTCATTGCCAGTGAGTTCCGCAAATTCTCGGGCAACACAGTAGAGATGGTAGGCCTGTTCGGTATTGGTCTGATAGAACGACTTCGGTCCCACCTTGAACTTCAGATCCTCCATCAGTTCGAAGATATGATCTTTACCCTTGAACACCAGTATATCCTGGTCGCCAATGGTATCGTTGCATTTCTGATTGTCGAGGTACATCAGCGAGGTGATCTGTGGGAATGTGTTGGCGACATGCTGTAGGAGATCCTTTGCTTCCCGTTCACCGCCAGTCTCATCGTAATGGAACTGTATGATAACAAGCCACTCACCGGTGTTGCTGTTGCGAATGATGACGTCGCGCAGCAAGCCCACCTGTGCCCTCAGATCGAAGAAAGATATTCCATGGGAGATGGCATAGTTACGAATGTCGTTACGTATCTGGTTATGCAGGTCGTCCATCAGCCAACACTTCTCGATGGGCAGGATCTTGTCGAAGGCACCTGTAATGTGGAAGCCGATGGCAGGCACGTCCTTTTGAGAGGTGAGAGGTGTGTCCTGAGGCTCCGCCTTTGGCAGGGAAGCGATTTCTTCCTTTGTAAGATATCGCTTATTCGCGCAGCCATAATCGAGTTTATTACGGTATTCCTGTGTCTTCACGCTTCCGAGGATGGGGCGGAACTCCGGCAACTCAATTTTCCCGATGCGTGTCAATTGGTCGAACACTTGTTGCTGCTTGAACTTCAACTGTTCCTCATAAGGCAGGTTCTGCCACTTACAACCGCCACAGACACCGAAGTGTTGGCAGAAGGGGGTCGCGCGTACATTACTATATATAATAAACCTAACCACTTCGCCCTCGGCGAAGGAATGCTTCTTGCGTCGGATCTGTACGTCGCAGATGTCGCCCGGGACGCAGAATGGTACGAACACCACCAAATCATTCCAGTGGAACAGGCACTTGCCCTCGGCGGCCACGGATTCTATTGTCACGCCCTCAAGAAGGGGTAATGGTTTCTTCTTTCTTGCCATAGTTCTCTTTTGGGGCACAAAATTACGAAAAAGCGAGAGAAATACCAAATATATTTGGACATTTCCGAGCGGAAGTAATTTCGGCATAGCCAAAATTACGAAAAAAAAACTAAAGATTGAAGATTTTGCACATTTTTCTTGCGTATGTGCGGGAAATATAGTAACTTTGCGGAATTAAAACAAAAACAATTTATAAACGTATAAATATTTAAGTAACAGATTATGAGCCAAAAGAGAGTTTACCTCTTCGGTAACGGTAAGGCCGAAGGTAATGCAAAGATGCGTGAGGAACTGGGTGGTAAGGGTGCAAACCTTGCTGAAATGAACCTGATTGGTGTTCCCGTTCCTCCAGGTTTTACAATCACAACCGACTGTTGTAACGAGTACTATCAGGTGGGTCAGCAGAAGATCATGGAATTGCTGAACGATGACGTGATGTCTGCCGTGAAGCACATCGAGGTGCTGATGAACTCGAAGTTCGGTGACAAGGAGAATCCTCTGCTCGTCTCCGTTCGTTCTGGTGCCCGTGCTTCTATGCCTGGTATGATGGATACCATCCTGAACCTCGGTCTGAACGACGAGGTGGCCGAGGGTATGGTGAAGAAGACCAACAATCCTCACTTCGTTTATGACTCATACCGTCGCTTCGTACAGATGTACGGTGACGTGGTGCTCGAGATGAAACCCGTCAACAAGACCGATATCGATCCGTTCGAGGAGATCATCGAGGGTGTGAAGAAGGAGAGCGGTGTTGTTCTCGACAAGGACCTCTCTGTTGAAGACTTGAAGAAACTGGTGAAGTTGTTCAAGGCTGCCATCAAGGAGCGCACAGGTAAGGAGTTCCCCAACGATCCTATTGAGCAGTTATGGGGTGCTATCTGCGCCGTGTTCCGTTCTTGGATGAACGAGCGCGCTATCCTGTATCGTAAGATGGAAGGAATCCCCGACGAGTGGGGTACAGCCGTATCAGTCATGGCTATGGTATTCGGTAATATGGGCGACACCTCTGCTACTGGTGTTTGCTTCAGTCGTGATGCTGCCAATGGTGAGAACCTCTTCAATGGTGAGTATTTGGTGAATGCACAGGGTGAGGACGTTGTGGCTGGTATCCGTACTCCACAGCAGATTACAAAAGTCGGTTCTCAGCGTTGGGCTGAGCGCGCTGGCATCTCTGAGGCTGAGCGTGTAGCCAAGTATCCTTCAATGGAGGAGGCTATGCCTGAGATCTATGCTGAGTTGAATGGTATCCAGGACAAACTGGAGCACCACTATCACGACATGCAGGATATGGAGTTCACCGTTCAGGAGGGCAAGTTGTGGTTCCTTCAGACTCGTAACGGTAAGCGTACAGGTGCTGCTATGGTGAAGATTGCCATCGATCTGCTCCACGAGGGTATGATCGACGAGAAGACTGCTATCATGCGCTGCGAGCCTCAGAAGCTCGACGAACTGCTGCACCCAGTATTCGATAAGAAGGCTCTCTCTTTAGCTAAGGTTATCGCTCAGGGTCTGCCTGCTTCTCCAGGTGCTGCTTGCGGTCAGATTGTATTCCACGCTGACGACGCTAAGGAGTGGCATGAGAATGGTCACAAGGTAGTGCTCGTTCGTATCGAGACTTCTCCTGAGGACCTCGCTGGTATGGCTGCTGCTGAGGGTATCCTGACCGCTCGTGGTGGTATGACCTCTCACGCTGCCGTTGTGGCTCGTGGTATGGGTAAGTGCTGTGTATCGGGTGTAGGTGCTCTGAACGTCAGCTATAAGGATAAGACTCTCGAGATCGACGGCGTTGTCTATAAGGAGGGTGACTATATCTCTTTGAACGGTACTACCGGTCAGGTATATGCAGGTGAGGTGCCCACCAAGGCTGCTGAACTCTCTGGCGACTTCAAGGAGTTGATGGACCTCTGCGACAAATATACGAAACTGCAGGTTCGTACCAATGCTGATACGCCTCATGATGCACAGGTGGCTCGTGCCTTCGGTGCAAAGGGTATCGGTCTGACCCGTACTGAGCACATGTTCTTCGAGGATCAGAAGATCGTGGCTATGCGTGAGATGATTCTGGCCGACAGTGTTGCCGGACGTGAGAAGGCTCTTGCTAAGTTGCTGCCTTATCAGAAGGCCGACTTCAAGGGTATCCTTGAGGCTATGGATGGACTGCCCGTGAACATCCGTCTGCTCGATCCTCCTCTCCACGAGTTTGTTCCCCACGATCTGGCTGGTCAAGAGACCATGGCTAAGGAGATGGGCGTAAGCCTGGATGAGATCAAGCGTCGTGTTGACTCTCTGGCTGAGAATAACCCAATGCTGGGTCACCGTGGTTGCCGTCTGGGTATCACCTTCCCTGAGATCACCGCTATGCAGACCAAGGCTATCCTCTCTGCCGCTTGCGAACTGAAGAAGGAGGGCAAGAACCCGATGCCAGAAATCATGGTTCCTCTGATTGGTACTGTAAAGGAGTTGAAGCAGCAGAAGGATATTATCCAGTATGCCGCTAAGGAAGTTTTCCAGGAGTATGGCCTTGAGGTTGAGTTCGAGATTGGTACAATGATTGAGATTCCACGTGCTGCCCTGACAGCCGATCTGATTGCTTCAGAGGCTCAGTACTTCTCATTCGGTACCAACGACCTGACTCAGATGACCTTCGGTTACAGCCGTGATGATATTGCTTCGTTCCTGCCTGTATATCTCGACAAGAAGATCCTGAAGGTTGACCCATTCCAGGTACTCGACCAGACAGGTGTAGGCCGTCTTATCAAGTTCGCCGTTAAGGAGGGTCGTGAGGTTCGTCCTGACCTCCGTTGCGGTATCTGTGGTGAGCATGGTGGTGAGCCCAGCTCTGTGAAGTTCTGCGCCAAGGTTGGCATGAACTACGCATCTTGCTCTCCATTCCGTGTGCCCATCGCACGCCTCGCCGCCGCGCAGGCTGCTGTGGAGGAGTAAAATCAAGCAATATATAGGTAATAGGACTCCGTCTTTTGTGATGGAGTCCTATTTGTGTTAAAATGTATTTTCCAAAAAGTTCCGCAAAGTTAAAAGATGCTAATATGTTGTATTTCGTCGATATTTTTAGCCTAAATGTTTGGAGAATTGTGGAATTTGTCGTATCTTTGCAATGTGTTTTTCATAGTATTAGATTTAAGGTTAACATTTCGGGACTCAGCGGAGTCCCTTTTTTTTTACCGTTTTTTTTGGATTATTCATTTATTATTTGTATTTTTGTCGCATGATTGTAAATTCTAAATACAGAAGAAGATGAAAAGACTATTTCTATTTGTCTTTGCGGTTTGTATAACTGCATTGGTATGGGCAAGACCAATTTCGCGAGAGCAAGCTTTACGTCAGGCTCAACAGTTCTTTCTTCAGAAAGGAAAGTCATCGGTGTTAGTTCAGGCTGAGACCCAAATGACGAAAACAAGGTCAGGGGGAAAGCAAATCCCAGATTATTATTATGTGTTTAATGCAGGAAACAATCAGGGCTTTGTGATTGTCAGCGGTGACGACAGAACGCCACAGATACTCGGTTACTCAGATCATGGTTCGTTTAACTTTGACGAGATTCCTTCAAACATGAGTGTCTGGCTTGAGGGATATGCTGAACAGATCAAGTATGTTCAGGATCATCAGATTGAGAACGCCAACAGGACCAGGACCATCCGTCGTGCTTCTGTGGCCCCACTATTGACATCCCATTGGGACCAACACTCTCCGTTCAATGATGATTGTGCCTTTGATTTGCCGTCAACGGGACGTGTTGATGCTGTTACGGGATGTGTGTCAACGGCAATGGCTCAGGTCATGTATTATTATAAGTATCCTGCTCAGACAAAGGATACGATACCTTCTTATCAGGTGACGTATAATCGTACGGATCTTCATAAATTTGACTCTATACCCGCAGGAGCCGTCATCGATTGGGCTAATATGCTTGATTACTATCCTGAAACTCCGGAACCCGGAACGGAAGTACAGCGTGCAGCAGTGGCAAATCTGTTGGCGATGGTTGGAAAATCAATTCAAACAGTGTATTCTAGTAGCAGTTCTGGAGCCCAAAATGGTAAAGTGGCTGATGCCTTGAAGAAATATTTCGGTTACGCACAGACTGTTACCTACAGGCAGCGTTGGGGCTATACCAATGATGAGTGGGAGGCCATTCTGTATCAGGAACTGACATCAGGTCGCCCAATCATCTATGGTGGACAGACCTCAGATGATTCTGCTACGAAACAAGGTCATGCTTTTGTGCTTGACGGATATGATGATAATGGTTTCTTCCATGTGAACTGGGGATGGGGACAACTGCATCAGAGTCCTGATGGTTACTTCTTATTGTCAGCCATGGATCCGCCAGTAGAAGGTTCTGGTGGAGGTTCCGGTGCCTATAATTACGGACAGGATGCTATTGTCGGCATAGACTATAAAGATGCCGGTCCAATAACGGAGACGGTGAGGTTGGCTACGACTGCTCTGACAGTGAATGGGGGAACGGAGGCATTGACAATCCCCAAGACACAGTCATTCACAGTGGCTTATAATGTCATGTCGCGTTTGATGAATACTTATAATGTCCAACTGTCTTTGGGTTTGTATAAAGATGATAGCCTTATCAAGCAAGTTGGCGTAAAATATGCAGTCTCAAACTATTCACCTAATGGCTATACAGACAACGTGCCATTTACGCTAACTATGTCTGATTTGCAGCCAGGACAATATAAGATTATACCAATCAGCCAAAAGGCAAAGACTGAAGTATGGTATCAGAATGAGCGGTCTGATGAGTTCTATATCTTATTAGATGTTTCGGAAACACAGATTAAGATTGCCTTAGGTCAGGTGTTACTGTTTGAGGCAGCGAAGAAAGATGTGCAGACATCCATTGATGAGTTGAAGACGAGTCTTACGGATGCAAATGACAGAATCACCAAGGGTGAGGCTGCCCTGGCAGAGCTATCTACAGCCATCGAGAAGAGCAATGAGACCCTTGCTTCCCTGAAGAAAAAGTCCGTGGAAATAGATTCTCTCATGACTTCGTCGTCTGCCAATGTCTTGTCCGAAGAGCAGATTGCTGCTTTCAAGGTACAACTTCAGGAGTTGAATGCCAAAAACGAAGAATTCACTCAGCAACTTGCAGCCTTGACAGAAGAAGAGGGTGGTTTGAAGGTGAAAATTGCTGAAGCTCAGGCGTCTGTCAAGGATGCTGAGACAGGTATTGGCAATATGGAGAAGTCTCTCTCCGAAGCCACTACTCTCGATGAGGTGAAAGACTTGAACAAAAAGATGGACGATCTGAAGAAGATTCTCGATGATATCGATGTCGCCGTTACACAGGTTGTAACCGACATTGCTACGCAGACTACGGTATTGCTTACCTTTGTCACGGATGCCTCTACAGCGGCCAGCAATGCCGATGCATTCTACGATGACGTTCAGAATACCATCTCTGGAATTGATTCTGTGATGCTCGACGAGGGTGGGATCTCAAGGCGTTATGACCTGAATGGACGTCGTGTAGATGACAACCACAAGGGCGTCATGATTATTAAGATGAATAATGGAAAAACCAGAACCATTATTCATCGAGACAGAGAATGATATAGATGAATTCTTCTTATGCGTATTGACGGAGGGCTGCTATCAGTTCTCCGTTTTCTGTCTTGGTACCGATGGTGATGCGGAGACAGTTCTGGCAGAGTTGTACCCGATGGCGGTTGCGCACGATGATGCCCTGATCGACCAGATAGTTGTAGATCTTCGGGGCATCGGTCATCTTGGCCAGGAAGAAGTTGGCATCGGTAGGATAGACCTTCTCGCAGATAGGCAGGAGTTTGAAGGCTTCCATCATTCTAGAGCGCTCTTCCAACAAGATCTTCACCCACTTATCGACTTCGAATGGATCCTTCAAGGCTTCGAGAGCCTGTTTTTGAGTCAGAAGATTGACGTTATAGGGGTACTTCACCTTATTAAATATAGAGATAATCTTTTGTGAGGCGAAGGCCATGCCGAGGCGAATCGCTGCACAACCCCAGGCCTTCGACATCGTGTTGAGCACGATAAGGTTGGGGCGCTTCAGAATTTCTGACCGGAAAGTCTGCTGGGTGGAGAAGTCGCTGTAGGCTTCATCCACGATGACGAGACCCTCGAAAGACTCAATCACCTTAGCAATCTCTTCACGTACAAGATGGTTGCCCGTAGGATTGTTAGGAGAACAGATCCAGATAAGTTTCGTATGGGCATCAGTAGCGGCAAGGAGTCTGTCTGCTGTGATTTGGAATTGTTCGTCGAGCATGACAGGACGGTATTCTATGTCGTTGATGTCGGCACAGACCTTATACATGCCGTAGGTGGGCTCGATGGCCACCACATTATCCTTCCCGGGATTGCAAAAACAGCGATAGACGAGGTCGATGGGCTCATCGCTACCGTTGCCGAGGAAGATATTCTCTGCGGGAACACCCTTCACTTTCGAAAGGACATCCTTCAATTCCAGTTGTAGGGGGTCGGGATAGCGGTTATATGGGGCATTATACGGATTCTCGTTGGCATCCAGGAATACATGCGCCTCCCTGCCGGCATACTCGTTCCTTGCGCTGCTATACGGTGCCAGATTCCAGATGTTCTTTCTCGTCAGTTCTTCTAAGGGTTTCATATTATTTGGGGTTATTCTAGGGATTTGATTCTTACAGTCATGGCGTTCTTGTGGGCATCGAGTTGTTCGGCTTCTGCCATCAGTTCTACGGCAGGACCGATATTCCTCACGCCTTCTTCTGTGAGATGCTGGAAGGTGATCTTACGACAGTAACTGTCGAGGTTTACACCGTTATAGGCTGTTGCGTAGCCATGCGTTGGCAGGGTGTGGTTGGTGCCGCTGGCATAGTCGCCGGCACTCTCACAGGCATATTTCCCGAGGAAGACACTGCCTGCGTTGACAATCTTCGAGGCAACCTGTTCATAGTCTTCTGTTTGAATGACCAAATGCTCTGGGGCATAGGTGTTCGAGAGTTCGATGGCCTCGTGGATATCCCTTACCACGACGAAGACACTATTGGCCAGAGCCTGCTGGGCTATCTCCTTGCGAGATAGCAGGTCGAGTTGACGACTCACCTCCTGTTGTACATCGTCAATGATTTTATGCGATGTGGTAATCAGGAATACCTGAGAGTCGATGCCATGTTCTGCCTGCGACAACAAGTCGGCAGCCACAAACTCCGCATTGGCTGTGTCGTCGGCAATTACGCAGACTTCCGATGGACCTGCAGGCATATCTATAGCCACATCATGAAGACTTACCTGTTGTTTGGCGGCCATCACGTATTGGTTGCCGGGACCGAAGATCTTATACACCTTCGGAATAGATTCTGTTCCATAGGCCATAGCACCAATCGCCTGTACGCCACCAGCCTTGAAAATCTTGCTGACCCCAGCGATACGGGCAGCCATCAGGATGGCGGGATTCACCTTGCCTTGACGGTTGGGAGGCGTACAGAGCACAATCTCTTTGCATCCGGCAATCTTGGCGGGTGTGGCCAGCATCAGGACGGTAGAGAAGAGTGGGGCGGTGCCACCGGGGATATAGAGTCCAACCTTCTCGATGGCGACGCTTTTTTGCCAGCAGGTGACACCTGGCTGCGTCTCTACCTTCTTTGAACGGAAACGTTGTGCCTCGTGGAAAGTCTTGATATTCGCGTGGGCCAGACGGATTGCCTTCTTCAGTTCCTCGCTGACGGTCTGCTCAGCCTCGTCGATTTCTTCCTTGGTCACTTCGAGCGAAGGCAAATCGACGTGGTCGAACTTCAGTTCATAGCCTTTCACGGCCTCGTCGCCACGCTGACGGACATCTGCCAGCACCGAAGCAACCGTTGCATTCAGTTGTGACACATCCAAGTGTGGACGTTCCACAATCTTCTGCCACTCGCTCTTTTTCGGATACCTGATTATTTTCATTTCTGAAATGTAACCTTTAATGTTTGATAGTTAATGTCAAAGGATCATTTTTTCAATCGGGGTGACAAGGATGCCTTGTGCCCCCATCTCCTTCAGTTTGCCGATAATCTCCCAGAACTGTTTCTGGTCGAGCACAGTATGAACAGAGCACCATTCCTCATCAGCCAGAGGGATGATGGTGGGACTCTTCAAACCGGGCAATACATCAATAATCTCTTTCAGACGGGCTTTGGGCGCATTCATACGAACATATTTCTTGTCCTCGGCATCCTTTACGGCCTTGAAGCGGAACAGCATCTGCTCCAATATCTCACGCTTCTCTGCCGTGAGTTGCTTGTTGCCGATGAGCAGGGCCTCGCTCTTCATCACTACCTCCACCTCTCGGAGGTTATTGCTTACGAGGGTTGAACCGCTGCTGACAATATCGAAGATGGCATCAGCCAGTCCGATACCCGGACTGATTTCCACGCTGCCGGTGATGACGTGAATCTCGGCCTTGATGCCGTTCTTATCGAGGAACTGGCTCAGGATGGCAGGGTAGGAGGTGGCAATCTTCTTGCCGTTGAACCACTCCACACCTGTATAGTTGATCTCCTTGGGGATGGCTAATGAGAGACGGCATTTGCTGAAGCCCAGCCGTGAGACGATCTCTGCATCCTCGCCACGCTCCACAAACTCATTCTCACCCACCACACCAATGTCAGCCACACCACTGGCCACACTCTGTGGAATATCATCATCGCGGAGGTAGAGTACCTCCAAGGGGAAATTGCTCGACTGTACCAGAAGCGTACGCTTCGATGCACTCACCTTGATGTCTGCCTCTGCAAGCAGATTCATCGTATCTTCGAAAAGTCGTCCTTTTGACTGTACTGCGATTCTTAACATATTACGTTAAAGTCTAATATTCTCTTAAAATTCGGTGCAAAATTACTCAAAATTGTGCGATTGTGCAAGAAAATGCGTACTTTTGCAGCGAAAATAGCCATAGATTTCACAGATTGGTACAGTTTTTAAATAAATATTCGCTTTTGTTGGCAGTTCTGTTGCTGGTGTCCTGCATGGAAAAGAAGCAGGAGCGCATCGTCACACCATGGGGTGAGGTACTCGACTCCGTAGAGACCTCTGAAGACTTTGACTTGCGCGAGATACAACACAGCGGACAGATGATTCTGGCTACTATCAGCGGACCCCAGACCTACTACGATTATCACGGTAAGCACTTAGGGACGCAGTATCTCCTTGTGCAACGACTGGCAGACAAAATTGGTGTGGCTATCCGTGTGGAAGTGTGTCGCGATTCTTTAGAACTTGCGGCTAAATTCTCTGAGGGACAGATAGATATCGTTGCATGGCCAACACCCGGTCATTTGGAAGTAAGTCCCGACAAACCAATGTTGGCGGAAGAACTCACAGCCTGGTATAAGCCCGAGATGATAGAAGAGGTTCGCAAGGAAGAAACCTCTCTTCTGACCGTCCAACGTGTGAAGCGTCATGTCTTCTCACCGATGCTCGACAAGAAGGGCGGCATTATCTCCCATTACGACAAACTCTTCATGCAGTACTCGCAGACTATTCGTTGGGACTGGCGTCTGATGGCAGCCCAATGCTATCAGGAATCGACGTTCGATCCCAAGGCTGTCTCCTTTGCGGGTGCCAAAGGACTGATGCAGATTATGCCTGGTACGGCAGACCTTTTAGGATTGCCTCGCGACAAGATGTATGACCCCGAACAGAATATCGCCGCTGCTGCGAAATATCTTGGACAACTTGAAGGGAAATTATCAGATATCAAGGACCGTGTGGAACGTACCAACTTTATCTTGGCATCCTATAACGGTGGCATCCACCATATCCGTGACGCGATGGCATTGGCGAAGCGAGACGGTAAGAATCCTCACCGTTGGCGCGATGTGTCGGAGTATGTCTTAAAACTGGCTTCCCCCCAGTATTACAATGACCCCATCGTGAAGCATGGCTATATGCGCGGTTCTGAGACCGTTGATTACGTGGCTAAGATCCGTCAGCGTTATCAGGGTTATATGGGAGTAAAGACACCGCATCTCGGTTTCCATCCCAGCGCGCCCCGCAAGGCCGAAAAACGCAAGAACAAATACGATATATAAGGATTCAGCCCTTCTCAATGGAGAGGGGCTGAATCATTTCTAGAGCATGCCTTTTGTGCTTGGTAGTTCGTAGTGGTAGATGTCACGACGGACGGCCATCTTCAGCGAACGGGCGAGGGCCTTGAAGATACCTTCTATCTTGTGGTGCTCGTTTTCTCCTTCGGCCTTGATGTTCAAATTCATCTTGGCAGCATCGCTGAGGCTCTTAAAGAAATGCAGGAACATTTCCGTGGGCATCTCACCAATCTTCTCACGCTTGAACTCTGCATCCCATACCAGCCAGGGACGGCCCCCGAAATCGAGGGCTACCGAACAGAGACAGTCGTCCATTGGCAGACAGTAGCCGTAACGCTCGATACCCCGTTTGTCGCCAAGGGCGGTGAGGATGCACTCGCCAAGGGCGATGGCGGTGTCCTCGATGGTATGGTGCTCATCCACCTCCAGGTCGCCTTTCGTGTGGATGGTGAGGTCCATCATCCCGTGTTTACCGATTTGTTCCAGCATATGGTCGAAGAAGCCCAAGCCTGTGGAGATATCGCACTTTCCAGTGCCGTCGAGATTCACTTTGATATAGATGTCGGTCTCTTTGGTGGTACGCTTCACCTCTGCCGTACGTTCACCCGCAAAGAGTAGTTCGCAAATTTTATCCCACGACATACCCTCGTCGCCCAGAATCAGCGACTTACAACCGATATTCTTTGCAAACAGACGATCCGTCTCGCGGTCTCCAATCACGTAGGAGTTGGCGATGTCGTAGTCGGGATTGTTGATGTATTTCTCCACCAGTCCTATGTTCGGCTTGCGGGTTGGCGCATTGTCTTCTGGGAAATGCGGGTCGATGAGTATCTCGTCGAAGGTGATGCCTTCGCCCTCCAATGTCTGGAGGATGAAGTTATGCACAGGCCAGAAAGTGTCTTCGGGGAAGGCGTCGGTACCCAGTCCGTCCTGATTGCTCACCATCACGAACTCAAAGTCAGTATGCTGACGGATGAAAGCAAGGTTGCGGAAGACACCCTTCGTGAACTTCAACTTCTCGAAACTGTCTATCTGTTCGTCTTGTGGCTCTTCGATGAGCGTACCGTCGCGGTCGATGAATAATATCTTTTTCATGCTTTATCTTCTTTCTTTTCCTTTGTTTCCTGATAGAGTTGTTTGGCAGGCTGATAGGAGAGGATAGTGGTGGCGGCCTGTATGCACCCGGAGATGAGCAGTACCAGCAACGTCATCCACAGCATATAAGAGGGTAGCCCCAGTTTGTCGCCAAAGAATTCGCCAATATGTGCCTGGGTGTTTGCCAGTGAGAGGATGACGGCAGGCAGGATGGTGACAACGGTAGTCAACAGGGCAACCCCAGTACACTCTGTAAGCCGTTGGGCTAACTTTCGAGTTAGTTTATGGCGTTTGAGACCTATCCACAACAAGGTTCCGAAATAGAACAGCGGTATGAGTAATATGGGCAGGATGGCCACCAGAATCGGCAGTTTCGGCACCAGCGTGAACTGGTAGATCACCAGTGTGGTCAGACCGCTATAGCACAAGGCATAGAGCAGTATCCAATACCATCTGCGACGTAGGAACAACTTCAGATTTTCCATAAAACATGTTATATTTTTAAAATATACGTGCAAAGGTACAATGTTTTTTCGTAACTTTGCACCATTGTTAGAAGAAATTAAAACATTTTATGAAGATATTAAGGTGGGGATTCATCGGATGCGGTGAAGTGACGGAGAAGAAGAGCGGCCCCGCTTTCAGCGAGGTCGAGGGTTCCAGCGTGGTGGCGGTGATGAGCCGCACGGAGCAACGTGCCCGTACCTATGCCGTGCTTCATGGTATCCAGAAATGGTACACCGATGCCCAGAGCCTGATAGACGACCCCGACGTGAATGCCGTCTATGTGGCGACACCGCCATCGAGCCATGCCACCTATGCCATCATGGCGATGAAGGCAGGCAAGCCTGTCTATGTGGAGAAGCCGTTGGCATCCAATTACGAGGACTGTGCCCGCATCAACCGTATCTCCGAACAGACGGGCATTCCTTGTTTCGTGGCCTATTACCGTCGCTATCTGCCCTATTTCCAAAAGGTAAAGGACATTGTGAAGAGCGGACAGATTGGTAAGATTCTGAACGTGCAGATTCGCTATACCGAACCGCTTAGAACTGCTGATGCTGAGGCAATTAAGAATGGTACTCCACTGCCTTGGCGACTCCAGCCGGAGATTGCGGGAGGCGGTTATTTCTATGATATGGCGCCCCACCAACTCGACCTGTTGCAGGATATGTTCGGTGTCATCCTTGAAGCGCGTGGTATCTGTGCCAACCGTGGCGGATTCTACGACGCAGAAGACTCCGTGAGTGCCAGTTTCCGTTTCGAAAACGGACTGCCTGGCAGTGGCTCGTGGTGCTATGTAGCCCATGAGAGTGCCCGTGAAGACTGTATTGAGATTATCGGTACGGAAGGACTTGTAAGTTTTTCGATCTTTGACTATACGCCCATCCGTCTTCAGACCAGTAAGGGCGATGAGAGCATCACCGTGCCTAATCCGCCATACGTGCAGTATCCGCTCATCAAGAACGTGATAGAACATCTGCAGGGCATTGCCGTATGTACTTGTACCAGTGTGTCTGCCACGCCAGTCAATTGGGCGATGGACCGTATCTTAGGCAAATTCTGAGGAGGTGATGCGGAGACACTGGCTGATAATCCTGATGATGTGGGTGGCTGTCGGGGCGATGGCCGATGATAATCTGATGGAACTGATGGATACGGTGTCTGTTGATTCTGTCTATAAACCTCACGAGATAGACAAGATTCGTGAGACCATCCGAGGCTTCGACCGTCTGAATGATGATTACATCGAGCCGCAGCACTATGAGTTCACGGTGATGGCCCAGGTTACCCGCACCTACGAGAACTTCGTCATCGGCAGCAATGGCCAGAGTATTTCGCTGGCTCCCGACGGACAGACAAAGATTGGTCCCTATTTCGGGTGGCGGTGGTTTTTCTTTGGCTACACCTTCGACATCAAGAACATCGGGTTCTCACAGAACGGATTGAAGAAGGAGTTTGATTTCAGCATCTATTCGTCTCAGGTAGGAATCGATCTCTTCTATCGCAGGACGGGTAGTGACTATAAGATCCGCGATGTGAAACTGGGTCCTGATGTTGATAGCGAACTCTTCGAGGGCACACCCTTCTCGGGAGTCAAGGTAGGCATCACGGGAGCCAGTGCCTATTACATCTTCAACCACGGGCGGTTTTCCTATCCCGCTGCCTTTGCACAAAGTACTTGTCAGAAAGTCAGTTGCGGAACGTGGATGGCGGGTGCAGGCT
This sequence comes from Prevotella sp., assembly GCA_017965725.1. GTDB lineage: Bacteria > Bacteroidota > Bacteroidia > Bacteroidales > Bacteroidaceae > Prevotella. The sequence goes on from JAGCPK010000048.1 coordinate 15,393, forward strand.
TCACCAAGAATACGCTGGATGTCGATTTCGAACAACTCAACGCGACCATTATGAGTCATGTGCCTACAGGATTGGACGTGAAGTTGGACAGCAGCATGGTGTTCAATGTGAAGTACAGTGATTTCAGCGTGTCGGCAGGCTATGCCTACAACTGGGTGTTCGCCAAGAACTGGCTCTTATGTGCCAGTGCACAGGCGGCCCTTGCCTATAAGACCAGTTACGGTAAGTCGGCTGACGAGAAGCGGGGCTTTGACTTCGCAAAGGTCAATCTCGACGGCATCTGGCGCCTTGGCATGGTCTATAACAATACCCGCTGGTATGTGGGATGGAATGCGGTTATACGCAGCAATAACTACCATACCTCGCGCTTCAAGGCCAATAATATGTTTGGTTCACTGAATGCGTATGTAGGTTATAATTTCGTACTTAAGAAGAAATATAGGAAACAGAAAGGATGAGAAGATATATAGTAATGGTCATGTGCATAGGAGTCTGCATCCTGGCTTGTCCGATGCAGTCGTGTGCCAACGGGGGCAAGTCTGCTGAGGCAACTGTTCCTGTGGCTGATACGCTTGTACCTGCTGCCGAATCTGCCGAGTCTGTTGATACCAAGAAACCAGAGTATAGGATTACTGTTGAGGCTCTGCTCAAACAAGCCCGTCAACAGTCTTCCAAGACCAATTTCCCGCTCTTCTTTGCCCGTCAGTTTCTGGATGTGCCTTATGTAGCCCATACCCTTGAGGTGAATGATGAAGAGGAATTGGTGATTAATACCAGCGAACTCGACTGTACCACGTTGGTGGAGACCGTCACCGCTCTCACACTCTGTGTCTATCAAAAGCAGTTCACCTTTGGGGCTTTCCAGGAGAACCTCCGCCACATGCGCTACCGCAACGGGATCATCGACCGCTATCCTTCGCGTATCCATTATTTCACCGACTGGATTGTGGAGAACTCCAAGGCTGGCATCGTCAGCGAGATTCAAGAGCCAACCCCACCGTTTACCGCTGTGCAGACAGTCAAGGTCAACTATATGAGTCAGCATCCCAGGAGTTACAAGGCCCTGCGTGAGCATCCTGAGTATATTCCTGAAATCGCAGAAATGGAGCAGCGTATCAGTGGGAGTCAATTCCGCTACATCCCTAAGTCGGAGGTGAAGAATACCGCTGCCATGCGCGAGGTTGTCCATGATGGCGACATCATCGCCATCACTTGCAACAAGGCGGGTCTCGACATCGCTCACCTGGGCTTTGCTGTCTGGCGCGAGGATGGACTCCATCTGCTCAACGCCTCTCAGTTGCATAAGAAGGTGGTGGAGGAGCCGATGACGCTCTACCAGTATCTTCGAAAGCATCCCTCTCACACTGGGATCAGAATTATCAGAATCATCCAATAAATTGTAAATTCTTAAATTGTAAATTGAAATATGGAATTACCTGATTTTATGAATTATGGCGAGAAGTTCTCGAAAAAAGATTTTGCTGAGAAGATTCAACGCATCGCTAAACGTGCAGGAGCCAAATTGGTATATGCAGCCCTGATCCTCTATTATACGTTGCAGAGCGACAAGGTGAGCAAGAAAGATAAGGCTATCATCATCGGTGCTTTAGGGTATATGATCAGTCCTTTGGACGTCATTCCCGATGCTATTCCCATCGCAGGACTCACCGACGACCTTGCCGTACTTCTCTATGTGCTGAAGAAGGTATGGACGGGCATTGATCCAGAGATTGTGGAACAGGCGAGGGCGAAACTATCGCGCTGGTTCGACGAGGACGAGATAGCCGAGATTGGCAACCTCTTCGATAACGAGTAATCACGGTAGGAATCAGCCAGTGTCATCGTTTGTCGCCTGTCCGGCGTGTTTCCCTGCGGGCCTCTCGCCAACGGGGGAAGTATTTATCCATCAGTGCGTGGAAATGGGCATTATGGCTTGGCTCCAGCAGATGACAGAGTTCGTGCACAACCACATGCTCCACACACCATTCAGGTAACAGCAATACATAGGTGGAAATGCAGATGGAACGGTTTCTCACGTTGCACTGTCCCCAGCGCGAGATGGTTGGTTTGTAAATGACGGTGGAAGGACTGACATTCATCTCTTTTGCGTGTTTTTCAATCATCGGCTCCACCAGAGCCTTTACTCTCGTCAGAGCCTCATCTTTCTGAGCCTTTGTTTTCAAAGGCAACTGGTTGTAAAAGGCTGTGCGTTTTTCCTCTCTTTCTGTAGTTTTCTTTCTGGCCTTGGCTATCCAGTCACGGTGCTGCTCAATGAAATCCACCACCTTCTTCTGGGGCAGGCCAATAGGGGCAGACACATGCACATCGCCATTCTTCACAATGCGCATCGACAACCGGCTTGTTCTTCTGTATGTTACCTGTATAGCCAATAAGTGTTATTTCCTCAGTTCCCAATCCACGTCGAAGTCACTGCCAGTATCATCGACGGTTACGTCATAGACCACGTCCACACCGTCGAGCCTACCTGTCAGCACACCCTTGTAGTTGTTTCCCTCGCTCTTTTCCAGTTTCAGGTCTGTCACCACCAGACGTTTTCCTTGCTCCTGTTCATACTCCACGATACCCTGCATCACCTTGTCTGTCAACTTGTCCTCCGACACGACACACCCGCTCAGCATCACCATGGCTGAGCAAGCCACCACTACAGAAACCAATAACTTTTTCATTTCCATTTACGTTAAAGATATTATCTGCTGCAAAGTTAAGAAATATTTCTGTAACTTCCAAAAAAACCTGTATCTTTGCACTCGTATAGATGACAAAACTGATGCCCGCACATAAAGTGTCACACTTTATGAGTTTTTCTTCTCTACTTCCGTCACAAAACAGGCCACGAGGCCGTAGGTGATGGTGGGGCGTATCCAGATCTCCGTCAGCATATAGTTGGTGTATTCGCTGAAGGGTTCAATATAGATGTCGTAGTTGTAAAGTGCGGCAATGAGCATGTCGATGATGCAGATCATCCACAGATTGCGCTTAGTATAACTCTTCCAGTTCTTGCGTGCATAGAAATAGGTGAGCATGCAGAGCAACAGCACCGAGAGCGTGAGACACACCAGATGCAGAGCGTAGAAGGCCAGGGGTGGCGCAAAGAGGATGTCGCGCAGCAGCACCGTCATGCCCACAGAGACGGAGCACCAGTAATTGAAATGGAGGCTGTCGAGCCGGTTGAAGAAGTACATCCAGATCATCACCAGACAGGCGATGTAGAACATATTAAGCACCAGTTCGGGCCACGCCTCGCCCAGTCCGAAATAAAACACGCCATAGAGCATCGTGCCAACCGAGAACATACCTGCCAGGGCAGTAATCACAATGTCGAAAATCTTAGCACCTTTCTTGAATCTTGTCTGCATAAGTTATTTTAGGTTTTTAAGTTTCGTATCTTTATTTGCAAAGATAAGCAAATCCCTCCAAAAAACAAAACCCGAATGTCGGACGCATTCAGGTTTTGCTGACTCTGAAACATTTTTTGCTAATTTTGAAACTCGCGCGGCTGATTATTCGTTCTTGTTGCGCAGCCAGGCTGTTACAGACTGACCCATGCGCCTTGCTTCCGGTGGGGTAAAACCTGCCCTGAATCTCGGGCAAGGTTTACCCCACCGGGGGAAATCCCAACCGAATTTCAGGCATAAAATTCCCACTGGGGTATGGTCTGTCTGAAATCTCAGGCATAAAATTTCCACCGGGGTAAAATATGAACTGAATCTCGGGGAAGGTTTCCCCCACCGTGCAAAAGTCTGCCAGAATCTGGGGGAAGGTTTTGCACCCCGTGCAAAAGTCCAAACTGATTTCAGGGCAAGGTTTTGCCCCCTGGGGTACGGCTTGCCCGAAATCTCAGGCATGTTTTTGCATACCCTGCATTCTTATGCCCAGAATCTGGGGACGATTTTGCCACCCCTGCAAAACTTCAAGCCGAATCCATGGCACACTTTTGCCACCCCTGCAAAAGTTCAAACCGAATCTGGGGACGATTTTGCAGGGTGGGGTTTTTTTTCTTCATTTGTTGCTTTATTGATGGAAAAATCGTAAATTTGTAGCCAAATTATAAAAAGAAAGATAATGAAGAAGTTATTGACAACATGTATCGTATGCTGCCTGATGACAGGATTTGCAAATGCCCAGCAAAAGACGTTTGCCGTAAATCTGGCTAAAGCAACTATTGTTTATCATGAAGATGACGTACCGCTGGTGAAGCAGATGGCGCAGGTATTGGCAGATGACATTGAGCGTGTCTCGGGCACGAAACCTGGGATTAGAACCCAGAAGGTCAGCGGAGCCTTGATTACCATTGGTACGGTGGTGAAGACTGGCCGTCACCGTGAACTGCGAGATACTTGGGAGCGCTATGCCATCGACACGAGAGATGGTAACGTCACTATTACTGGCTCTGATGCACGTGGTCTGGCCTACGGTGTACTACATGTAAGTGAGGCGATAGGTGTCAGTCCGTGGTACTGGTTTGCCGATGTTCCCATTGATAAAGCCAACAGACGTGTCTATAAATACGCGGAGAACTACATCAGCCAGTCGCCCAGCGTGAAATATCGAGGCATCTTCATCAACGATGAGGACTGGGGACTGAAGACATGGGCGGCGCAGACCTTCGAAAAAGAGTTGGGCGATATCGGCCCCAAGACCTACGACCGCGTCTGCGAACTGATTCTCCGTCTGAAGGGCAATATGCTTGCCCCTGCCATGCACTCCTGCACAGGTGCTTTCTACAGCCATCCCGAGAGTCAGAAGATGGCCGACAAGTGGGGCATCATGATTACTACCAGCCACTGCGAACCGCTTCTTTTCAACAATGCAGCCCCCTCGGAATGGGACAAGGCGCGTGACGGCGAATGGAACTATGAGACCAACAGTGCAACTATCCTGAAGAAACTCGATGACCGCATCCGTGAGACCGCCCAGTACGACAATATCTATACGATGGGTTTGCGTGGTCTGCACGATGAGGCGATGAAGGGCAGTACTGACCCAAGAGACCGTGCCAGGACGCTGGAGAAAGTCATGGCTGAGCAGCGCGAGATACTTGTGAGATATAAACATAAGAAGGCCGAGAAACTGCCGCAGATCTTTGTGCCCTACAAGGAAACACTCGACATCTACGACGCCGGTCTGCGTGTGCCTGATGACATAACCCTCGTATGGCCTGATGACAACTATGGTTATATGAAGCGTATTAGTAACGCGACAGAGCAACAGCGTAGCGGTCACAGTGGAGTATATTATCACCTGAGTTATTGCGGTGTACCCCATGATAACCTGTGGATTTCAACCACAGCCCCCATGCTGATGTATGAGGAACTGCTCAAAGCCTATACCGCTGGTGCTGACCGCTACTGGCTGCTCAATGTGGGTGACATCAAGCCTATGGAGGTGGAGATGCAGATGTTCATGGATATGGCCTATGACTTCCGTTCGTTCAGTTATGAGAATGCAAATACCCGTCAAGCTCAGTGGTTGGCAAAGGTGTTTGGTGAGAAGCATCTGCCGACATTCCAGTTTATCCTCGACAACTACTATCGGCTGGCATGGGACCGGAAGCCAGAATTTATGGGCTATGAGATGGAATGGGACTCGAAGGAGTATAGCCGTCTCTACGATACCGATTTCTCCTTCCAAACGGGTACGGCTCAAAAGCGATTGACAGATTATCAAGATATCTGCTTTGCCTATGATGCTATCGAGCAAGAGTTGTCACCCGAACTGCGACCCGCTCTTTTCGAGATGCTGGGCTATGCGGTGCATTCTGCCTACCAGATGAACCGTAAGTTCCTCTATGCACAGGCTAACCATGAGACGGGCAATGTCTTGTATGCCGAGCAGTCGAAGGATGCCTGTCGCGAGATAGACAAACTTCTTGGGCGCTATAATACTCAACTTGATGGCAAGTGGAACCAGATGATTTCGGAGGTGACACCAGGCTATACGGCACTTTATCATCAAATGCCGACATATACGGACACACCAACCGATGCCTACCGTCTGCCCGACAGTCAGAGGCATCCGGAGTTCTGTCATCAAATCGATCTCGCATCGCTCGCCATATCAGAGCCTTTCCGTCTGCTTGATGGCATTGGTACCGACTGGAAAGCACTCCAGATGGGGCAGCCGCTCGACTTGCAGATTACTGGCAGCATCGACATTCCAATTCCTGTTCTGCCAAAGAATGCTGATTCCGTTTCTCTTTGCATCTCCGTAGTTCCGATGTGGCCTGTGGCTACTGACCGCAGCAACCGCTTCTCTGTCAGCGTCGATCATGGTAAAGCTGAGGTCTGTGAGAATCTCTTCAAGGAATGGGGGCGTGAGTGGAAGATACAAGTGCTTGAGAACCGCAAGGAATTTGTATTGACGCTACCCCTTGATACAACGCGTAAAGACCACGTGATTACTCTTTCGATTGTTGATCCTGGTCAGATTATCCAAAAGATTACCTACCAATAGCATCAATGAAAAAGATTGTTGTTTCAATATTGATGGCCATGCCGATGATTCACGCGTCCGGCCAAGAAACAAAACTTATACCATGTGGCCCTGTGCCGACGGAGAAACAGTTGCGGTGGCAAGGCATGGAAATGTATGCCTTCATCCACTATTCGCTGAACACATACACCGACCAGGAATGGGGTTTCGGCAATGAGACGCTGGAATTGTTTAATCCTTCTGATTTGGATTGCCGGCAATGGGCACGAGTCTGCAAGCAGGCGGGCATGAAGGGCATTATCTTTACGGCCAAGCACCACTGTGGTTTCTGTATGTGGCCCTCGAAATTTACAGAGTACTCTGTCAGGAACACACCTTGGAAGCAGGGCAAAGGCGATGTGGTTCGCGAATTGGCTGATGCCTGTCATGAGGAGGGTTTGAAGTTTGCAGTTTATCTATCGCCGTGGGATAGGAACCACAAAGACTATGGACGGCCGGAATATGTCACCTATTTCCGTAACCAACTGCGCGAACTGCTCACAAACTATGGCGACATCTTTGAGGTGTGGTTCGATGGAGCCAACGGTGGTGACGGCTGGTATGGCGGTGCTAATGAGACACGCAAGATAGACCGCACAACCTACTACGAGTGGCCTGAGACCTACCGCATGATTCGCGAGTTACAGCCACAATGCCTTATCTGGAATGACGGCAGCGACCGTGGTGACCTGCGATGGGTAGGCACAGAGGCTGGCAACGTGGGAGAGACCAACTGGAGCCTACTCAACCATGATGGCGAAGTGTCGTGGTCTATGCTTCACTATGGATTGGAAGATGGTGACTCGTGGGTGCCTGGCGAAACGAATACGAGCATCCGTCCGGGCTGGTTCTATCATGAGACAGAGAACGAACATGTGAAGAGTCTCTCGAAACTGATGGATACCTATTATAAATCGGTTGGACGCAATTCGACGTTGCTGTTGAATTTTCCCATCGCTCCCAACGGACGTATTCATCCTACGGACAGTTTGCGAGGCATTGCATTCAGCAAGATGATTCAGGAAGTGTTTAAGACCGATCTCGCTAAGAAAGCCAAGAAAAAGACACAAGGCTTAGAAACCATCATCACTTTCGAACAGCCTACGACCTTCAATCGTTTCGTAGTTGAGGAGGATATCCGTTATGGTCAGCGTGTGAAGAAATTTGCATTGGAGGCTGAGGTTGACGGCAAATGGGTTGCCCTGAAGGATGAACTCGTAGAGGGTTCAGACGGGCTGACCACCATCGGCCATCGTCGCATCATCTGCTTCCCCAGCGTCAAGGCCACAAGCCTGCGATTTACTATCCTCGATGCCAAGTGCGATCCTATCATCAAGCATACCTCCGTGTATCTGGCTCCTGAACTGACCGCTGACATCCCTAACAGCGGCGAGAAGCGCAGTAGCAACCTCCACTACTTCTTCAGCAGTCCCAAGCAGATGATGATTGACTGGGATACAGAACAAACCATCACCGCTTTCCGCTACCTGCCTCCGCAGAATTCCAAAGAGGGTATGATTACTCACTATACCCTTTGGGCATCCACCGATTGGGCGAAGTGGACGAAATTGGCCACGGGAGAGTTTTCGAATATCGTAAACAACCCCATCTGGCAGACTATCAAGTTTGACACGCCCGTCAAGGCCAAGATTCTCCGCCTTGAAGCCGACCGGCTGGCTGAGGGTGAGCGCATGGCCTTTGGGGATATAGAAGTGATAACAAAATAAAAAACGAAATATGAAACGACTATTCATGATCTCAATGGTGCTATGTGTATGCATGGGCACTATGGCACAGACCAAAACACTCTTCGATAGTGGTTGGGAGTTTTCTCACGATGGCAAAACCATCAGCGTTGACCTGCCTCATGACTGGGACATCTACGAGGCTCCTAATCCAGCGACAGGTGCCACAGGAACGGGTGGCGGCTGGTATCCTGGTGGTAAGGGTGAGTATCGCAAGACGTTCAAAACACCCAAGGCTGGAATCGTAAGACTCCACTTCGAGGGAGTCTATCAGAAGGCTGAGATCTTTATCAATGGACAGAAGGCAGGACAGCATGCCTACGGCTATACGCCTTTTACTGTTGACGTGACACCTTATTTATATAATGACAAGCGCGAGAATGAGGTGCTGGTGAAGGTCGATAACTCACAGCAGCCCAATTGTCGTTGGTACTCTGGTTCGGGTATCTATCGCCACGTATGGCTGCAGACGATGCCAGCCCTGCATATTGAAGAGAACGCCGTCATTGTCTGGACGTCTGAGGTTAGCGCCAAACAGGCAAAACTCAATATAAATGTATCAATCAGGAACGAAGGGTTGGAAACCCGTGAGATTGACGATATTGAAGTGACCTTTGAAGGCGGCACCTTCACGTTGACACCGCAATCTGAAGAGATGAAGCGGATATGGAAGGAGAAATACACCACGGTGACACCCAAAGCAGCATCCGTCTGTAGCCTCGGCTATACCATCAACAATCCCCATCTGTGGTCGCCAGATAATCCTTATCTCTATGAGGCCATCGTAAGACTGAAGGAAAAAGGACAGGTGATTGACGTACAACGGGTGAAGTTCGGTATCCGTTCGTTCTCGTTCGATGCTGAGAAAGGATTCGTGCTCAACGGGAAGCCACTGCTCATCAATGGCGCCTGCGTGCACCACGATGACGGTGTTCTTGGTGCGATGGCCTTCGACGCAGCAGAGATTCGTAAGGTGCGCCAGATGAAGGAGGCGGGCTTCAACCTGATCCGTACCTCGCACAATCCCACCACCCGTGCTTTCCTTGATGCCTGCGATTCGTTGGGCATGCTCGTCATCGATGAAGCCTTCGACGGCTGGCGCGAGGCAAAGACGCCCTACGACTATTCAACGCTCATTGACTCCTGTTACCGTGCCGACATCTATGCGATGGTGAAGCGTGACCGTAACCATCCCAGCATCATCTGTTGGAGCATTGGCAACGAGGTGATGGAGCGTAAGGATATCCGTGTGATCACCACCGCCAGGAAACTCAAACAGGCCATTATGGAGATGGACAATACACGTCCTGTCACAGAGGCGCTCTGCTCGTGGGACAGCGACTGGGAGATCTACGACCCTCACGCTGAGGTGCTCGACGTGGTGGGTTATAATTACATGATTCACAAACATGCCAGCGATCACCGGCGAGACCCCGAGCGTGTCATGTTGCAGACGGAGAGTTATCCGCGTGACGCCTTCAAGAACTGTCAGTTAGTACACGACTATCCTTACATCGTGGGTGACATCGTATGGACGGGTCTCGATTATCTGGGTGAGTCGGGCATTGGACGGTATTATTACGATGGAGAGACGAGAGGCGAACATTATGTGGAAGGTGGAATCCCCGACTGGCACGGTGCCTACTGCGGTGACGTCGATATCACCGGTTGGCGCAAGCCTGTCAGTCACTATCGAGAGATGCTGTGGCAAGACTCAAAGGATTTGTATCTGGCTGTGAAAGAGCCGGATGGCTATCGTGGAAAAATCCACCTGACGGCCTGGAGCGTATGGCCTACCTGGGAAAGTTGGAACTGGTCCGGCTGGGAGGGTAAACCCATTGAGGTGGAGGTCTATACGAAAGCACCTGAGGTAACACTCTATCTGAACGACAAGCCCATTGGCACCAAGGCTGTCAGTCAGGCAACGGAATATAAGGCCGTCTTTACGGTGCCCTACGAAACGGGAACACTGCGTGCTGAAGCAGGTGGAAAGCGTGCGACGCTCAGTACAGCAGGAGAACCGGCTCGTCTGCGACTCACCGCTGATCGCCACGTCATCACTGCCGATGGTCAGGACCTTTCATTTATAACCGTTGAGGTGGTTGACAGCAAGGGCAATGTCTGTCCCGATGCTGCCATTCCTTGTGAGGCTATCGTGAAAGGGCAAGGCACTTTGTTGTCCTTTGCCTCTGCCGATCTGAAAGACCGTGAGCCTTATACCTCACCACGTGTTACCACCTGGAAGGGGCGTGCTCTGTTGGTTGTGCGCAGCACGGAGAAGAAAGGTAAGGCTCAGGTTAGCATCAAGAGCAGCCTGCCGACAGCCACCATCTCTATAAAAAGTGAAAAATGAAAAGAATACTGACCATAGTTGCCTTGCTGTTGAGTATAGCAGCACAGGCTCAAATCCACGACTGGGAGAACCCCGCCGTACTGGGTGTCAACAAACTGCCTTATCACGCCACGTTGCAACTGCCCTCGAAATGGAAGGAGTGCAAAGAGATTGTAAGTCTTGACGGGCAGTGGAAGTTCCATTGGAGCCGTAATCCAGAAGAGCGGCCTGTGGATTTCTATCGTGAGGATTATGATGTAAGCGGATGGGATAAGATTACGGTACCAGGCAACTGGCAGATGCAGGGATTCGGAACACCCATCTATACCAATATGACTTACCCGTTCCGACGTAACAGGCCCAGCGTAACCGACGAGCCACCACGAGAATGGACTGCCTACGAGAACCGCAATCCTGTGGGGTCGTATGTGACGTTTATCGACGTGACAAAGGAGATGCGCTCTAAAAACCTGATCCTGCACTTTGGAGGTGTTCATTCAGCATGCTATGTGTGGATCAATGGTCAGAAGGTGGGTTATAGCCAGAATTCGATGTCGCCAGCGGAGTTTGATGTGACGACATACATGCGTGAGGGCAAGAACAAACTCGCTGTGGAAGTGTATCGCTGGAGCGACGGCAGTTATCTGGAGGATCAGGACATGTGGCGACTCTCGGGCATCTTCCGCGAGGTGCAGTTGTGGGTGCGCCCGTTGGTGCATATTGCCGACTATAAGGTGGAAGCGGTGCCCAATCATGATTTCTCGCAGTTCACCGTCAAGGCCAGTATCTCCGTCTGCAACACCGGCAAGAAAGCCGCCCAGGATCTTTTGGTCCAACTGCAGATTGCCTGCCCCGAACTCTATGGCGTCAATACCAATCCAAGTCATCATAATGTTACCAACTGTCGCATCCCCAAACTTGGTGCGGGTGATACGACGACCGTCGAACTCACTTTCCACTACGATACACCCCCTCGTCTGTGGTCGGCAGAGAAGCCTTGGCTCTATCCCTACACCGTTCAACTACTGGGTATGAAAGATAGCAAGAATAACGAGGCATTCGACTACCATCTGGGCGTGAAACGTGTGGAATGCGTGGGTGAGGTGTTTAAGATCAATGGCAAGAACGTGAAACTGCGTGGTGTGAACCGTCACGACCACCATCCGCGAACAGGTCGTTATGTGGATGATGCTACTTATGAGCAGGATCTCCGATTAATGAAGCAGGCCAACATCAACTTCCTGCGCACCTCGCACTATCCTGACCGGGAATATCTCTATGAACTTTGCGACCGTTGGGGTATCTACGTCATGGACGAGGCCAATCAGGAGAGCCACGGCTATGGTTATGCCAACCGTGAGATGGGTGAGGATGCTGCGTGGGAGAGAGCCCATGTGGATCGGGCTGAGTCACTGGTAAAGCGCGACAAGAATCATCCCAGCGTCATCCTCTGGAGCCTGGGCAACGAGGGGGGCGTCGGTCCCAACCTGAAGGCGATGCATGATGCCGTTGTGGCACTCGATACCATCGCCCTGCCTTTCTGCGATACCGATCGCCGTTACTCAGCCATCTACGATGATGGTTATCTGACGCCAGACAAACTGAGAGATGAGGCGCACAGGATTTCCGACCGTCCATTCATGATGCGAGAATATGCTCATGCCATGGGCAACTCGATGGGTAACCTGCAGGAGTATTGGGATGTCATCTATGCTGATAGCAGCATTTGTGGTGCTGCCATTTGGGACTGGGTGGATCAGGGAATCGCCTCGGAGAGGGGTTATCTCTATGGTGGTGACTTTGGCGACAAGCCCAACGACGGACCTTTCTGCATTAATGGTCTCATAGCACCCGATCGTAAGCCCCATCCTCATTATTACGAAGTGCAATATGTGTATCAGCCTATCTCGTTCATACAAGAGGGTGACTCTATCCGTATCATCAATCGGGATTCTTTTACAGATTTCAATGAATACGATTACTATTGTGAAGTCTATCACAATGGCGAACTGGTATCGGGTGGAATCCCCATTTTTCATGGCGACAAGTTCGAGATACCTTATCCCTATTATCCTTACAACGAGGCAGAGTTGATATTGAATGTCTATGCGCGTCTGCGTCAGGATACACCATGGGCAGAGACTGACTTTCCCATCGCCCGCGAACAGTTTATCCTGAAGCCAGAAGAATTCTGGTCGGCCTTTGGTGGTACACCTGCGAAAGTGCAAAAGACGGCACAAGGACTTGTTGCATATACCGATCATGGAACCGTTACTATTGATAGTTCTGGTGCTCTCGTCAGTTGGGTCGTGGATGGTAAGGAGATGCTCACGAGTCCGTTAGAGTCTTACTTCTGGAAACCAGAAAACGACAATCAGCATGCTGCCCGGTTCGCCCAGCGTTTAGGCACTTGGCGCGATGCTGTTGCCAAGCGTACCAGTCAATCATTCCGCACAGAGGCCGGTGACGATGGCTTGAAAATCATCAGCGAGACAACGCTACCTGTTGGGGCAGACCTGACCATCACCTATACGATCATCCAAGACGGTCGCATCAAGGTGGATATGGATTATCGTCCTACGACAACCGATATCCCCCTGTTGCCCAAATTTGGTATGCGTATGCGACTGCCTGCCGACTATACCAATATCGAGTATTACGGTCGTGGTCCGTGGGAAAACTATCCGGATCGTAAGCGCAGCGCCTTCGTAGGACAATACAAGATGCTACTCTCGGAATTTGAAACAGAGTATATCCATCCGCAAGATAATGGCTGTCGCACGGATGTCCGTTGGTTCAAGATAGGCAATGGTAACCAAAGGGTTCTCCGTATCGACGGCTGTCAACCGCTCTGTATCCGTGCTTGGGACTATGGCGAGGAAGATCTTGAAGGCGCTGGTCATCCCCATGAGATTCAGTGTGGTCGTTTCGTTAATCTGAATATCGACCTGAATGTTCACGGTGTCGGGGGTGTCGATACTTGGGGTCAGCGCACGCTGCCTCAATATACCATTGATGGCAACAAACCCTACCACTGCGCCTTCCTGCTCGATTGGCTCCTGTAATTTTAGTTTAGTTAGGAGAGTCCTTTCATGCTGAGTGAGATGCGGTTGCGACGACGATCCACCTCGATGACGCGGACGCGGATGTGCTGATGGAGTTTTACCACGTCGGTGGGGTGGGCGATGCGACGATTGGCCATCTGTGAGATATGCACAAGACCATCCTGATGGACGCCGATATCCACGAAGGCGCCGAAGTTGGTGATGTTCGTGACGATGCCTGGCAGTTCCATCCCTTCGACGAGATCATCGACGGTGTTGACACGGGAATCAAACTCAAACTCCTCTATCTGTTGGCGTGGATCGCGACCAGGTTTCTCCAGTTCTTTCATGATATCCGTGAGGGTGGGGATGCCAACCTCTGCCGTCACGTATCGTTTGATGTCGATGGCCTCGCGCTTCTCCTTATTATTAATAAGGTCGGCGACGGTGCAGTCCTGATCCTTCGCCATCTGTTCGACGATGGCGTAACTCTCAGGATGGACGGCGGAGTTGTCGAGTGGATTCTTGGCTCCAGGGATGCGGAGGAATCCTGCGCACTGCTGGAAAGCAGAAGGTCCAAGGCGAGGCACTTTCTTCAGTTGGGAGCGTGAGGTGAAGGCTCCATTCTCCTTACGATAATCCACGATATTCTTGGCGAGGGTAGGTCCGAGGCCGCTGACGTACATCAGCAGATGTTGCGAGGCGGTGTTGAGGTTGACCCCCACATTGTTGACGCAACTCTCGACGGTCTGATCCAACGAGTGCTTGAGTTTCGTCTGATCCACATCGTGTTGGTATTGTCCCACGCCGATGCTCTTGGGATCAATCTTCACGAGTTCGGCGAGGGGATCCATCAGACGACGGCCTATGGAGACGGCACCACGCACGGTGACATCCTCATCAGGGAACTCGTCGCGGGCGATCTTCGAGGCGGAATAGACGGAGGCACCATCTTCGCTGACGGTGAATACTTGGGGCGCCTCTCCCTCACGCTTCGATGGAGAGACGTCATAGCGTCCTGCGAG
>JAGCPK010000049.1 GCA_017965725.1 Prevotella sp.
GCGGCGGCTCCAGTGTCAGTCTGTCATCCTATTCGGGTGGCAACGGCATGGGTGGCGGCCCTGGCGGCTGGCGTTGAATGTTTATCAGTAGGTAGAGATCTTACGCACATCGTCTTCAAAGGTGTCTTTATTGATGGCTTTTGCCTTGAGCTTTGAACGATAGGTATAGATGGTTGTGATGCTGGAACGCAGGATATCGGCTATCTTCTGGTTGTCGGTAATGTCTAATCGGATTAGCGCGAGGATGCGCAGTTCTGTGGTCAGGTGTTTTGCTGTCGTAGCATCGTCATAGGCGAACCGGTTTTCTGGGGTAAGCAGATTATTAACCTCGTTGATGAAACGGGGGTAGATGTTGAGGAAGGCGGTGTCGAAATGACTATGGAATGTGCGGATGCCCGTGTTTACGGGTTCCATGGTTTTCAGTTCTGCATACAGTTCCTCCAGTTTACGGTCTCTTGCCAGACGGTTCAGTTTTTTCATCCGCTGCTCTGTATTGGAAAGGAGCAGACTGCTCAGTTCGAGGAATCGTCCGATATATTCTTCTTTTATTCGGTTGGCTTCTTTCATCTGGGTATTGACATTTTCTATCTCTTCCGTGTGGTGAGCCAGAACCTTGTTCATCTCGATGATCTGCAGACCTGCAGCATGTTTTTTGCGGTAGAGTATGAGTGTATAGATGATGATACCTGCGAGAATGAGGGATACGAATGAGATGATGCCAAGGAAAAGGTTGGTGCGCTGTTGTGTCTGGGTGCGCTCCATGTCATATAGTTGTAATACTTGTGGAGCCATACGTCCAACCTGCATGATCCTGAGCCGGCTGCCGTAAAATTGTGCCTCGCTAATGGCCTGATAGAGATAACGGTAGGCATTGTCGTTTTCGCCTCGAGACATCAGTATTTCGGATAGCGAACGTAGTGAGTTATTTTCGCGTATGGCACTACGCTCATCGCTGATAGCACTTAACAGCAGATAGCGCTCCTGCTGTTCCCACATCTGTTTTTTTTGGTAGAAATAGGCCAGGGTGCTGGTGACAATACTGTAGATGCGTGTCCCCTCCTCGAGTTTCACCATGTATTTTTCCAGAATCTGTATGGCTTGGTCTGTTTCTCCTGCCTCGCAGATGTATGTGGCCTTGTTGAAGACATAGTCATAACTGTCTTTGGGCGCAATCTGGATGGCGAGCTGACGATAATACTGAGCCCGTTTGATGTAGTCGGAGAAATAGTTGGTAGACTGCGCCATCTCTGAACGGTAGAGATTCAGTTCGCTTTGCTGGGTGTAGTAGGCAATCTTCTGCTGGTCGCTGATAGAGTCAGGGTTTACTTGATCGAGCAGTCGTCGGGCACGGTCGAAAAGACCTGTCACAGAAAGAATATGTGCCATACGCACGGCACTGGCAGCAAAACGGTCCCGGTCGTCAGATTCGCGCAGGGCTGTTACGTTCTTATCTATATAATAGAAGGCTGAGTCGAATTTGTAGGCCACGTATTCATCGTATAACCGCTGGTTCAGGTCGTATTGCTGTTCTGGTGTCAGAGCAATGCCCCTGACACCTTCCTTGATAGTTGCCACGCGGCGCTCTTTTTCTGCCGTCAGCTGATCATACTGCTCTATCAGACTATCCAGCATCTGGTAGAGTCGCGAATTGTCATTTGCAGATATCTGTACTGCTTCTAAAAACAGAAACATTATAATCCATATTCGTCTCATCATCCTGTGTTCGTATTGTTTGTTAAATCTTCGGCAAAGATACAAATATTTTTTTGAACCACCAAAAATCTAACCTTGTTTTGGCGGAAATAGCGATTGATTTAGTTTTGATATTTTGCAATATAGTTTTTTATAATTGCTTTATAATCAAATATTTGCATTTTTTGCTATTTAGATATTTGTTTGTTGCGCTTGTATTCGGGATGAATACTGTCTATCTTTGCACTCGCAAATCACAAACAAGCGGTTTAAAACCAAATTATGAATGATTATATGAATAAGTTAGTTGTTAGTTTTGTAATGTTAGTATGTAATATTTGGGGGTATGGCATCACAGAATGCCATGCCAAAAGCACAGTGGTGACCTCACCCGACGGAGCCGTGACGGTGACCGTCGGCGTGAAGGGTCACAAACCGTATTACATGGTGAGCTACCAGGATAGAGTACTTGTCACCCCCTCTCGTTTGGGTTTTCTCCTCGACAATGGTGAACTGGGAGCCAATACGAAGATGGTTACCGTCAACCGTTCGACGAAGGATGAGACTTGGACACAGCCCTGGGGAGAATGTGAAACCACACGTAATAACTACAACGAACTGACTGTCAACTTCCGTGAACATACAGGTCGTACCATGCAAGTGGTGTTCCGTGTGTTTAACGATGGATTCGGCTTCAGATATATCCTGCCAGATTTTCTTAAAGGAAAAGCATTTCAGGTTCAAGACGAATTGACTGAGATTACTTTGGCGCATGATGCCAAGGCATGGTCGATCCCATCCAACCACACAGAGTATTTCGAAGGAATCTATACCTCAGACCTTTTGAGCAGGAAAGATACCGTTTGTACGCCTCTGACAATCGAATATGAGAAAGACTTGTTTCTCTCCATTCACGAGGCTGCACTCGAGGATTATGCCAGTATGAATCTGACTCCGCGTAATGGCGAGGGAGGCAATGTTCGCTTGCTGACTGCCCTTACCCCTTGGCAGAACGGTGTGAAAGTGTATGCTCAAGGCGAGATGAAGAGTCCTTGGCGTACAATGGTCATCAGCAAGACGGCAGGTGGGCTTCTCACTTCAAACCTCATGCTGAA
>JAGCPK010000050.1 GCA_017965725.1 Prevotella sp.
TCTGCCTTCTTTGCCTCTTCTTCCAATTCGTTGATTCTTATACTGTCTTTATCCGTGCGGCTTTCCAGGTCTCTAATCCGGTTCAGGGTATTGTCCTTGTTGGCTTTCAGTTGGTTGATCTCTGTGGTATAGGCATAGAGTTGCATCTGGTGTTCTCTTTGTAAGGTCTCTGTCTTTTTTCTTCGGATAATGATGTATAATGTCATGACTCCTGCGATGAGTACAAGAGCAAAAAGTATCCATTGAGTATTGATCAGTTTTTTGTCCACCTCGTGCATGGCTACTTCGTGGTCGAAGCGTAGTTGCAGGTCTTTGATAGTATCATTCCTTAATACAGTGATGATGCTGTCCTTAATAGCAATGACTTCATCCAAGTTTTTGCTGGCCTCCTCTATGTTTCCGTGCTCAAGGTCGTAGGATAGAATACTATAAATAAGATTATCTTTCTCGTATCTACTATCTTTTGTCAGGGCTTTCTTCCAAAGTTTATACGCTTCTTCCTTATTTCCTTCGTCAAAATAGATGTCGGCCAAATGCTCAAGCGTCCCAGGATGTTCGCCATATATTAACGCTTTTTCAAAATAACTTTTTGCCTTTTCCAAATCATTATCTTTATATAGAAGACCAATGTTCGTAAGAAATGTAGATTTATCTACGTCTTCTACATAATCGATGTAAGGTATTGTTTTTTCTATATAGAAATGTGAACTGTCGTCTTGACCAAGGTTATAAAAGGCAAAACTGATTTTGTTGTATGAATAGGCTATCCAATTCTTGTTTTGCACTTTTTGGGCTAAATCCAAAGATTTTTGAGCATATTGAAGTTGCAATAGTTCATTCCCGCATAGACCATTGAGGTAAGACAGGTTCTCGACAATTTTAAATTGTAGGCGTATGTCATTGATGCTCATTGCCAGACGTTCTGCCTCCTTGCAATACAATATGGCTTTCGGATAGTCCTGATTTATTCTTGATCTGTATGATTTATAAACATATGCATTTGCAAGTTTCTGGTTATTTTCCACCTTATTATAATAAGTAATAGCCAAGTCAAGCAGTGAGTCTGAAAGTAATGGTTGGTTAGTTAGATACCTCAACTGTGTAGTCAACAGATAATAATGTGCCTGTTCCTCTTCCGTCATTTTTGTTTCTGCCACATCCTGCAAGAGAACGCTGGCTGAATCATATTGTTCTCTGACTATCAAAGAGTCAACATATTCAAGTTTTTCAGAAACCTGAATACCATTACAAGCGGCCAACAGGAGAAGGAAGGCTGATAGATATATTACTTTTATCTTCATTGTGCTGCAAATTTAACCCTTTTTTTCGAAGAAACAAATTTTTTACAGGACTTTTTTATGCCTTATCATTACTTATTACGCTTTTCTGTATAATAAAGCGTTTCGTATAGAGCATTTTTGCATGTAAAAAGTACATAACAATCTAAAATACAGACAGATACATTTAAACAAACTGAAACGCTTGTTTTGCGGCATTTATACAGATTCTATATAATTTTGCAATGTTTATTTTAAACTCAAACAAAATGAAGAAGTTAATATTATTATTGTTAGTGGGTCTGTTGATGGCCCCATCGGAGATGTTTGCGGAGAAATATCATAGCAGAAAAGTACTTGCTGCAGGTTCTCCTTTTAGGACTCCATCCCAGTATTCTATCAACCTATATTTGAATGAGAACACAGGCTATTTGGTCATCACCCCAAATGATTTACCCACATGGCTGAACATCACTATCACGGGCAATGGGATAACTTACTTGAATACCACAATATGGCAGCCTCTCGGTCAAAGTTATACAGACTACCTCGACTACCTCCCTGTGGGAACGTACCTCCTAAACCTCTCAACTGTTGACGGCTTAGTCGATCAGTACGAGATCACCGTCGAGCCCGATTGACGACGGGGCTCACTCCGTAGCCCCATTATGAGGCAACCCTTCCAGTGCCACCCTATCAGCGGGTGGCACTGATTATAACCTCTAACTTTAAATTTATATTATGACGACCCTTGATGATATCAAAGATGCGATAGACGGAGTGACGGCCATGCTGAACGACCTTCGCTCCGATGAGAAAAGACAGTTCAGCAACATCTGTGAAAAACAACGTGACATCTACCGCTTTTTAGGCATTCCCGATACTGACAGAGCGTTACAACAGCAGCCCGTAAACCAGATTTTCAAGCGGTTCCATCAGGGACGACCCATCGACTTCCTGCGCCTGAGGGATACATTGGCCGTACGCTTCGTCACCAGGATACGCTACGCTTACGAGTGGTTTTCGCTGTGGAACGTCTTCTATGAACTAAGACTTTTGGAACGTACCACACTCACTGACTTCGCACGTCAGATGTTCGTCTGGTATCCTGATGCCCCGAAGATGTGTACGGCCGACAGTATCGGCGACTACCGTAGCGGTTATCTGGGACAGACACCTTCGACACTGTGGGACGAACAGTCGTACCGCAACAGCATCAAGGGCAACCAGAGTTGTACGGCCTTCAGCCGCATTTCTCTTTGGAACGAAGAACTCAGGGAAATCCTCAAATCATCCCTGCGAAAACCCTGAAGTATCCCTGAAAAACACCCACTATCCCTGTTATTTGTAGTTTCTGCAGACGACAGGACCCTTTTATTTTCATACTGCCGTAACTTTGCACTATCAACGCGCTGATAAATAAAAATAGTAAAAAGGTAAAAAGTAAAGTTATGAGTAAGAGAAAGAATTTTATGCTGAGTCCACATTTCAGTTACGAGGAGATGACACGTTCCGCGTGGGCGGAGGAGCACGGAGTAGATAATACGCCAGACGAGTTGCAGTTGGCTGGGATGATCAACATCTGCTGGAAGTTGGGCGAGCCGTTGCGTGAGGTCTTTGGACCGATTATCATCAACAGCGGGTTCCGCTCAAAAACGGTCAATGAGGGCGTACACGGTGTGGGCAACTCCAAACATCTCTCGGGTGAAGCGATGGACATCCGTCTGCCGAATCTTGCCGTAGGCAGGGAATACTTTAAGTTCATAGAGAGGAATGTAGATTTCGACCAGTTATTATTTGAGTACAACAGTCACGGAGCGATGTGGATCCACTGTTCGGTGTGCCTCGACCCGAAGGAGAACAGACACCAGGCGATTAAAAACTATAAAGTGTAGAGTATAGAGATGATGGTTTGTACGAATTGTAAGATGGAACTGCCTGAGGAGCAGTTTGAGATGTTCCCCACGGGGACGCGGCGCAAGATATGTCGTCACTGCCACTATGAGTTGCACACAAAGAAGGGGCGCCGCAAGTGGGTGCTGAAGCAGCGCGCGCGTGTATTAATGGGGAAACTCTAAATAGAAGCGACCCTTCCAGCCCTTATGACCCCCTATATATCCAGACAAGCCAATGCGCAATTCTGGGCTTAGGGGTCGGAAGGGTCACGAGGGGCGCGTCTTTTCCATGTATGACAACTATATAACGCGTGTAAGGAATGTTACAAATGACAAAATGTTACGTATGATAAAATTTAAGGCGATATTAATTTGGCTGTTGGGGATGTTGAGGGAGGCCAGAAAAAACTTTTGCATCAAACGGCAGAAGGAAATGAGCGATAAAGAACGGTTCTTGTCGGAGAAAAAGCGCATCGCACGGGGAGTGAGGCGTTTTTTCGAACAGAACTATGAACTTCGCTACAATGTGATGAAGCAGACCGAGGAATTCCGTCCCCGCAGAAACCATGTTGAAATCGGAAAATTGCAGGCCGATATTTTTGGGAACCAGGCCGGAATTTCTGGAGAATGGCATCAACTGACTGACCGTGAACTCCGCAAAATTGCCATTGAGCAGATGGAGCAGGAGGGCGTGGCATGGTCGATTGACGTGGAACTTTATGTGCGCAGCGCGCTCGTACCTATTTATAATCCTGTAACCGACTATTTGGAGTGGTGTGGCGAGTGGGACGGGCATGAGGACTATATCCGTCAGGTGGCTGCACGAATACCTACCTCCTATCAGTTGTGGCCCAATCACTTCCACCGCTGGATGCTCGGGATGGTGGCACAGTGGATGAATCTCTCGCGCGACTTCGGCAACGCCATTGTACCAGTGCTCATCGGTGGACAAGGAACACACAAATCCACCTTCTGCCGACTGCTGCTGCCACCTGAACTACGGGAGTACTATATCGATGACGTGAAACTCGACAACGCCGAACAGGTGGAGCGGATGCTGGGAAGGATGCTCATGGTGAACATTGATGAGTACAACGCCAAGACTGATCGCGAACAGGCGAAGATCAAGCGCTTGCTGACCGAGAAGGACGTCCAAACGCGGCGCATGCGTAGTGACCAGTATGTGTTACTACCCCGCATGGCCTCGTTCATCGCTACCACCAACGAACGGGAGCCGCTCACTGACCCGACGGGCTCGCGCCGATATGTCTGTTGTGAAGTGGAAGGTGTCATCGACACCGACACACCCTTGCCTTACCGCCAGATATACGCCCAGGCTGTCAGTGAGTTGCGGCGGGGTGAGCATTATTGGTTTTCGAAGGAGGAAGAGGCCGAGATAGAGCGCCACAACCAGACGTACCGTTGCCAGTCGGCTCCCGAGACGGTGCTACTCAGTTACTTCGAACCTGCTCCACGACGGAAAGAGTACTTTATCCGTGCTATAGACATACAAAAGGCGCTGGCGCAGCATGTGAAAGCCATCGATGTGCCTAGTATTAAGACACTGACCCTTGCCCTGAAAGCCTGCCACTTCCCCTATGGCAAGATGCAGGGTATCAGAGGATGGTACGCGAAGAAGGTAAGTGAGTTAAAGTGACAATATAATCTACCGTTTCATTTTCAAGGATGGGACAATTCTGTATAATCATTATATAAGTTGTTGATACAATGATGGTTATGCAGAACACTCCATACATGGAACTTACGAATATTATATGTATTTGAAACGCACTAAAAGAATGAATGAAAGACAATTATACTTATCTTTGCCACCGAATAATTTAAAAACCCATAATTATGAAGAAAAGCGTATTAATAATCAGTCTATGCACACTTGCCCTCTCCGCAAGTGCACAGTTTAAAGTCCTGAGTAATGGCAAGATTGCCATCCAAACCACCAGCACGGCGCAGTCGCCCATATCCATCAACAGTGCAGGAAATACTTCTAACTATATTAGTTGCAATGCCAACGGAAAAAACGGAATATCCATAACCACAATTGCAAATAACAACTCATCACCAGTCTATGGAGGTCAGTTCTCTTCCACTAATTCCACCCAGACTGCTGTAGGATTAAGGGGCA
>JAGCPK010000051.1 GCA_017965725.1 Prevotella sp.
ACGCCTCCCTCCGAGGCAGCGCGGATATAGCGCATAGCGTAGGCAATGCCGCAACTGGCAAGGGTTGTGCCTGCGGCTAAGTGCTGTTCATCGGTGATAAGGGTGTTACCCATCTCATCAAAGATGCCGACAACAGTCTGAATATTGGTTTCTGATGCACCGACAGGTACAATGAACGTCATCGACGCCATTTCGGCGATAGCGATGTTGGGAATCACGAGGAACAGTGGGGGACAGTTCTCCCCCAACCACGTTTTAATGCTGGCTGACGATACGCCTGCCGCTATCACGATAAGTATCTGTTTCTTTGGGTCTAACTCGGGCTTGATGTCCTTCAATACCTGCTCTACAAGCCAAGGCTTCACCACAACACAGACAATATCTGCCGTTTCAGCAGCCAACTTGTTGTCTGTCGTCACAGAGACCCCCGTCTTGGCGAACTTCTCAACTACAGCCTGCGACGGATCACTCACGGTGATGTCTTCATTCCTGAATTGCTGGCCTTTGATGAGGCCCTCTACGGTGGCGCCACCCATGGCGCCTGCACCAATCACTGATATCTTCATAATGATTTATTTCACTTAATCGCAATCTTCTTCCGGTTGTACTCTGATCAGCCTCTCAACAAAATCATCGGCCTCGGCCTTTGTCAGACACAGGGGCGGCAACAGGCGTAGGATGTTTTGCCCAGCACAGCCTGTAAAGCAGTGCTCATGTTTGATAAGAGGTTTGCGTACCATCTTGTGAGGCATATCCAGTTCAATGCCGATCATCAGTCCACGTCCACGTACCTCCTTGATGTGTGTACTGCCAATATTCCTGATGCCTTCCATCAGGTAGTCGCCTACCACACGGGCGTTCTCCACCAATCCTTCGTCCTCGAAGACGTCGAGCGTAGCCAGTGCTGCTGAACAGGCGAGGTGGTTTCCACCGAATGTCGTACCTAACTGTCCATAGACAGGTTCGAACTCAGGTGAGATGAGTACGCCGCCCATCGGGAATCCATTGGCGATACCTTTGGCTACAGTGATGATGTCGGGTTTGATGCCGAGCCACTGGTGGGCAAAGAACTTTCCGCTTCTGCCATAGCCGCACTGGATCTCGTCACAGATCAGCACGGCCCCGTAACGCTTACAGGCATAGGCCAGTCCCTGCGCGAACTCTGGTGTGGCCATCTGAATACCGCCCACACCTTGTATGCACTCCAGGATAACGGCTGCTACTCCGCCTTTCGACAGTTCACGCACCCAAGGCTCCAGATCATTCAACGGCAAGAATCGAGCGTGATGGTTGTCATTGATGGGGGCGATGATCTTAGGATTGTTCGTCACCTCAACGGCTAGACTAGTCCGTCCGTGGAAAGCCTTCTCGCAAGAGAGCACACGGGTGTTCCCTGTCTTGAATGAAGCCAGTTTCAG
This sequence comes from Prevotella sp., assembly GCA_017965725.1. Taxonomy (GTDB): domain Bacteria; phylum Bacteroidota; class Bacteroidia; order Bacteroidales; family Bacteroidaceae; genus Prevotella. The sequence continues at coordinate 1,419 of JAGCPK010000051.1, forward strand.
CGCATTCTCATTGGCCTCAGCACCTGAGTTGATGAGGAACAGTTGATAGTCATCGTAGCCGGAGATCTTGCCTAATCGCTCAGCCAACTCTACCTGCAACTTGTTGATTACTGAGTTAGAGTAAAACCCTATCTTGCTGAGTTGCTCCGTCACCTTTTCTATATAGTGCGGGTGCGAGTGTCCGATGCTGATGACAGCATGACCGCCATACAGGTCCAGATATTCCTGGCCTTTTTCATCCCACACCTTACAACCCTTGCCCTTTACGATGTTCACGTCGAAGAGCGGATATACGTCGAATAGTTTCATCTGTAAACTGTAAACCTTAAACTGTAAACTATATATTCGGCTGCAAAGTTACTGCAAATATCCGACAAACCGCAATATTCTCTCGTCTTTTTGCATAAAAATGTCAATTGCACACGATAAATCGCATGCAATTGACATATTCTTGCAAATAAAACCAAACACTAAGGAACTAACCACTCTACGACGAAGGTCTCAGGAATATCCCGGAGACCCATGCTACCATTTGTCCCGAAATAGACATTATAGAAGTAGAATGTATTCGTCGCAGGATCATAATGACTCGGATAACTCTCGTAAGTCTTGTCTTTGTTGAAATCTATGACATTCTGAACAAACATGTCTCCTCCATAAGTAGAAAGACTATAGCCTACCAGTCCTTTCTGGGTGGCAATGACATTGGTTTCCTTATCCCAGGTAAAGATGTAGTTGACGGGAGTCCCTAACCCCCATTTCTTAATCATATACAGACCTGGCTTACTGTCAGATTGATAGAGTTCGTAGCCCTCCACTGCCTGAGGCTGTGGGACACCCTCTACGTAATCGCTCGGCCACAAATGTACATAAGAGAACGTTCCGATACCGACCTTCGTCCAGGATGACTTGCCATTCATGCTGATGTATGTGATCTCCACGATGTCGTCGGCATTCACGACACCGTCATCATTGGCATCGGCATTGTCTGCATTGAAGTTTTCAGAGAGATTCTCCGGGTCTTCAATGTAGTTCACAATCATCACGATATCTGCCACGTTGATGACATCGTCGTCGTTGGCATCGCCCCTGACAATCTTTGTGACCATCTCAAAACTGCCTGAGCGACTGGGCATGACTTCTCCGTTGGCAGCAATCAACTGCAAGTGTAAATAATGTTCGCCTTTACGCAGTTTGCCGACATCGATAGTCATGGTTTCCTTGATATCAACCTGTACCATGTTGGCATCATCCTCATCGAACCAGTAGCGGACTGCTGTAGCCTCAGCTACCGTCTTTTTGTCTAACTTAATAAACAAGGCAGAGACTGGAATGTCGATATTCCCCTTATCATCCACAATTTGGTAGTGCACGGTGTGAATACCCTCCACAAGTTTCGAGGCATCG
>JAGCPK010000052.1 GCA_017965725.1 Prevotella sp.
CCTTCCGCCACAAGGTCGTCAAGCAACTGGTGAGTGTTCACCTCATCGGGCAGGGAGTAATAGGCTAAGATAGTATGGAAACTTGTCAATCGGGACTTCAGGCGGGCGATAATGGGAAACGACAGTTCCTCCAATTGCTGTGGAGTGAACTGTCGCTTCATCTGGCGAATCTGTTGCCTGAGTTCGTCCTTACGCATGAGCAATCAATGTGGCTCTTACATGCGTTCCACGATAGTCGAACAACTTTGCCACTTTCTGGTTTTTCTGAGACTCAGACTTCTGTGGGAAGGCCTTGTTCTCTTTGAACAGGCGGAGGGTCTCAATGATGGCGGGATCGTCCTGATTCAAGTAATTCGTCCACTCCTGCTCGTCAAGCATATTATAAATGATACGACTCACGATGAAACGCTCCAAGAGTTTGTAGGACTTCTGAATCATCAGGTTACGACGCTTCAGCCCGTTCTTGTCGGCAAAGGTGGCGAACTTATCAACAATATTTTGTTTCTTCAGATAGCCGTCCAGTGCCTTTCCCGTCTTGAATGCTTTCATTTTCTGACGGTTTTCGTCGGTATAGTTGTAGGCATACTGAATGATGAGTCCACTCATCGAGGCCTCCTTATAATAAGAAGTCATACCCAACGTATCCTCTGGCACAAAGATATCAGGTGTGATACCACCACCGCCATAGACGATGCGTCCGTTACTGGTATGATATTCAGGTCCCGTATGCTTGATACTGTCCTGCGAGAAGAATTCACCATGCTGGTAACGACTCATCAGGTCTTCCTCATAGTTCTTGTCGGCTCCAGAAGTGTAAGGTTTCTGAATGCAACGACCCGACGGACTGTAGTAACGGGCAATAGTCAGGCGAATCATTGAGTGGTCAGAGAACTCAATAGGTTGCTGGACCAGTCCCTTTCCGAAGGAACGGCGTCCAATAATAGTACCACGATCATTGTCCTGGATGGCACCTGCCAGAATCTCGGAAGCGGAGGCAGAGCCTTCGTCAATCAGCACCACCAAAGGAATATTTTGATAAGAGCCGCGCCCATCGCTACGGTATTCCTGACGGGATGACTTACGACCTTGAGTATAGACGATCAACTGTCCTTTCGACAAGAACTCGTTGGCAATCTGCACAGCGGAGGCCAGATAACCACCCGTGTTACTGCGCAGGTCGATGACCAAACGCGAGAAATCCTGCTGCGAAAGGTTGGCAAGAGCAATCAACAACTCCGGATAGGTGTTCTCACCAAAATTCTTTATTTTAATATAGCCTGCGGATTCATCAAGCATATAACAAGCGGTAACACTCTTTGTCGGAATCTCACCACGGGTGACGGTGATATGACGGATCGACTTCTCGCCATAGCGCAGGATGCCAAGTTTCACCTTCGTGTCCTTCGGTCCTTTCAGACGATGCATTGCCTCCTCATTAGTCACTTTCTTTCCTACAAACACAGAGTCATCAACCTCCACGATCTTATCACCCGCAATCAGACCGGCACGCTCAGCAGGACCATTGCTGATGACATTCTGCACACGGATAGTGTCCTGACGGATGGTAAACTCAATACCTACACCCGAGAAAGAGCCCTTCAGGTCGTCGTTGGCAATCTGCACATCCTTCGCAGCAATATAGGTAGAGTGCGGATCCAGTTCAGAGAGAATCTGCGGGATGGCCTTCTCCACCAAGTCGTTCATATCGACAGTATCCACATACATGTCATTGACATAGTGGAGCAGATTGTTGAGTTTGCTGCCATTGGAGTTGATGATGCTCAGTCTGTTGCCAGAGAAATGGTTGGCATAGAATGTTCCCACCAGTATGCCAAGTACGACACACAGGGCCATCCACAGCGGAGCAAAATGATTTGACTTATTATTCACGGCGATATTTACGATTTACTGATTTACAAATTACGTTTTATTTCTCGGAGGCATTGATATCTACATAGACAACCTCAATATTTGCACGTTCAAGCAACTCAATGCCATCAGTCAGACGGTACTTCTCGCCATACACCACCCGTTTGATACCTGCCTGGATAATCAGTTTGGCACACTCGATGCAAGGCGAGGCTGTGATGTAGATGGTAGCACCGTCACTGTTATTATTGCTGCGGGCCAGTTTCGTAATGGCATTCGCCTCAGCATGCAGCACATAGGGTTTGGTTACGTTGTTATCATCCTCGCAGATGTTTTCGAATCCGCTCGGTGTACCGTTATAACCGTCGCTGATAATCATCTTGTCCTTCACGACAAGAGCTCCTACCTGCCGACGCAGGCAGTAAGAATTCTCAGCCCATACCTTTGCCATCCTCAGATAGCGTTCATCCAGTTTCTTTTGCTTCTCACTCATCACTGATTACTTTTTGTTCTTTTTGATACCGTTACGTTTCAGCAACGCATCAATGGTGGGCTCACTGCCCTTGAATCTCTTATATAATACCATCGGATTCTCCGTACCACCCTTCGAGAGGATGTTGTCACGGAAACTCTGTGCAGTCTTCTGATTGAAAATGCCATGTTTCTTGAACACAGCGAAGGCATCAGCATCAAGCACCTCCGCCCACTTATAACTGTAATAGCCTGCCGCATAGCCGCCCGCCATGATATGCGAAAACTGCACCGTCATACAGGTATCAGGCAACTGTTTCGTCACCATCGCCTTCGCCCAGGCTTTCTTCTCGAATGGGATGATATCATCCGTGAATGCATCCTTCTTAGTGTAGTATGCCATGTCGAGCAGACCGAAACTAACCTGTCGCAGACAGGCATAGGCTACATTGTAGTTACGGCTTCGGCGGATGCGGTCTATCAGTTCATCAGGGATAGGCTCACCCGTCTGGTAATGAAAGGCGAAAGTACGCAGGAATTCTTTCTCGATGACAAAATTCTCCATAAACTGCGAGGGCAGTTCCACAAAGTCCCACCACACATTTGTACCAGAAAGACTCTCGAAACGGGTATTGGCAAACATGCCGTGCAACGAATGTCCAAACTCATGGAGGAAAGTCTCCACCTCGCCAAGTGTCAGTAGGGCAGGCTTTTCCTCTGTGGGCTTCGTCAGGTTCATCACCACACTCACATGAGGTCTAATGTTCCTGCAGTTGTCCGGGCCGAAGGGTTTCTTCGTATCAATACGTTCCATCCACTGACTCTGGTATTCGGTCATCCATGCGCCCCCCTGTTTACCCTTACGGGGATGGAAGTCGGCATAGAAGACGGCCAGATACGAACCATCCTTATCAAACACCTCGTAGGCCTTCACGTCAGGATGATACACGGGGATATCCTTGTTTTCCTTGAAGGTGATGCCATAGAGACGATTCGCCAGCCCGAACACACCGTCGATAACCCTCGACAGTTCGAAATAGGGCCTCAACATCTCAGCATCGAGATTATATTTCTGCAATTGGAGCTTGTGGGAATAGAAACTGAAATCCCAAGGCTGAAAATCAGAGGTAAGAGGTGAGAGATTAGAGGCGGGAGATTTCTTCATGTCTTTGAGGAACATTTTCTCAATGGCCTGTACCTCTTTGACGGCTGTCGGCTTATATGCCACAATCAGGTCGTTGAGCAACTTATAGACATTGCGCACCGAGCCCGCCATACGATGCTTCAACACATAGTCGGCGTAGGTTTTATGCCCCAGCAACTGTGCGAGTTCACGACGCAGATTGATGAGTCGCTTGCAGATTTCCAGATTATTCTCCGTGTTATCGTGAATGCACTCCGTGTTCTTCGCCATATACATCTGCCGACGCAGTTCACGCTGGGTGGAATAAGTCATAAAAGGTGAATACGAAGGGAAGTCGAGCGTAAACACCCAACCCTCCTTCTCCTGTTCCTTCGCTGCCAAAGCTGCTGCCTCACGGGCTGTCTCTGGTAGTCCGTCGAGTTGTGCCTCGTCGGTGATATGCAGCGTAAAGGCCTTATTCTCTTTCAACAGATTCTGCGAGAACTGCAATCCAAGGATTGATGCCTCTTCCGTCAACTGACGAAGCCGTTCTTTACCCTCAGCATCGAGCAGTGCACCACTACGCACAAAACCGTCGTAACAATTATCCAACAGCATCTTCTCTTCCGGCGTCAACTTGCGATGATGCCGATGCACATACTTGATGCGCTCAAACAACTTCTCATTGAGTCGGATATCATTGGCATGCTTTGTGAGAATAGGGCTCATCTTCTGGGCCAATGCATCCATCTCGTCATTTGTCTCTGCTGACAAGAGATTGAAGAACACCGTACTGACACGACCCAAGAGGTCATAATAGCCCTCACCGTCCTTCTCGTCATCCACACTGATAATGGTATTGTCGAAGGTTGGTTTCTCAGGATTGTTGATGATCTTGTCAATCTGTTCCTCGTCACGACGGATGCCTTCCATGAAAGCCTCCTCGTAATCCTCCAAACGGATACGATCAAAAGGAGCCACCTCATGGGGTGTATTGTATTTCTCAAAAAACGGATTCACTCTCCTGTTCTCACTCATAACACACTATTCACTGTTCGGTTTGCAAAGATACTACAAAAATCTGATTCCTCTACGCTTTATACGTTAAAAAAAACTGAAAGTCCCGTTTCAGGCTGTCAACAGGCGTTCCAACGAGGCTATTTCTATGCGTCCACGATACAATGTCAGCAGTCCGTCGTGTTGCATCTTGTTCAAAGCGCGACTCACATTCAGACGACTGTCATTCAGTTCATTCGCCAACTGGTTCATCAGGATATGGAAAGTCTTGGGTCCTGCAGGATAGACACAGTGCAGGACAAGAAAACGGACAATCCGCTCACGCAACGACGTGGGACACTGACGCCATGGCTGATGCGACAACTTCTGGGTTTGCGTGGCAAAGATGTTCAACAGGTTCAGGCGGAACACCAGGAAGTCTTCAGACAATCTGACCACCTCATCTTTATCGATGGTGATAAAACTGGTATCCGTTTGCGCCACAATGGTCTGCGTATAACGCTGGTTATAGCCAAAGATGGCTTCTGGCTGAAGGATATACGGGGCCTGCAGTTTTTCCACCACCCGATAACTACGGTCATCAGAACGGCTCTCTACACGGATGGTGCCGCTGATGAGGAAATAGAGATGAGTACAGGCAGCCCCCTCCTTGACAACCGTTTTACCTTGCAGCACCTTGCTGAAGCCGAAACGCGTATGTCCAGCTACCAATTCGAGGTCATCACGGCTCATCCCCTGAAACAGAGGGAACTGAAGCAGTTTGTCGAATATTTGCAGGGCAGCCATCGGAAAAAATTATTCTACGATCTTGCTTTTCAGTGAAGGCGAGAACCACACGGCATTCTCTCCCTTGTCATCGTTATAGATGAAATAGGCCATCAGTTCCGGGTGACGTTCCAACACCTGCTGGGCCTTCTCAAGTCCCATCACCATAAACGAAGTAGCATAGGCATCTGCAGTAGCACAGTCGTTGGCGATCACCGTGGCCGACAGGATGCTGTGCTGCACGGGATAACCCGTTTTCGGATCGATGGTATGAGCAAACTTCTTGCCACCCTTATAATAGAAGTTACGATAGTTACCACTGGTAGCCATCGCTTTGTCAGTCACATTCAACACCGTCTGTATCTCACCACTCACCGACAACGAGTCATCAGTAGGTCTCGTCACCCCGATCTTCCAAGGTACGCGCTGGCTGTTCACGCCACTGGTCACAATCTCACCACCGATCTCCACCATAAAGTTGGTCACCCCCCTACTACGGAGGAATCTCGCCACTACATCCGAGCCATAGCCTTTGGCAATGGCAGAGCAGTCGAGCATGATACGCGGGTCTTTCTTCTGAATCTTCCCGCCAACCAGTGCCACCTTCTCATAACCCACGATCTGGCGCAGGCTATCCACCTGTTGAGGATTTGGTTGGGTGCCGTTTTTGAAACCGAAACCCCAAGCGTTCACCAAAGGAGCCACTGTGATATCAAAAGCACCATCTGTCTCCTTCGAGATAGCCATTGCCTTGTTGAAGACATCGAGGAACATCTTGTCGAGCACCACGTCTTTGTTCTGATTGACAGCAGTGATGATGCTCTTCTCATTAAACGGCGACAACGAGAGATCCACCTTCAGCAGTTCTGCCTTGATGCCTTCTGTCAGGTCGGAGTCGCACTGATAGGTGATATTATAGGTGGTACCGAAGATAAAGTCCGTATTCTTCTGATAGGGTATTGACTGCTGCTGGCGAATAATCAGCACTGTACCTACTATCAGGAGCGCCAGGAAAGGCAATTGCCAAATCAGTTTCTTCTTGTTCATATATCGATGATAACGTTGAATGTACCTCCAAGACGCGTGTCACCATCCAGTCCAAAGCCTGGCACATACCAGGAGCGTCCTATGATACCATCTTTATGGGCAATACGACGCTTATATCTCACACTCCACCCCAAGTGCAACGGACCGAAGATCTTGGCATCGACACCCAGCACGGCCTCAAACCAGTGATAATTACATGGTTCTTCCTTCACGCCAAAACTCGTATCCCACTGCCACACCGGATCCTCAAAGTTCTCACGTTCCAGATCTACCTTATACTTTGTAAAGGCATAGCGCAGTCCACCATACAAACGGTATGGCCCATGTTTATCTTTCAACAAGTTCTTGTCAATACCGATACGGAAGTACGGTGCTTGCGTCTGATAAGAGATGCGCGTCACCTCATCGGTCTCATGGTTGGCCTTGCCATAGCCAATCTCCACAATCGGAAACCATTCGTCGTGAATGTTCACTCGAAACGCGCCTTCATACTGACCATAGTCAGACAACTGCATCATAGCAAGACCCACCAAGTCGAAAGAGACGGCAAAGCCACGGAACGTCGGGATGGAGTCCTTCTGAAGGGAGAAGAACTTCCACTGGGCCGAGGCACCTGTTGCCGCTATCAGCAACAACAGACTAATCGTTGCTCTTCGGAACGAGACGGAAATGGACTGTCGTCTGGTCATAAGTCACAGATTTATTGAGAAGCACAAGTGAATCGATGTAATTTCTGGTATGTCTGACACCAGTTATTTCGTGGAAGAAGGCCGCAGAACAGTCAACAGATTCAAAATGGGGAATATCGTCCTTCTCGATCCAGACCGTATCAATCAAAGTCTTAACACTATCCGTAAAACAGAAAAAGAGAATGTCTTCAGGATGGGAATAACTGATAGGAAGACTAAAGGCCGACTTGCCTACCAATCTGTTGAGCGTAACTTCTTTGCTGTTAAGAAGCGCAGTGATATCGACATATTCGCCGTCAAGCCTTGCAGTAATAACTGATAATGAATCAGTAATAGGCAAAGATTTTCCCGCCTTGTCACAGATTTCATATTGCACAGACACGATGTTCTGCACAGGACAGTCGATACTGGAACAGGCAGCCAGCCAAACAACCACAAAGAAGAACAGCAGTTTCCTCATATTGTCTCTTCTATCTGGTAGTCATTGCGTCCACTTGACGAACGACTCACCAAGTCGGCCACAAATCCCGTCAGGAACAACTGCGTGCCGATGATCATCATCGTCAGGGCAATATAGAAATAGGGCGAGTCAGTCACCAAGCGCTGTGGGATGTGATTATACAGACACCAGAGTTTGTCGGCTCCGATGACAAAGGCTGCTACGAATCCCACGAAGAACATCAGTGTGCCTAAGAATCCGAACACGTGCATCGGTTTCTTACCAAAAGTGCTCAGGAACCAAAGCGTCAGCAGGTCGAGATAGCCATTGACAAAACGGTTCAATCCCATAAACTTCGATGAGCCGTACTTACGGGCCTGATGCTGTACCACCTTCTCACCAATCTTGTTGAAACCTGCATTCTTGGCCAGATAGGGAATATAACGGTGCATCTCACCGTACACCTCGATATTCTTCACCACTGCCTTACGATAAGCCTTCAGACCGCAGTTGAAGTCATGCAGGTTCTTGATGCCGCTCACCTTCCGGGCCGTGGCGTTGAAGAGTTTCGTGGGCAGGGTCTTCGAGATGGGGTCATAGCGCTTCTGTTTGTAGCCGCTCACCAGATCATAGCCCTCTTCCTTGATCATCTTATAGAGACCGGGAATCTCGTCGGGCGAATCCTGAAGATCGGCATCCATCGTAATCACCACGTCGCCCTGGGCCTGCTTGAAACCACAATAGAGCGCAGGACTTTTACCATAGTTACGACGGAACTTGATGCCCTTCACCACGTCGGGATCCTTCTTGTTCAGTTCTGTGATAATCTCCCACGAACGGTCTGTAGAACCGTCGTTGATGAAAATCACCTCATAACTGAAGTTGTTCTCTTTCATCACCCGCTCTATCCAGGCATAGAGTTCTGGTATCGACTCATCCTCATTAAAAAGAGGTACAACGACTGAAATATCCACGATATCTGACAATTTGACGATTTACAATTAACTTATTTATCTTTTCACTTTTTCCCCTTTACCGTGCTGCGCTGCATGATCAGACTGATGGGCAGACCGAGGATAAAGCCCAGACAGATATTGATAGTCAGCATGTTCAACGCATAGTCTATCGGACGGATGCTTGCCATCTCCTGCAGACTCTCATCAACCATCTGCTGCATACCATACTGCTGCAGCAACGCCTTGCCTTCCTCTGACATAACCATCTTCGAAAACTGGCTCAGCATGAAACCGTTGTCCATGAAGGCGAAATAGAGATACTGTGCCACGGCAAAGAGTATCCCGCCATAGAAGAACACCAGTATTGTATAGACATAACCACGACGGAACGAGATCAGTCCCTCGCGGGCATAGTCACGGAATTTCTTCAGACGCTCACCCACGAAGAACGGAAGGTAGAACAACAGCAAGACAGCCGCCAGACCCAGCATCTGATTCGATACACCTATTATATATAATAAGAAGATCGCCACCCAGAGCAGGGCAAGCAACGCCCCATCCTGACGGGCAAAAGCCTTCAACTGTATATATTCTGCTGGAGTTATCATTTAACACTTAACGTTTATCGGGTGCAAAATTACGCATTTTCCTGCACATAACGAGTGCTTTGCCTCAAAAAATCGTTAAAATCAACAAATTTATCACTTATCACTTATCACTTATCACTTTTTTGTTGTACCTTTGCAGCCGCAAAACGGGTAAGTCCTGTACGGCCAGCTCCCTTTGAATCCCCCAGGGTGGGAACGCAGCAAGGGTATTAGGTTGTAGCGGCGCGATGCAGATCGCTTACCCACCCGCCTCTTTAGCTCAGTTGGCCAGAGCACGTGATTTGTAATCTCGGGGTCGTTGGTTCGAATCCGACAAGAGGCTC
>JAGCPK010000053.1 GCA_017965725.1 Prevotella sp.
CAGCGTACCCACAGACCCGACCTCACTACAACGGCTGCAATCTGTTATCTGCTGAGATATGCGGCTAATGTCGATGAGGCCCTCGAATTGCTTCGTTCCATCGACATGCATTCCGACATCGGTGCTGCCCACCATTACGCCATGGCTGATGCCACAGGCAGAAGTGTCGTTGTGGAATATGTGGATAACCAGATGGTTGTCACCGAGTCGCCCGCTGTCGCCAATCACTATCTGTGCGATGCCAAGCACAATGTGGGACTTGTTGAGGGCGACAATCGCTATGATATACTCTGCCAACGTTATGACAATTCAAATGGTGTCATGGACGAGAAGGCACTGACAGAAGCTATCAAGTCCGTGTCGCAGCCTGAGACGAAAGGGAAATTCCTCGGTACTGCCTGGACCATGGTGATGGACCTCTCCCATCCATCCGTCACCTATTTCTCCCGTCGCCATTTCGACAAACCCTTCCACTTCGAACTAAAACACTGAATTATCACCGGTACGCCACATACTGATTCCTCGTGCTTTCCAGTCTGATCAACTCATAAAATCAGTGAATTATCCGACAAATTTTGAAATTGTCGGATAATTCTTTTATCGTTTTTCTTTTTTCTAACGGTTTTTGTCTATCTTTGTATCCGGTAATCTAAAAATAGATTGTTTGGTTAGACATGAGACAGCCATTTCAACTCATTCTATTATTCATAGCCTTGCTAACTACATCGCATACAGATGGTGCTGATAAGGTGAAATGTCCTGTTGTCAAGGTGGAGGTTGAAAGGTTGCCTGACATGAACGTTCCCCGTAGTGGACATTCTGTTTTCGTGGCGAATGGAGAGGTAACCGTTGCGGGTGGTCATACTTCTGGCTTCGTACTTACGCCCACGGCGGAGTATTTCAAGGAAGGCGAATGGCATCTGTTGCATACCGTCTATACTCACGATGGCGGAATATCGATTGAGATGAAGTCGGGAAAGGTGCTGTTAGCCGGCGGATTCAAGGACAATCTGGGTATCGGACAGAGTTTCGAGGTTGAACTATACAATCCTGCGACGCATCAGTTTATGGGCTTTGGCTGTCTTGATCAGAAGCGCGCCTCTGGTGCTGCAATGGAACTCGACAGCGGACGTGTGGTGATAGCAGGCAACTGGTATGCTGACGATGCCATTGAAGTTTTCGATGGTAAGACTACATTCTCGCATGCCAGAAATGTATCACAATCACGTAGTCTTCCCCATATTTTCCGTACCTCGGATGGCGATGCAATGATTCTTGCTGGCTACGATAATCATGGAAGCCATATCGATACGATTGTCATCGACAGATTTTATGGAGATCCTTTCACTAATGAGTTGTTTGATAATTGGAAACCACTGCAATATGACTTGGCGCAACACAGTGATGACAGTTTTATCGGTGACGAGTCAAAGGGGGAGTGTCGTTATCTGATGCCTGTAGAGAATAAAGAAGGGCAATTGGCTATCGTTGATGTACGTGACACTATCTTCACTCCTTTGCCTACAATATGTTCCGTGCCGACGGAAAGTCAGTGGGGACGAATCAAATACATCACTCCTGTGTATGTCGATCGTCAACATCAACGTGGCTATGTCGTCGGCTTCGACGAGACAAACCGTTTGTATGCGCTCAGCATCGATTACGCAAAAACCCCAGCCCCCTTAGTCCTCTATTATACTGACCCTCTGCCTGAGGCTGGCATGAGAACCATCCCAGTATTGACGACAGAAGGCAATCTGATGTTGACAGGTGGTATCGGCACAGAACCGAATAGCAATTTCTCGCCACTGGCTTCTGTATGGCTACTGCGATTCAATGATATGGACTCCAGCGCAACGGGTGGTTTTAATAAATGGATGTGGAGTATTTGTGCTTTACTATTATTGACGATCCTTATTGCTTGTCTCTTATGGTGCAGAAAGCCAAAGGAGCTTCCCGTGTCCGAGGAACCTGCTGTATCCGCTCCTGCAAAAGGTAATGCCAGATTGATGCAGCGAATATGTGAACTGATGGAGAATCAGCATATTTATCTTCAGCAAGGCCTGAAGGTTTCGGATATTGCATCAGCCCTTGGTACCAATAGCCGGTATATCTCAGATTGTATAAGGGCGGAAAGAGGTTGTTCATTGACGAAGTTTGTCAATGAGTTCCGTGTGGAACATGCCAAACGCTTGATGATTGAACATCCGGAAAAGAAGATGTCGGCTGTTGCGATGGAGTCAGGATTTTCCAACGACAAGGCCCTTGCACGTTGTTTTAAGGAACTGACCGACCTTACCCCGACGGAGTGGAAGACACAAAGCATGAGCACCCCAAAACAGTAATCGTGCGACATTTTCCGAATTTGTCGTAGAGTTTTCCTTAAATAGTACTTACATATTACTTCTTTTCCTTATCTTTGTGGCGTAAATAATGCTAAAACTACAAAGATTATGAATAGAAAGAGACTATTAATGCTGATGTTTCTGGCATTGCCGATAGGAGTGCTAGCAGACAATCTCAACACACTCATCGTCAAGATGAAAAATGGTAACGAGACGATGTTCTTCCTGAAAGATAAACCAAAGGTCACATTCGAAGGCACTGACCTTAAGATTGTCTCAGATAATAAAACTGTAACAATTGCCCTTAGCGACGTGCTCCGTTTCGGTTACGCCAAGAAAGATCCTGCTGGCATTAACGAGACAGTCATTGACCCCACGGATGTTTCTTTTCAGGATGGTGTACTCGTCATTAGTCAACTCAAGGTTGGAGCCTCCGTTTGCATCTATGCCTTAGATGGAAAATTGCTTCGCCAACTTACTGCTCAACGCTCAGGCACCTATCGCCTCAGCCTCTCCGAACTGCCCACAGGGCTGTATCTCGTAAAGGCCGACAACGTCACTTATAAAATCACAAAGCAATGAAGACACATTACACATTATTATATTTACTGACAGCCTTTCTGTCAGTATTTGCGTTGCCAGCCGACGCGCAGCAGACGCAGGATGCGCTTTACATTTTCCGCAATGATGGAGGCTTTAATGCCTTCTTCTATGCCGACATCGACCGTATCGAGTATTCTAAGATCGACACGTTTGGCGTTGAGCAAAGCGATTATGTGGTACAAGAGGTCTATGCCCTCGACAGTTGTTTCCGCATCCCCATTTCTGCCATCGATTCAGTGGCCTTTGTCACACCTGAGACGGAGTACAAGGCTGACGTCAACCTTATTGACAGGAGCATAAGTGACTATATCGTGGCCTCAGACTCATCATCCTGGTTCCGTCTGTCTTCGAGTACCCCGTCATCGCTCATCCCGAAGAAGGGCGATAAGATGGTTATTAAAGACCGTAGCATTTACTTGCCCTACGGTATGGGAGGCATTGTGGCTTCGGTAGATAATGGCAGCGAGGGGGTTACCGTTACAATAGAAAAGGCTGAACTTAGCGATATCTACGATCGGCTTGTGTTAAAGTTTGCAGGTGGCGAAAATGGCAACAATACTCGTGCCATAAACCGTATAGCATTCGAAGACGTCGATTTACCAAAAGTATCTGGAACCTATCAGATAGAAGGTTCTATAGAAGCCATCAAGGCTCTTAAGGAAACAACCTCCGTTTCAATTGACGGTATGGGCAGTTTGTCATGCAGCATTAAACCACACATCAATGCCCTCCGTGCTTTTCTTGTCTTAGAGAAAGGATCCCTGTCCCCCATATCGGATTTCTTTTTAGATAGCCAGTTTGAAAACAATATTCAACTCAATCTTAAAGGAGGCTTCACCGCTCGAATAGAAGTACCGCTCGGAGGGAAAGAGTATTCCTATGAAAACTGTGAAATGAATACTTCTTATGGCCCGTTCATTGAGGTCAGCAAGTCAGGCATGCTGAATTACGAATGGTCTAACACAACGGGATACACTGTCTCCTTAGGCTATTCCAAAGGTCATCCATCATTTATATTTGAATCCGAAACACTCAATGGAATTTCATCTTTCAAGAACATTGAAAGTGAGATTACGGCCACTATCGGCAACTATGGAAAAGTAGAGATCGAACTCAAAGACGTGGAAAACCTGGGATTCAAATTCGTATTAGGCCTCGACTTCGGCATTAAAGCAGAAAGTCATGATCCCGTTACAGCGAAGAACATCGCCGACATGGATTTTGAGGATACTTGGAAGCTGTACGAGAAACTCAATAAAGACACGCTCATCTATATAAACAACCCCATCGTCAATTACCAGTGTACATGGGCGGTAGGGCCCTATACCAATGGCTCCCCCAAAACGCTGGGAAGCAAGCAACTCTTCATCTTCGGGCGTGTGCCGAACTTTAGCGATATCGATTGGGAATTGGACGAGAAATGCCCGTGGCGGGGAAAGTTAAAGTCGAAAATCAAGAATCGCAATATGTGGGAGCCTGTGCCCTATGGCTTTATCGTCCAAGAGCAGGAAACAGGCAAGACTGTCGATATCTGGTATGATGATAAAGGATATGAGGGTGGTGAGTTCACGATGGAGTACACCTTCGAAGGATTGGATCCTGACAAGAAATATGTGGGCACGCCCATCATGGAGCATCGTGGCATGCCAATGATGGCCGATATAGAAAAAGAGTTCACCCTCGGTCCACCAATGATTCTGATGGATAATCGCAAGATAGAGCTACCAGAGGTTGAAGGTACTAAGACCCTGCCGCTTAAGACCAACATCAGCGACCTGCGCTATACGTCGGATGCTGATTGGTTTGAGTTCACCTATTATAAGGAGCTTGCGGAGATTCACATTATCTACGACGCGCTGCCAGATCAATTGGAGTTGCGCGAGGCAACCATCGTTGGCGTGGGATACGACAGCGAGGGCAACGAGATAGGCCGCGACGAGATTACCGTCATTCAAAAGCGCCTTAATATCAACAATCTCAAACTATCGCCTGCGGAATTCAAGATTGGAGTCAAGGGTGATACCAAGACCGTGACTGTCAGCTCTATCAATGTCAGCAACATTCAGGTATCTACGAAGCAAAACTTCATTCATCCGACTATCAAGGACAATATCATCACCATCGTCACAGACGAAAACCCAGGAGAGGATGAAAGAGAAGGTGAAGTGGAGGTAAGCGGCATATTGACTGACACTAACCAGAAGATAGAGCGCTACATCTATATTACCCAAGACGGTACTGAAGACGGCAGCAGAAACGGCGAGGGACTCTTTACGAGCGGAATGGCTGCCACGAATCTGACACCCCTTGGAAGTAATTACAGTACAATCCACATGTCTGCTCCTGGAACACAGGAGTTACACAAGGATATCGGTTACACATTGGAAAATGGCGACCAACTGCAATACCGCTCTGTCGGCTCTTGGACTGACGCTTCAAGTAGCAGTAGAACAGACCATGCATGGAGGATTTACCTGAATATTGACAAGGGTGACGACAAATCTATCTACAGTTACAAACTGAAAGACGGAGCAGTATCTGAGCAACACCGTGTCTATAAGAAAGACTACGAAATGGATATGTTTGTACCTGATTACACCGTCACCTCTGTCTATTATCTGAAGGATCTCGACGAGACCAGGATAAGAATTGAAGAAGACGGCAGTGCAACTATTATCTTTGAGCCAGACATCGATGTAACCAAATTGGCTAATTATAAGCTGACTGATTATATGACAGAGCTGAGTTACGAAAAGACTGGCGAACACCCAGAGTCTTACACGCTGAATGATGTCGTCAAGCAGAAATACGCAGGTGAATTCAATTTCGAGGCCTGGACAACCCGTATTGAGTTGAAACTTGCCGATGGAACTCCATTGTTAGAGCCAAAAGAGACGCATGTGGAGTTTGAAGACGGCTATCATTATAACCATACCATCTTCTACACCAGTAACTATCTGGTATCAGACATCACCGTTACCAGCAGCGTGGACTGGATTACTATTGAAACAGTAGAAAATGCGAGATTTATCTTCAGAGTTCCTATCAATGACAGCCAGAGTGACCGCGAGGGCTATATCTATCTCTCAGGCAAATTGCCCAACGGCCAAACTATCACACGCACTATACCAGTGAAGCAGCCCTATACCAGAATCTTTGATGATCGTTGGGAAACATCGGAGGACGAAAAGGCTGAACTCCCCAGCGAGGCGATACTCTCCGAGTTAGCCAATCACGGCATGCAACTTCATATTGAAGCCACTCCTCCTGCCATCAACGGTGTATTTGAGATGCATCCTGCCATCCTGCTATACACCAACAAGCCAGAGGCAGGCCAGGCAGGCGACATCTTCGAGGGATCCTATATCTTCAAGATTGCCACCCAAAACGAAGGGGAACCACGCGCCAAGCTGGGAATCTATCAGGAAGCAGGTGAATATACTGCACCAGCTGATGAGTACGTCTGCTACCTCGGGGGCTCAGGCAATAAGTTCACCATCTCAAACATCAAGACTTTAACAAACGACGATCCGTTAGGAACATATACTATCACCTACGTAACGGTAGTCTCAGGAGAGGTGGACGGTAACAACATCAAGAACCTGCAATATGGGGTAGTCTATCTCAATGAGGACGGCACCATCGACGAAGTCTATCTCAGTGAAGATCAGGATGGTGTGAGTGGGCCTGCGAGTTGGAATCCAGGTGAGCCTTGGGATTAAAAGATACTAACCTCATCATTTGCCCAATTCGTAGAAGGAGTAATATTATCCGTCGGTGATGATAACGTGATGCGCCACAGATTCGGTTCATACCTTACCCCAGGGGGGTGAATGATGCCTGAAATTCAGTTCATATTTTACCCCGCTGGGAATTTCATGTCTGAAATCTGGTTCATACCTTACCCCAGGGGGGTGAATGATGCCTGAGATTCAGTTCACACTTTACCCCGGTGGGAATATCATGCCCGAAATCTGGTTCAAACTTTACCCCAGGGGGAATATCATACCTGAGATTCGGTTCATACTTTACCCCAGGGGGGTATATGATGCCTGAGATTCAGGGCTGCTTTTACCCCGGTGGGATGAAGAAAGAACCAATCGTATCACATACGAGCCTTCTGCTTTTCGCCTGCACCAGAGCCACGGTACTTCGAGCGGGCCTCGTTGAATTTCCACGTCAAGTCGAGTGAGAACGTTCGACGGGCCGGGTTACGGACGGAGATTTCGCGGAAGCCGTAGAGGGTGGCGTCAGTCTTACTCATATTGAGGATATCATCACAGCGCAGGTCAGCCGTCAGCGTACCAAGGCTCTTGAGGTTGAAGTCGCGCTGGATGCCTATGCTCGTATAAAAGCGGCAGGCAGTGATGCGGTTATTATTGTAATCGCCGTGCGAAGCCCACTGCATGTAAGCATTCAGGCGGAAGTTCTTGGGCAGTTCGATGTCGTTCTGCCACGTGAGGGTCAGATACGGCTTATTGAGGGTCAGGATAGAACCGTCAGCCGTAGGCGACTTATAATTCTGGAAGATGGTATAGACGTACCACATGGGGTGCCAGCAGCCAATGGTAGGACGGGCAGAGAGGCTGACGGCAAACTGGTTGTAATCCTCTGTGCTGTTGATGGGGCGCACGAGGCTCACAAGGGGATCGTCAGAGCCAGGATAGGGTTCTGTTGACATGGTGACCGCGTTCTTGATACGACCATAGTTCAGCGAGAGGTTAGCCCATTTGTAGCCGACATTCAGCACGAGGCTGTGCGTATAGGTAGGCAACAGGTAGGGGTTACCGCTCTGGAACGTATAACGGTTCAGATAGATCGTCGAACTGGTGAGGTTGCCATAGGCGGGGCGCTGGATGTCACGACGATAAGAAAGTGACATCTGTATCTTGCCTATAGGGGCTGAGATGACGGCAGTGGGGAACCAGTCGCCATAGTCGCGACAGACCTCATTCTCTTTCTTACCGAAGTTAAAGTAGTCGTTTGTCAGATGCTCATAGCGCAGTCCTGCCTGCACAAAGACCTTGCCGAAGAGACGTCCATACTCCACGAAACCAGCAGCCGACTCCTCGTTGATCTCCGTATCCGTAGTCTTCACGGGGATGGCCTCCGTCGATGTGAAGTCATAGGCATCTGTGCGATGGTTGTAGGAGTACTCACCACCCACGGAGAGGTTTCCATTCAACACGGGATAAGAGAAGATGAGTTTCGAAGCCCAGAAATTATTGCCGCTGATGGTGTTGCTCTCCATCTTACGGGATGTTTGCTGTTGTGGCACAGCAACAGACTGAACGGAAGAGGTTTGCTCTGTGGTGCTGCCAGGAGTCTTCGTATCGTCGAAGAGACCATCGATGTTGAGGTCGATACCTAGTTGTCCCACCTTACCATTATAATAGGCGTTGAAGATATGCTTCTTGAAACTCTCGTCCTGCCAGATATTACTCTCGGAACGCTCTTTAAATTTGCCGTTCTCGTAGGTGTCGGTACAGAAGAAACTCTTCAGTTCGCCACTAGGACGACGGTCGTACTTGTAGAAGGCACCAAAACTGTGGTTCTCGTTCACCATGTAGTTGATCTGGATTTGTGGCGACCAACCCTTCCAGTCGTGCGTCGTCTCCTGCGTGGTATAGCCATCGATACGGTCTGGACCCACGTAATAGAGCAGGTCGTTGTCCTGCAGACCTTTGTAGTGGCGATCATCTCCAGCCCACAGCGAGGCGGTGACGTCGAGACCACCCGTGCGGTAGTTCACGTCGAGGTTGTTGGTAAACGCGTTTCCGTACTGGTAGAGGTAACCAGCATTATCACGGAAACTGAAGCCATCACCCTGTGCCTTCTTCAGTGTGATACGCACCACAGCCTTCGTGGAGGCAGCATAGCGGGCACCAGGATTCTGCACCACATCGACATGCTGTATCTGTTCGGAGCGCAGACGGGTGAGTTCACTGAGATCCTGCACCCTACGACCGTTGATATACACCTCGGCATCGCCGCGCCCCAGCACCTTGACGGCACCGTCGCGTTCGGCTTCCAATGATGGGATACGCTTCAGAGCATCGCTCACGGTTCCGGCCTTCTCCAAGATCGTTCCTGCGACAGTGGTACGCATGGCGTCGCCCTTCACGTGGGTTTTGGGTAACTGTCCCTTTACCACCACCTCGCCCAGCAGTTGGGTGTCTTCCTTCATCTGGATGGTCAGATCCTGACCTGCCTTCATATATAAGGTCTGATAACCGACACTCGTCACCTTGAACAGACCTTCATTAACATCTGTCACAATCTTAAACACACCCTGATCATCTGTCATGGCACCCTGCACGAAGGCAGAGTCGGGCAGCGACAGGAGCACCACGTTTACAAACGGCATGGGCTCACCCTTTTCATCTATCACCTTACCGCCCCAATCCTGGGTCTTACCCTGTGCCGTCATGGACATCATCAGGGCTGTTAATAATGCTACTGACCAAAAAATAATTCTTTTCATAACTTTTATCTTTTTACCTTTATTGACGTTACTAAATCCGAAATAGTTGCAACAGTTTTTATTTTTCGACGATGCAAAGTTATGGCGAAGTTGCAACATTTGCAAATATTTGGGATATTCTGCGCGGTTTTGTGACGAGCGGTGTCATAAATGGTAAAAATGTGACGAACGGAAGAAATAATTGATTATTGATTATTGATTATTTTTTTGTACCTTTGTCGGCTGTATAAGCAAAGGTCACAAAATGACACAAGAAGAAAAGACACTGCTTGAAGAGCGGATCGTGGATGTGCTGAAGACCGTCTATGACCCCGAGATTCCCGTCAACATCTACGACCTGGGAATGATCTATAAGATTGACGTGCAGGATGACTACACGGTGGAGATGGAAATGACATTTACAGCCCCCAACTGTCCTGCCGCCGACTATATATTAGAAGATGTACGTACGAAGGTGGAGAGCGTCGAGGGCATCAAGGGTGCCAACGTCAACCTTGTCTTCGAGCCTGCCTGGGATCAGAGTATGATGAGTGAGGAAGCCCGTGTCGAATTGGGGTTCGACTAGTTTAGAGTTGAGAGTGTAGAGTTGAGAGTTATGAAGCCGATTTATTTTATATCCGATGCCCACCTTGGGTCGCTGGCCATTCCGCACGGACGGATGCAGGAGCGGCGGTTAGTACGCTTCCTCGACAGCATCAAGGAAAAAGCGGCTGCCATCTATCTGCTGGGCGACATGTTCGACTTCTGGTACGAATACAAATACGTGGTGCCCAAGGGCTTCACCCGTTTCCTCGGCAAACTCTCCGAACTGACGGACATGGGTGTCGAGGTGCATTATTTCACGGGCAATCACGACATCTGGGCCTACGGATACTTAGAGAAGGAGTGTGGCGTCATCCTTCACAAGAAGCCTGAGACCACTGAACTCTACGGCAAGATATTCTTCTTGGCGCATGGCGATGGTTTGGGCGATCCCAACAAACAGTTCAAACTCATCAAGAGCATTTTCCATAACCGCGCCTGTCAGTGGGCCTTCTCTGCCCTGCATCCTCGCTGGGGCATGTGGTTTGGCCTGAACTGGGCGAAGCACAGCCGACTGAAGCGTCCCAATAACGAGGAGCCTGCCTATATGGGTGAGAACCGCGAACACCTCGTGCTCTTCACGAAGAAATATATCCAATATCACTCCAACGTGGATTACTTCATCTACGGGCACCGTCATATAGAGGTCGATCTGCAACTGACAAAGAAGACCCGCATGATTATCCTCGGCGACTGGATCACCCAGTTCTCCTATGTCGTATGGGACGGTGAGCACCTACTGATGTCGCAGTATATCGAGGGCGAAAGTCAACCGTAAAAAAACTACTAGATTATATGGACAAGCAAAAGATTGTTACTTTCGGAGAACTGCTACTGAGGTTCTCGAAGCCAGGAACCTTGCGCCTGACGCAGGGCGATATGTTTACCAGCAAGTATGGTGGCAGCGAAGCCAACGTCGCCGTGTCGTTAGCCTCGCAGGGAGAGGACGTGACCTATATCACCCGTCTGCCAGACACCCCCGTAGGTCATGCGGGAGCGATGAATCTGGCACAACTCGGCGTGGATACAAGCCACGTGCTGTATGGTGGACAGCGCATCGGCACCTATTACTTCGAGCCTGCTGCCGGTATGCGTGCAGCCAAGGTGATCTACGACCGTAGTGGCTCAGCCTACTACGACCTGAAGCCTGGCATGATTCCCTGGCGCGAGATATTGAAGAACTGTGCCTATTTCTGTGTGTCAGGCATCACCGCTGCCATCTCCCCACAGGCTGCCGCCGCCACCTTCGAAGCCCTCGATATCGCCGACGAACTGGGTGTGACAGTATGCTTCGACATCAATTACCGCAAGAACCTGTGGAAATACGAGGGTGCCAATCCCCGCAAGACGCTGAGCACGATGCTCTCCCGCTGCGACATGATGTTTGGTGATGCCATTGAGTTTGAATGGCTCAGCCAGCACCCACAGCCTCCCTTCACCGCCACCGACTCCAACTTCCAGATGCAGATGAAGGAATATGGCGAGTGGTTCGACGAACTGCATGCCCAGTACCCCCGTCTGAAGCACTGGCTGATGGGCATGCGTAACATCGTGGATTCGAAACACCACACGCTGACAGGTCTGATGTGGACGGAGGGCCGTCTGCTACAGTCGCCTATCATCGACATCCCCGACGTGGTGGATCCCGTCGGCGTGGGCGACGCTTTCATGGGAGGCTGGCTACATGCCGTGAGAATCTTCCCCGACGACAGACAGAAACAGTTGAACTACTCGCTCGCTGCTGCCGCCCTAAAGAATACCATCCCTGGCGATTTCAACCTCTCATCGGAAGAAGAGATACTAGACGTGATGGAGGGTCGTCACAACGCCACGACCCTCTACAAAACAATTGCATAAAAAAAGCCGCTCGATCTGAGCGGCTTTTCTCTTTATTTATTCTTCAGTTCCGGATTCACAAAGCGCTTCGGCTTCTCAGTGACCTTTGTGCTGTCGGCATCACCAGAGCGGGTGCGTGCCCAGTAGTAGTCACCGTACCAACTGCTATAGCCCCAGCGATAGTCGTCCCAGTAAGTGTAAGGATGGCTGGTGTTGTAGAGTTCGAAATCAACAGCGTGGCCGTCCTCGTAGATGGTGCCATAGAAGCGGGAAGAACTGAGATGATAATCGCGGATCTCCAACGAAGTATCCTCCTCAACGAAATAGACGTAGATGACGCCGTTCTTCACTCTCCAGTCGATATGATTGGCCACGTAGTCCCAGGGAGCGTTGCTGTAGTAATCTACCCAGTAGCCTGCGCCGCTGGCATAGGTATATGGATCCCTCAGGAACGTCACCTCGGTATAGGTGGCATCGTAGGTCCGACCATCCCAATAAGAGGAAATATACATGTTACCTTTCCAGGTTCCTTCCAAGGTCTCGGCGATATATTCATCCTCGCAAGAGGTGAAGGCCAGTGCCATCATCGCCATCATCAGTATTGTGTAGATCTTCTTCATAATTGTACCCTTTCTATATCTTTAGTTCGACATTTGTTTATTATTCACACTGCAAAAGTAAGGATATTCCTGCATAAAAAAAAGGGAAAATCCCGAATCCTACAGCGGGATTTCCCTAAACGTATGTAGAGGTTTGGGCTACTTCAGCAGATTCATCGTGTCGGTGGCAATCATCAGTTCCTCGTCGGTAGGAATGACAACCACCTTCACCTTCGAGTCGTCGGCAGAGATGATGGCTTCCTCGCCACGGATATTGTTCTTCGCCTCGTCGAACTTGATGCCGAGGAACTCCATGTTTTTACAGACCTCTGAACGCATGGACACCTGGTTCTCACCCACGCCAGCGGTGAAGACAACGACGTCGAGACCACCCATGGCAGCCGCATAGGCACCGATGTACTTCTTGATACGATAGAAATACATGTCCTGAGCCAGTTTGGCACGCTTGTCGCCAGCCTTGGCAGCAGTCTCCAAGTCACGCATATCGCTGGAGCCGCCTGTAAGACCAGCCACACCACTCTTCTTGTTGAGCAGGTTCGACATGCCGTCGGCATCGAGACCCAGTTTCTTCTCAATGAACGTCACTGCGCCACCGTCGATATCGCCGGCACGGGTACCCATCATCAGGCCCTCCAACGGCGTGAGACCCATCGAGGTGTCGATGCACTTGCCATCGACGACGGCAGCGATGGAGCCACCATTACCCACGTGACAAGTCACCATCTTCGTACCCTCTGCTGGGATGCCTAAGAACTCACAGGCACGGGCCGACACATAACGATGGCTGGTACCATGGAAACCATAGCGGCGGATGCCGTACTTCTCGTAGAGTTCGTAGGGGATGGCGTACATGAAAGCCTTCGGCGGCATGGTCTGGTGGAAGGCGGTATCAAACACACCCACCTGGGGCAGACCTGGCATCAGTTCCTTCACGGCATTCACACCCTTCAGGTTGGCGGGGTTGTGCAACGGCGCCAGGTCGGAGCACTCCTCGAAGGTCTTCAGCACCTCGTCGGTGAGGATGACAGACTTGTTGAACTTCTCGCCACCATGCACCATACGGTGACCTACGGCGTCGATTTCATCGAGACTCTTGATGACACCAATCTCAGGATCAGTGAGGAGGGAGAAGATGAACTTCACGCCTTCTGTATGCTCGGGGATGTCGTGCATGATCTGTTTTTTCTCGCCATTGGCCAGTTTCACCTTCACAAAGGCACCGTCCAAGCCCACACGCTCAGCACCGCCACTGGTCATCACACTCTTGTCGTCCATGTTGTACAGGGCGTACTTGATAGACGATGAGCCACAATTCAATACAAGGATTTTCATGTCTTAATTCTCAATTATCAATTGTCAATTATCCATTATTTCTTTGCGTCCATAGCCTGACAGGCGGTGATGGCAATCATGTAGTAGATGTCATCAACAGAACAACCACGGGAGAGGTCGTTGACAGGACGGGCAATACCCTGGAGCACCGGACCGATAGCGATGGCGTCGCCCAGGCGCTGCACCATCTTATAACCGATATTTCCTACCTCGAGGTTGGGGAAGACGAGAACATTGGCCTTGCCAGCAATATCAGAGTCAGGCGCCTTCTTGGCACCAACACTGGGAACAAGGGCAGCATCAGCCTGCAGTTCACCGTCAATCTTCAAATCAGGAGCCATCTCCTTAGCCAGACGGGTAGCCTCAATCACCTTGTCGCAGACTTCGTGCTTGGCAGAACCTTTAGTGGAGAAACTCAACATGGCAACACGGGGCTCCTTGAAACCAGCAACAGCCTTCGCCATCTGAGCCGTGCAGACGGCAATCTGGGAGAGTTGGTTGGCATCTGGCATCGGTGTGACAGCCACATCAGCCACCACGAGCACACCATCCTCACCATATTGTTTCTGCTTGGAGATAAGTAGCAGACCACCACTGACACAAGTGATTCCAGGTTGGCACTTGATAATCTGCAGGGCGGGGCGCAGGGTGTCGCCAGTGGTAGATAGCGCACCGGAGATCTGACCATCAGCACCCTCGGTCTTGATGATCATACAACCGTAGTACAGCGGGTTCTTCACCAGTTTACGGGCCTCCTCAATGGTCATACCCTTGCTCTTGCGGAGTTCTGCCAACTTCTCGGCATATTCCTCAGCCTTCGGGCTGTTCTCGGGGTCGATGATGGTGGCCTTGCCGATGTTGGTCAGTCCCCACTCAGCAGCAAGTTTATTGATCTCTGCAGGATTTCCTAACAAGATGATGTCTGCAATGTCATCACCCAAAGCCCTGTCGGCTGCACGAAGTGTACGCTCCTCAGTAGCCTCTGGGAGCACGATGCGCTGCTTGTCACTCTTAGCACGCGCCACAATTTGACTCAATAAATCCATAATAGTTCTTTATATAATTATTAATGTATTAATCCAGTTCCTTCGTCAGGATGCTTTCCAGTTCCTCAGCCGACAGCCGTAGGCGGAACTCTCCCTTAGTAGATACGGAGATGGAGCCCGTTTCCTCGCTGACAACAATGGCCAGAGCATCGCTCTCCTGCGTGATACCCAAGGCAGCACGATGGCGCAGACCCAGTTCTTTGGGAATATTCAGGTCGTGGCTGACGGGCAGAATACAGCCTGCCGCCTTGATACGACGGTTAGAGATAATCATCGCTCCGTCGTGCAACGGTGCGTTCTTGAAGAAGATGTTCTCTATCAATTGTTGGTTGATATTCGAGTCTATCAAGTCGCCCGTCGAGATAATATCATTCAATGGCACACTCCGTTCATAGACGATCAATGCCCCCACCTTTCCTCGGCTCATGTTCAGCGACGCCATCACCACAGGGATAATCTGCACCATCTTCTCCATTGACACCTCACGACTGCTCTTGTCCTTCGACGTGAAGAACTTCTTCAAGGCTCGCATACGCTGGTGAGCGCCAAGGTTGTAGAGGAACCGGCGGATATCCTCCTGAAAGATGACAATCATAGCCAGCACACCCACCGACACCAGTTTGTCGAGGATGGAGCCTAACAGTCGCATCTCTATGATCTGAGAGACGAACAGCCAGATGACGACAAACACCATAATGCCGATGAACACGTTCAATGAACGTGACTCACGCATCAGCCGATACACGTAGTAGAGCATCAGGGCGACAAGGATAATGTCGATGACATCTTTTATGCTAAATTCGAAGAACACCTTTTAATCTACTATTTGATAATTTGAAATTTACGCTTTTAACAGACTCACAATCTTACAACACTCCACCGCCTCGCGCACATCATGGACACGAAGGATGGATGCGCCCTTCATCAAAGCCAACGTATTGAGCGCCGTAGTGCCATTGAGGGCTTCATTGGGCGTGCAATCGAATGTCTTATATATCATGGACTTGCGGGAGACGCCCACGAGTACCGGCAACTCCATCACCAGCAACTGCTCCAGGCAATTCATCATCTGATAGTTCTGCTCCAATGTCTTGCCGAAGCCGAAACCCGGGTCGAGGATGATGTCCTTCGTCCCAAAGTCGCGCAGTTGCTGCACCTTCTGGGCAAAAGCCAACAAGGTGTCGCGCATCGTGGGCTGTACAGACATTAAGATATATGGAACACCGAGACGAGCCACCATACGGAACATCTCCTGACCACCCTCGCTCACATCGTTGATGATGTCAGCACCAAACTCCTCCACCATCATTCTGGCCACATCCGGACGGAAGGTATCCACCGACAGGGGGGTATGAGGGAACTCATGGCGTACGACAGACAATCCAAAACGCAGACGCTCCATCTCTTCGGCTTCAGAGACCTCCGAGGCACCAGGCCTGGTGGAACAGGCCCCCACATCGATGATAGTGCCGCCCTCATCAATAATCTGGTGACAACGTTCGACAATCTGTGCCTCCGTCTGCTTACGACTACCAGCATAGAAAGAATCGGGTGTCACGTTGAGGATACCCATCACCTGAGGCTCGCTTAAGTCCATCAGATAACCATGCAGATTAAGCGTATAGTCCATATTCGCCCACAAAGATACAACAATTTTACGATTTACGATTTACGATTTACGATTTTTTTGTATCTTTGCAGCAAAAATAGTGATGTTTATGGATATTAAGGAACTATATAGGCTCTATCAGCAGCATCCCTGCATCACGACAGACAGTCGTGATTGTCCTGAGGGGAGCATCTTCCTCGCGTTGAAAGGTGAGTCATTTGACGGCAACAAGTTTGCCTTGCAAGCCCTTGAAAAAGGCTGCAGTTATGCCATAGTCGATAGTGTAGAGTTTGGAACTCTAAACTCTAAACTAATCCTCGTGGAGGATTGCTTGCAGACCTTTAAGGATCTGGCACGGGAACACCGGAGGCAGTTCGACATCCCGGTCATCGGTATCACCGGCACCAACGGCAAGACCACCACGAAGGAACTTATTGCTGCTGTGCTCTCCGAGAAATATAATGTGCTCTATACCCAGGGCAACTTCAACAACGACGTGGGCGTACCAAAGACACTCTTCCGTCTGACGAAGGAACATGAGATTGCCGTCATCGAGATGGGAGCCAGTCATCCTGGAGATATCAAGACACTCGTGGAAACGGCAGAGCCCACCTGTGGCCTGATTACCAATGTGGGGCGTGCCCACCTGCAGGGCTTCGGCAGTTTCGAGGGAGTTATCAAGACAAAGTGCGAACTCTACGACTTCCTCCGCACCCGTGAGGATGGTCTTATCTTCATCAATGCCGATAACGAGCATCTCATGGATCAGATTAGCGATGATGAAGAAATCTGGCTCACACCCTACTCCACCGACCCCGAAAACCAATACACTTGCATCAGCGGCGAGGTGATAGAGTGTAATCCCTTCCTGAAGTTCCGTTGGCGCGAGCCGTTGATGACCCTCGAGGAAGAAGGTCGTAGTACCAAGTGGCACAAGGTACAGACTCATCTCATCGGGGCCTATAACATCGACAACCTCCTCGCCGCCATCTCCGTGGGCATCAACTTCGGCGTAGATAGGAAAAAGATCTGTGCAGCCCTGGAGAACTATATACCCTCAAACAACCGCAGTCAGATGACGGTGACGGAGAAGAACCACCTCATCGTGGATGCCTACAATGCCAATCCCACCTCTATGCAGGCAGCCTTGGAGAACTTCAGCCTCATCCAAGCCGACAGGAAGATGGCCATCCTCGGACAAATGGGAGAACTGGGCGAGGAGAGCGACATGGAGCACCGTAAGATGGTGAGTTATCTGGAACAGGCAGGTTATGACGAGGTGTGGCTCGTGGGCGATAACTTCAAAGATATACCCTGCCCCTTCCGTAAGTTCCATGATGTGGAGGAGGTGAAGGCAGCCATCCAGGAACAGTGTCCTGAAGGCTACTATATCCTCATCAAGGGCAGCAACAGTAATAAATTGTTTCAATTACCAGAAATGCTTTGAGACTTAAGGGATTCATCATAGGGATTGGCCTGGCATTGGGGTTGTTGACAATTGAATGCAGCCAACAGGAGCGGGAGATGTTGCCAGAGGGTAATGCCGTCTATTATTGGCGCACGGACCTGAGGCTCGACTCCACGGAACGGGCCTTCCTGAAACAGTATCATATTAATAAAGTGTATTGTCGCTACTTCGACGTCGTGATGAGCGATGACAGTGTAGCGGAACCGAGACCCAATGCCACGATTACCTTCAGCGATACCCTGCCCGATAATATCGAGATTATTCCTACCATCTATATCACCGAGGATTGCATGCACCAGCCACATAAAGGGTTGGCAGAAAAGATTGTGAAGCGCATCCAACAGATGAACGAGACGAATGACATCCATGGCGTGCGAGAAATACAGATTGACTGCGACTACACCTACAAGAGTCGCAAGACCTACTATGCATTCCTCGATGAAATCGATAGATTTTGGAAACAAGGTAATCCTAATCATCCTAGGATATCCACCACCATTCGCCTCCACCAACTCTCGATGGATACCCCGCCAGTGGATTACGGTGTGCTGATGATATACAACACCGGCGACCCCCGCAAGTGGGAAGAGCGCAACCCCATCCTCGATTACCGTGATGTCTATCCCTATCTGGCGCGACTCGACCAATATCCCCTTCCCCTTGCTGCCGCCTACCCTGTCTATCTGTGGGTCCGCGACATCCAGGGTGTCCATGTGGAGCATCTCGTAGAGGCAGAAGAGATTCTCCGCGTCAAGAAGGCGATGGAACAAGAGCGTCAGGACCTCAGACGCGCCATCATCACCTATCACCTAGACAAAGATAATATTAACAGATATAAACCAGAGACCTATGAAGAGATTTATCATCATTAGCCTGATGTCGGTAATGACATTGCCGATACTGGCCTGTGCGTGGGTAGAATCCTACAATTGTTACCTTTTTAAAGTCTGTGATGTCACTGACTTCAACCAAAGGACTGACGAGATCACCCGCAACAACTGGAAGGCTTACCTCGGGCTACCAGAGGACAATTATTACTATTTCGATGCCGAAGAGGTCATCAAGGCTGCGCAACAGAAGGGCGATGACCTGATGGTGACTTACGTGAAGAACCTGGAGAAATACCTGAAGTGCGTAGGTATTGAACGGGACAAGCAGAATGAGTGGAGTTATCCCTCGAAGGAAGACATCACTGCCCAGAAGAACGACCTGCAGACTGTCCGTGTCTATGCCCTTGGCAAGATTAGAAGTAAACTGCGTTCCCAACACGCCCTGCTATACATGCGCTGTAACATGATGCTCGGCAATCATCAGGAGAACGTCACCTTCTGGGAAAGGACTGCCAGCGAGTTCATCGAGACGGTCTATAAAGATATGATGAAGAATATCTACGCCGGTGCCCTCTACAAGACCGGGAGAGAGGCTGAGGCAGGAGAACTGTTTGCTGAGA
Source organism: Prevotella sp. (assembly GCA_017965725.1). Lineage (GTDB taxonomy): Bacteria > Bacteroidota > Bacteroidia > Bacteroidales > Bacteroidaceae > Prevotella. Next base: position 19,376 of record JAGCPK010000053.1, read on the forward strand.
TGGGCGACTACAACAGTCTGATGACGCAGTTCTACAAGAAACGCTCTTATATGGCCATCCGCCAGCACTACAAGCAGAACCCACAGTCGAAGGCACTGCTCTTCCTTTTGCAGGACTTCGTGAACAACACCCAGGAGGCCATCGATGCCACTCATGGCATGTTGGGTGGAAAACTCTTTATCCGTGACATCACCAAAGAGGAAGCCTGGCAGATGTCTAACTTCTGTGAAGAAGTGCTTCGTGAGAACAAAACTGATGTTCCTATCATGTGGAAGAGTGCCAAAGCATGGATAGAGTTCCTTTATGACAAGAAAGAGGAAGCCTTCAATGATATCGTAGCCGCTATGAGTCTCGCTGGAACAGACCGCATGAAAGAATGCACCCGTGAACTGATGCTCTACATCACTGCAGGTCAAGCCAAGTCGGGTGAAGGCTTCGACGACTATCTGGCCAATGAACTGCAATGGCTCATAGAGAGAGAGGACGAACAGTCCACCCGAGTGATCAATCGTCTCACCGAGCAAATCCTCTTGAAACGGTATGCAGATAGTCCTGAGCGACTTGCAGCCATCCTAAATGTGACTCGTTATTATAATAACTACTATCTTGACACGATGCGTGTGGAGCAGTTGGAGAAATACCTGTCCTACACCAACACCCCCGCCAAGAACAAACTCGACAAGTATCTGAAGGCTAACGTCAATGAGAATGACACTGTGCTCTCAGAACTCATCGGTACGAAGTACATGCGTCTCTGTCAGTGGGACAAGGCCATCCAGTGGCTCAAGGATATCCCCATCTCCTTCTACAATGTACATTTCAGCAAGGAATACCTTTATTATTCCGTTCTTCGCCAGTACGACGTGGAACCGTGGATGAAACGCCAGTGGCTCAAGAGCAGCGAGGCATGGGAAAAAGACGTGAAATGGTGGAAGCACATCAAACTCGACTTCTGTAAGGAGATGCAGATGATGGAGTCGTCTGTCAACATCCTTAACGGCAAGGCACAGGAGCAGCGTTACTACAACCTCGCCGTGCGCTATGCACAGGCCAGTGTCCACGGTGACTGCTGGTGGCTGTTGCGCTACAGCAAGAGTGCCTACGATAACGTGCGTGTCAACGAAGCCGACTTAGGTCAGAAGGCCTTAGACTGTCTGCAGAAGGCAGCGGTGTCATCCGATCAGGCCCTGAAGTGCAAGGCTCTCTTCGCCATGGGCTGGCGCGAACTCTACGGCCTCCTTCCCTACGGCGAGAACAACGGTAAACTATGGCGTGAGAAATATTGGGATTCACAGAAATCCGATTATGTGGAATCAATTAATACGAATGGTCCACAATACCGTGCGTTCCAAGCGCTCTATGAGTTGACAGGCGAGCAGCCGCAGGAGGATTACATCCGGAAATGCGACACGTACGACGAGTTCCGCAGGTACTACCGTCAGCATAAAAAATAAAAAAAAACATCGTTTTATGCACGTATTTCGAAAAATAGCAGTACCTTTGCAGGCGATTTCTGAAAGAACGCCTGCAAAGGCAGGCTAATCGGGATGTAGCGCAGTTGGTAGCGCACTACGTTCGGGACGTAGGGGTCGGGCGTTCGAGTCGCCTCATCCCGACAGATTCAGAAAGAGTAAGGGCAGCCAATTGGCTGCCCTTACTCTTTTATGATTTGTCCTATGTCGGATTGCGCTTGAGACTCTCAATCATCTCGTCAATCTTACGGAGTTCACGGGGGATGCGGATGTTCTGCGGACAATGAGGTTCGCACTGACCACACTGGATGCAGTGGTCTGGCTGACGATCCTTGGGTACAGCCCGATCCAACGAAATCAGATATTGACGGCGCTGCCTGCGGTATTCCGCGTCGCCAGTGCCCATCGGCAGCGAACCTTCGTTCTTACATTTATTATAATGTACAAAGATGGCGGGGATGTCGATGCCGTAGGGACAAGGCATACAATATTTACAATCATTACAAGGAATATTCTCCAAACCCACAATCTTCTGTGCGATGTCGCCATGCAGATATTCCATCTCTTCGTCGGTCAACGGCTTGAGCGGACAGAAAGAGAGCAGGTTGTCCTTCAGGTGTTCCATATAGGTCATGCCGCTGAGCACCGTCAGCACACCCTCTGGCGTACCCGCATAACGGAAGGCCCATGAGGCCACGCTACGCTCAGGGTCGCGGCTCTTCAACTCCGTCATCAGATACTGCGGCAGATTTGCCAGACGTCCTCCCAGCAAGGGTTCCATGATGACAGCAGGGATGCCTTTCTTCTGAAGTTCATCATAGAGATACGAGGCATCCACGTTGCGGTCATTGATCTCGTTGGCAAAATCCCAATCGAGGTAGTTGAGTTCTATCTGCACGAAATCCCAGTGGTATTTGTCGTGCATAGCAAGCACTTCGTCGAACACTTCCTGCTTCCCGTGGAACGAGAAACCGAGGTTACGGATACGTCCTGCCTCGCGCTCTGCCATCAGGAAGTCCATGATGCCATTATTACGATAGCGGTTGTCGAACTCATCCATACCACCACCTATGGCGTGCAACAGATAGTAGTCGATATAATCAACCTGCAACTCCTTCAGCGAATTACGGTACATCTCGATGGCTTTTTCGCGCGAATGATATTCGGGATTGAAGTTGGAAAGTTTCGTGGCGATGAAGTACTCGCTACGCTTGTGGCGACTGAGGGCAATACCTGTGCAGTGCTCCGACTTACCCTGACAATAGACGGGAGACGTATCGATGTAGTTCAGTCCGTGCTCCAGCGCATAATCAATCTGTTTGTTGATCATGTCCTGGTCGAACTCATCACTATTGTCCACCTTTGTCGGCAGACGCATCATACCATAGCCCAACAGCGACACTTTCTCTTTCGTCTTGGGGTTCTCGCGATAGGTCATCTGACCTGTAGGCGGCTCCACCTGATTCTTATACTCGTCGGCAGCCTGCTGCCCTGCCTTGTTAACGTTCTTGCAGCCTGCCAGCGTGGCGGCAGTACCTACTGCTCCTGCTCCAAACACCTTCAGGAACGAACGTCGTGATATATTCTTCTTTTCCATAAATTGTCAAATCGTAAATTGTAAATCGTCAAATCTTACGGTGCACCTCGTGGCCCTCGACATAGATGGCCGAGAACGGACGTGCAGGACAGACATACTCACAGGCACCGCAACCAATGCAGGCAGCCTCGTTGACGGCAGGAACCATGGGTGACTCCTCATCGTTCTCATCGAGCATCACCATCTCAATGGCTCCCGTAGGACAGTGACGGGCACAGTTGCCGCATTCCACCTCATCAGTGATCGCCACACAGTTCTTCTTGATAAAGACGGCATGACCGATTTGTATCGATGACTTCTCGATATCATCAAGAGGTTTGATAGCGCCCGCAGGACAGACATCCGAACAACGGGTACACTCTGGGCGGCAATAGCCATGCTCGTACGACATCGTAGGCTGCATCAGGTGCATCAGGTCAGAAGAGGGACGGAGCACGTCGTTAGGACACTCCGACACACAGAGTTGACAACCCGTGCAACGCGTGGAGAGGTTATCATAGGACAACGAACCCGGAGGTGTCAACGGTGTCTGACGCTCAGGTGCCACCTTATCCTCTATCTCTGCCAGACCACCATCCATCAGTTTCTCCTTCTTCTGAGCGAGGGCTGCAGTAGAGACGAGGGCCGAAGCCACGAGGAAGGAACGCTTTGAGGCATCGACGGAGTCAGAAGAGCCGGCTTTCCTAGAAGATCTAGAAGGGCCAGTATATTTCAGCGCCCCGGACTTACACTTATCGATGCAATTGCCGCAGACCACACAGCGACTATAATCGACAGTGTGTGTCTTAAAGTCGATACAGGCCGCCTTACAGTTCTTCGAACAGAGCGAACAGTTCTTGCACTTATCCTCATCGAAACGGATCTTCAGCCACGAGAAGCGTGCGAAGAACGAGAGGATGGTGCCCACAGGACAGATGGTATTGCAATAGGTTCGTCCTCCGCGCCAGGCCAGCACCACTAAGACAACCAATGTCACCAACGCAATGAGGAAGACTGGCAGCGACTTCATCCACACATCGACGGAATAGAAGGCATAACTGTCGGCCCTTTCTGCCAAGGCTGCCAGTACGTTATTGCCCAACATCCATATCGGTTGGAAGATCATCGTGGCGATACGGCCATAGGAACTATATGGTGCCAGCAACTGGAATAGCGAGCCGATACCCACCACCCCAGCGATGACAAACAGTACCAACACAGGATAGCGCAGCCATTTCACTTCTTTCGAATAACTGTACTTGTTCTTCTTCCGACGGATGCGTGCCAGAATATCCTGGAAGATACCCAACGGACAGATGACAGAACAGTAGATACGTCCGAAGATAAGCGTCAGCAACACCAACGCCACAACGACAATCACGTTAAGAGCCATCACTGCGGGCAGGAACTGGATCTTAGCAAGCCAGCCCAGCCAGTGGTGCAGTGTTCCCGTGAAGTCGAGAAACAACAGGGTGATCAGTACAAAAACCACCACTGCAAGGATCGTTCTGATTTTCTTTAGCATATATTATCTGTTTAGTTGTTCACTTTACTTATCACTTTTCACTATCAATATGCTCACCTCATAGAGCAACCATATCGGCAGAGCCACGATGAAGAGCGTAAAGGCATCTGTCGTTGGCGTGATGATGGCCGACACCATCAGGATTGCCACGATGGCGTGCTTGCGCCACGTCCTCATCATCGCTGCATTGATCAGGCCCATCTTGCCTAAGAGCCAACTGACGACGGGCAGTTCAAAAACAATGCCCATCACAAGACTCATCATCAGCAGCGTATCCATATACGACTGCAACGTCAGCATGTTCGCCACATCCTCGCTAACCTGATACGTTCCCAGAAACTTCACCGTCAGTGGGAAGATAAGGAAGTAATTGAGCAGTGTACCCAGCATGAACATCAGGTAGCCGCTCCCCACGAGAGCCGTGGCATATTTCTTCTCATTGTCATAGAGCGCCGGCGAGACAAAACGGAAGAGCAGATAGATGATATAAGGTGAGGCCACCAGTACACCCGCATACATCGCTGTCCTCAGATGGATCATAAACTGTTCCGTCAGTCCCGTGTTCATCAAGTGAATCGAGAACGTTTCCACGCCCAAGAGTCTGAAAGTGATGAACTCACTCGTCCGGGGAGCCAGTACGATGGCAAACAACTGTTCCTTCAGACAGAAGGCCACTGCCGCCGCCAACACCGAGATGACAAGGCTACGGATGATGACAGAACGGAGTTCGTCGAGGTGATCCCAGAACGTCATGGGAGAAGGTTCACTCATCCTTCTTTTCTTCGTCCTTCGTGATATCTGTCACCTCGTTCATTCCATCCTTGAAACTCTTCACGCCCTTACCCAGGCCTTTCATCAACTCAGGAATCTTCTTGCCACCGAACAACAGGAGGACAATCAACGCAATAACTAGTATCTCCTGCATTCCAAGTCCAAACAACAACAATGATTCAAACATATTACTTTAGTTTTCAGTTTCTTCTTTCGCTGCAAAGATAAGCATTATTTGGCAAACCACCAAATTTTTCGTCATTTTTTAGAACTCCACATAAGGCAACAGTCGGGCGATGACTTCTGGTGGAAAGTCTTTGGAGAGACGAAGGTCATTGAGACTCTTGAGGGGTCCATGCAGCCGACGGTAATCTGTGATGGCGCGAGCCTGATAGAAATTGATATAAGGGTGTTTTTTCAGGTCATTGAGCGAAAACGTGTTGACATTCATCTTATGCGGTTGGGCATTCTCAATGACCAGGTAGTCCTTGGCATCAAGAGGAAAATTCTCGATTTCATCGAGTTGATCGACACTGACATAGCCCCCCAGACGTTGTCCGTACTGCACCACCTTCCGTGCAAAATAGGAGCCGATGCCTGGTATAGTCTTCAGTTGGGTGGTGTCGGCGGTATTGAGGACGATATGTTCGCCCGCCTTGATTTTCGGCTGATAATGTGCCACCACCGAGTCATGTTCAATGTCAGGGAGTGCCTTTCCCCGACTGAAGGCAGTATCGCGATAAACCACCTTGGTACGGACATAGACCGTCCTGTCACGATAGGACTGGCGACGGGCAGAGTCACGGTCGTTATGCTTTGCAGGGATACTGTCCACTGCCACCAACGTATTCGAGGTGTCATTCTCGTTTCCCGTCAGGAAGATGACGACGAGGGCAATAGCAATCACGCAGAGCAAGGTAAGAATCACCTTACGATCCGATTTCCTCAAATAGAAGAACTCATTTAATATTATCATAGTTTATAAGGTAATAACAATTCTTTATTCTACATTTATTTTTATATTTTATATGAATCCAAACTGATGCATCAGGATTAGGAAGATACAGACGGGTACGATAAAACGGACACAGACCATATAGATATTGAACAACGACTTTGCCCCATTCGCCTCCCTGTCCGTGAACTCCTCGCGTACCATTGCTTTCGAGGCAAACCAACCCACAAGAATACTCGTCAGGAGGGCTCCTGCAGGCAACATGATCTGTGCTGTCAGGTAGTCACAGAAGTCCATGAGTGGTTTGCCGAACAGTTGGATGTCTGGTTTCCCCACCGACAGGGAGCAGAAGATGGCAATCACGCTGCATACCACCGTCAGGATCCAGGCCGCATACGACCGTTTCATCTTCAGTTCCTCATGGAAGAACGCCGTCCCAATCTCGTGCATCGAGATGGTAGAAGTGAGGGCGGCGAATACCAACAGGGCATAGAACATGATGGAGATGACGTAGCCCAAAACAGGCATAAACGCAAATGCCTGTTGGAACACATTTGGCAAGGTGATGAAGATGAGCGATGGACCGCTGTCTGGCTGCACCCCCACAGAGAAGGCAGCAGGGAAGATCATCAGGCCAGCCAACAAGGCGATGAAGAAATCTAATATGGCTATCTGAGTGGCTGACTGTAACAGACGGGTCTGTTTCGTGAAATAACTGGCGTAGGTGCAGAGACAGGCCGTGCCTAGACTCAGCGAGAAGAACGCCTGTCCCAAGGCCTCGAGGAACACGCTGTTGGTGACTTTCGTGAAGTCGGGTTTCAATAGGAACTCAATACCCTTCGAGGCATTTGGCAGCGTACAAGAGGCGATGACGATGACCAGTAACAATACGAAGAGCAGAGGCATCAGCAGTTTCGAGGCCCGTTCGATGCCATTCTGTACACCCCGTACGATGATGAAATGCGTGATCAGGATAAAGGCGATGCCTAAAACGGCTGGTTTGATCGGATCACCCGAGAACTCCTGGAAATATTGTTGTACATAAGCCGAATCACCCTTCAGTCCGCCAACAATGGACGTTCCCAGATATTGCAGACACCAACCCGCTACCACCGCATAGAATCCGAGAATGATAGTAGAGGTAATGATACCGAGGATGCCAACCAGTCCCCAGCCCTTCCCTTTGGTGAAACTGGCATAGGCACGGAAGGCATTCGCCTGGGAGTGACGTCCCACGATGAACTCGCTGACCATCCCGGGGATGCCCAGCATCAGGATGCACCCCAAATAGATGAGGATAAAGGCTGCACCACCGTTGTGTCCCGTCATATACGGGAAACGCCACACATTGCCCAGTCCTACAGCCGAGCCTGCCGTTGCCAGCACAATGCCGAGCCTGCTTCCAAAATTACCTCTCTCCGTCGCCATCTTACAACAAACCTAACTGATGCAGGAAGATAAACAGGATACAGAGCGGGCAAACGTACTTCACCAAAAAGAGGTAGATATGGAAGAAACGCTTCACTCGCAGCGTACCGTAGTTCGTAAACTCGTCGTGTACCAACTTATGCGGCACAAACCAGCCAATCAGGATACACGTCAGGAACCCCGCGATAGGCAAGAATATCTGTCCCGTCACGAAGTCGAAGAGGTCGAAGAGCGTCTTGCCCAAGAAATGCATGAACTGTCCCGAAGGTCCCAACGACAGAGAGCAGAAAGCGCCGATGATACAACACGACACCGTGACGATGAGTGCCGCCGTCTTTCGCGTGATACGAAACTCCTCCTGAAAAAACGACGTGCTCACCTCATGGAGCGACATCAGAGAAGTCAGTGCTGCCAATGACAAGAGCAGATAGAATAGCAGTGAGATGACATATCCCACCATCGGCATACCACTGAAAGCCTGTTGGAACACGTTCGGCAGGGTGATGAAAATCAGTGATGGACCACTGTCGGGATTCACACCAACGGAGAAGGCCGCCGGGAAAATCATCAGACCCGCGAGAATCGCCACCAAAGAGTCGATGACACCTATCTGGACGGCAGAACTCGTCAGGTTTGTGGATTTCGAGAAATAACTGGCATAGGTACAGATGCATCCCATGGCGATACTCATCGAGTAGAACGACTGTCCGAGCGCCCCGAGGAACACATCACCGTTGATCATTTTCCAGTCAGGTTTGAATAAGAACTCAATGCCCTGAGAGGCACCAGGTAGCATACACGCCGCCCCGACGATGATCAGTAATAATATAAATAAGGTGGGCATCAGCAGTTTCGAAGCCCGTTCGATACCGTTGCGCACTCCATGCTCGATAATCAGATAAGTGGCCAGGAGCATCAGGAGTGTCCAGAAGATAGGTTTCACGGGGTCTTCAGAGAACTGCACGAAATACTCTTTGAAGTAAGTCGGGTCACCGCTGTTCAAATGTCCGAGAATAGATGCCCAGATATACTGGAGACACCAACCTGACACCACGGCGTAATAGCCTGTAATAAGGAAGCCCGTAAGTACACTCATGTAGCCGATGAGGGAGAGCGGGTTTTTGCCACCCACCTTAAGATAGGCCCGTGCGGTGTTGGCTTGGGCATGGCGTCCGATGATAAACTCGCTGATCATACAGGGGATGCCCAGCAACAGCACGCACCCCACGTAGATCAGGATGAACACGGCCCCGCCGTTCTGGCCTGTCATATAGGGGAAGCGCCACACGTTACCTAGTCCCACTGCAGAACCGGCAGTAGCCAGTATGACACCAAGTCTGCTTCCGAAACTTGCTCTTTCCATCATGAAATGTCTATTTTCGGATGCAAAAATACAAATAATTATGCATTATACATTATGAATTGTGAATTATTTTGTACTTTTGCGCCATAATTACAAGCAAAGATGAGTATTATCCATCATATAGTCAAGAAATATCCGTTTTCCGTCGTCTGTATCACCTTGATATGGATCCTGTCACTGACCCCTTTCTTCCCCGAGACACCCCTCGACAATGTGAAGTTTATCGACAAGTGGGTGCATATCGTGATGTACGGCGGTACCTTCACCGTCCTCTGGCTGGAATATTGTTTAAAGCACCGTAAGCCCGATTACAAGAAACTGTTCCTCTGGGCTTGGCTCGCCCCCATCCTGATGAGCGGCATTCTGGAACTGTTGCAGGAATATTGCACATTTGGTCGCCGAAGCGGTGACTGGCTTGACTTTGCCGCCAACGCCACAGGTGTCACTGTTGCAGCCGTTATCGGGATGCTGATTCTGGTTCTTTTCCCCAGACGCTGAAAGGATTCTTTCTCAGATGTGAATTATAATATCTTCGGTCACCTGTCACTTCTTGACCGATGAAATCGGGTTTTTCATAGGATTCGTCCTCTGAGCGGAGTTCCACTTCGGCTATTACCAACCCTTCGTTCTCACCATAGAACTCATCCACTTCGAAGGTATGGTTGCCACTCTTCACGAGCCAACGGGTCTTGTCGATGATGCCAGGTTCACAGAGTCTCATCAACTGCTCCGCCTCTTCCTTCGTGATCTCCTTCTCGAACTCATAACGGCTCAGGCCACCATTCTCTGAGGGACCTTTAATTGTGAGATATCCGCATGTATCACGGAGTCGTACCCTGACGGTACGTCCGTGACTGCTGCAGATATAACCTTGCATAATACGGCTGCTAGAAAAAGCCTGCCGTTTGTAGTCGTCACCGACGACGAGGAACTTGCGTTCTATCTCCAGTCCACTCATTAAGAAACGATGAAGACGGAATAGACCACGAAGAGGATGGCCAACAAGACGAGTACAGCGAAAATCCACTTCACGACATTGTTACCACTATCCTTCTGTTTCTGTTGGAAGGCTACTTTCTTCCCTGTAGCCTTTGATGCTTTTGCAATCTGTGCCATAATGCTTTGTTTTTATTTTATTATTGATTATTGTTCATCGTCGTTAACTGGGAATTCCATCAAATACGCCTTGATGAAGTCATCGATCTTTCCGTTCATGACGGCATCGACATCGGTAGTCTGGTAGTTGGTACGGTGGTCCTTCACGCGTCGGTCATCGAAGACATAGGAACGGATCTGACTGCCCCACTCTATCTTCTTCTTGCCAGCCTCAATCTTCGCCTGCGCCTCCAAGCGTTTCTTCATGGCGCGGTCGTAGAGTTGCGACTTCAACAGCGTCATGGCCCGCTCCTTGTTCTTGGGTTGGTCACGCGTCTCCGTGTTCTCGATGAGGATTTCCTCCTCCTCACCTGTATCAGGATCCGTGTACCAGTAGCGCAGACGTACACCCGATTCCACCTTGTTCACGTTCTGTCCACCTGCACCGCTGCTGCGGAACGTGTCCCATGAGAGTTTGGCGGGATCGACATACACCTCGATGGTATCATCCACCAACGGTGATACAAACACCGAGGCGAAAGACGTCATACGCTTTCCTTGGGCATTGAAAGGCGACACACGCACCAGACGGTGCACACCATTCTCAGACTTCAGGTAGCCATAGGCATACTCCCCACCCTCTATCTGCATCGTCACACTCTTGATACCAGCATCGTCGCCTTCGAGCAGGTTGGAGATGGTTACCTTATGACCATGCGCCTCCGCCCAGCGTATATACATGCGCATCAGCATCTGTGCCCAGTCCTGTGCCTCGGTGCCGCCAGCACCGGAGTTGATCTTCAGCACGGCATCCATGGGATCTTCCTTCTGACGCAGCATATTCATCAGTTCGAGGTCCTCGATGGCTTGGATGGCTTTGGCGTAGGTCTCATCCACCTCTTCCTCTGACACCATCTCATCCTTGTAGAAATCGAAGGCCAGTTGCAGTTCATCTGCCATAGTACGAACCTCCTGATAACCGTCGAGCCATTTCTTGATGCCCTTCACCTTCTTCATCTGTTCCTCGGCCCGTTTGCGGTCCTCCCAGAAGTCAGGTGCCTGAGTACGAAGATCCTCCTCCTCGTACTCCATCTTCTTTTTATCTATTTCGAGGTATCGGTGCAGTGCATCCGCCCTCTCCAACACATCCTTTAATTGGTCTTGGGTAATCATAATCTATTCAGCGTACATCGCATCTATTTCGCGCTTGTAATTCTCGTTGAGTACACGGCGCCTGATCTTCAGCGTATTTGTCAGTTCACCCTTCTCCATCGAGAAGTGATGCGGCAGCAAGGTGAAGCGCTTGATCTGTTCATAGTGCGCCAACTGCTGCTGCAAGGTGTCGATACGATCTTTCATCATCTCGTTGATCTTTGAATCAGCACAGAGTTGTTCACGGTTCTCAAACGGGATATGATGCTCACGGGCATATTCCTCCAAGAGCGGATAGACGGGGATGATAAGGGCCGACACGAACTTACGCTGGTCTGCGATGATGGCAATCTGGTCGATGTACTTATCGACGAGCAGTTTCGACTCAATCATCTGCGGGGCGATATATTTGCCATTCGAGGTCTTATAGAGATCCTTGATACGCTCCTTCAGGAACAACTCGCCATCTTTCAGGTAGCCAGAGTCGCCTGTCTTGAAGTAACCATCCTCCGTAAACGACTCACGGGTCAGGTCGTCGCGGTTGTAGTACCCGATGGTGATTGTGGGACCTTTCAACAGCACCTCACCCTCATCGCTGATCTTGATGTCGATGCCTTCGATGGGGATACCTACACCACCCACGGTGAAAGGTTCGCCTAAGTGGTTGCATGATACCGTAGCCAGACTCTCCGTCAGACCGTAGCCCACCACCATATTGATACCGATGGCATGCACAAACTCCTCCACCTTTGGGTTCACTGTGGCACCAGCCGTGGGGAAGAAATGTGCATTCTCCAGTCCCAGTTCCTTGCGAACGAGAGAAAAGACTGTCTTGTTCAGCACCTCATACTCCAGATGCAGGGCCAATGGCGGACGTTTGCCCTTAGAGAGATAGTCGATGTTGTGTCTCTTGCCAACTTTCAGTGCATGTAGGAAGAGTTTGCGCTTCGGGACACTCGCCTTGTCAATCTGTTCCAATACACCCATATAGACCTTCTCCCAGAAACGGGGTACCGATGACATACAGGTGGGATGCGTCTCCTTCATCGACTGCTGTACCTCCAGGGGATAGGTGTTCACAATCAGTTTGGCCCCTTCCGTAAGACAGAGGATCTTCCAACCCTTCTCAAAGATATGGGTGAAGGGCAGGAAGTTCAGCACTCGGTCATTCTCACCGACAGGTACACATTTGTTGTTGGCTTCCATAGCGGCATGATACTGTCCGCAGGTTAGGATGACACCCTTCGAGTCGCCTGTCGTACCACTGGTATATAAGATGTTCGCGACGTCATCCATCGAAGCCTGCGCCTGCAGTGACTCCACCTCCGTCTGACGGGGCAGGTTCTCACCCAGTTTCAGGAAGTCGTCGAAGTACATCGCATTAGGATCATGAGTAGAGATACGTACGTTCTTGTCGAAGATGATGATGCGCTCCAAGGTCTGGCACATCGACACCACCCGGCGGGCCTTGTCGTACTGTTCCTGTTCACCGACGAAGAGGAAACGGATCTTCGCGTCGCTCACCATGAACTGTATCTGTTGCTCCGACGAGGTAGCATAGAAAGGGATGGTCACTGCACGGATACCCCACGCACCGAAGTCGCTGAACAGATACTGGATAGAGTTCTGCGAGAACACGCCCACATTCTCCTGCACTTTCACGCCGAGGTTGAGCAGTGCGTTCGACACCTGCTTGACCGTCTGAGAGAACTGATTCCACGACAAGGTCTTCCATTCCGTTCCACCGAAGTCCTTATAGATAAGCACCTCGCGATCTCCGTATTTCTTGGCCTGGTCGTGTATCAATCGTGATAAATGGCTGTTTGTCTGCATACGTATCTATGTTTATATTTGGGTGCAAAAGTACAACATTTATCTGAGATTGCCAAGCATTTCCCGCAACTTTTCTTGTTTATATCATTTTTAATGCGTACCTTTGCAGCGTGATTGAGATAAAGAGAGTAACCAATACGCAGCAACTGGAGCAGTTCATCCAGTTCTACTACGACCTATATCGCGACAACGAATATGCCGTGCCATACGTCTATTTAGATGAAAAGGCAACGCTTCGTCGCGACAAAAACCCCTCGTTTGAGTGCTGTGAGGCTGAGTATTTTCTGGCCCTTAATAATAATAAGGTGGTGGGACGCGTAGCCGCCATCATCAACCACCGTGCCAACGAACGGTGGAACCGAAGGGCTGTACGTTTCGGGTGGTTCGATTTCATCGACGATATCGAAGTGAGTACCGCCCTATTGAAAGCCGTCGAGGACTGGGGAAAAGAAAAGGGTATGACGGAGATTGTTGGTCCGATGGGGTTCATCGACACCGACCGCGAGGGGATGCTCGTTGAGGGCTTCGACCAACTCTCCACGATGTATATCAACTACAACCACCCCTACTATCCCCGACATATCGAGCGCATCGAGGGCTTCGAGAAAGACAACGACTACTTGGAGTACAAGGTGAAAGTGCCGGAGGTGGTACCCGACAAGTTTGCGAAGACCACCCAACTCGTGCAGAAACGTTATGGACTCAGCGTACATAAGTTCACTCGCCACGAACTGTTAAAGGAGGGGTTCGGACGCGAGGTGTTCCATCTGCTCAACGCCACTTACAAAGACCTCTACGGTTTTTCCGAACTCTCGCAGGCACAGATTGACAAACTCGTCAACGACTATATCAAGATTGCCGACCTGAACCTTGTCACCGCCATCATGGACGGCGACAAGATGGTAGGTTTCGGCATCACCTTCCCCTCATTATCCCGCGCCTTGCAGAAGGGCTGTGACGGCCGGCTCCTGCCTTTTGGCTGGTGGCAGATGCTGAAGGCCCTGAAGTGGCACAAGACGAATATCGTGGATCTGTTGTTGATAGGTGTATTGCCCGAGTATCGTAGCAAGGGTGCCAATGCCCTTATCTTCGACGATCTCATCCGCCAATTCCAACGCTACGGCTTCGAATGGGCTGAGACGGGACCTCAGATGGAGTCCAATGAGCATGTCCTCTCGCAGTGGCAGTACTTGGAGTCTACGAACCACCGAAGGCACAGATGTTATAAGAAAGTGATAAATGAGAAATGATGAGTGGGAAATGTATATATATAAAAAGGTGGTGGTGGTTGAGAATACTGCCACTACTTATCATTTCTCACTTCTCACTTCTCTCTGCACTGGCGCAGAACGTCAGCGACACCACCCAAACATATACCCAGGAGCATCCTCTTGTCTATGAAGATGTGTGGGATTTGTGGCCGTACGCCTTCCTCAACGACAATGGCGAGCCGGAAGGCTATAATGTAGATCTCGTGCGCCTCATCATGAAGCGACTCGACATCCCCTATGTCATTAAACTGAAGTCATCAGAGGAAGCCTTCAACGACTTGAAGAGCGGCAAGTCTGATTTGACACTCGGACTGGCTGTGGGCTACCATGATGAATATGGTCTCTATGGTAAAAATGCCGTAACGCTGTTCACGCAGAGTGTCGTCACCCCAAAGAGTAAACCTGTAGAGATTAAGACCTTCCGCGACTTAGGCAGACCTGGTATGCAGGTTATCGTCAACCATACGTCTATGTGCTACCACCTGATGAAGGATTATGGCTGGGAGGAGAACGCCATCCCCCGAAAGGACATCCGTGAGGTCATCCAGCAGGTGAGTGCCAAGGAGGAAGGACAGATTGTGTGGAACACCCTCACGTTGAAGTGGCTGATGCACCGTTATCTGATAGACAACCTGCAACTGACACCAGTGAACATGCCCCACGGCGAATATAAGTTTATGTCGCACGACCAGCACTTGTTGGATCTGCTCGACGAGGAACTGACAAAACTCAATGCCAACGATGAACTGAAACCCCTGCAGGACAAGTGGTTCTACCCCGAGCACCTGCAGAAGGTGACGCCAGCGTGGGTAATGTATGCTGTCATCGTCGCCGCCATCCTGTTGCTCATCATGCTGGTCTATCTCATCAGTTACCGCATACAGAGTTACCGCCTGACACGCGCCAACAACAAGCGTAACCGTCGTCTGGCACTTATCCTACAGACCAGTCAGGTTCATATCTGGACGTACGACATCGCCACCAACCAGTTTGCCTGGCGCAACGAGAACGGCCAGGTGGCCTACACCTATACGATGGAGGAGTTCTCGCAACGCTATAGTCCCGAGGATTTTGAGAAACTGAAGACAGCCCTTGAGGAGTGGGCTGACGACATGCATGAAGCAGACAAACATGAGAAGACCATCACCCTCAACCTGCGTGCAAAGGATACTGAGAGCGGCGACAATGAACTGCGTGACTATGTCATCGTGCTCTCCGTATTGCGCCGCGACAAGTATGGCAAACCCTCCATCATTATCGGCACCAAAAAGGATGTCACCCACGATCGCGATGAGCAGCGGTTCGATGAAGAGCGCACGCTCCGCTATTGGTCCATCTTCTATTCACCCATCGTAGGAATCATCCTCTTCGACAAGAGCGGACGACTCGTCAACATCAACCCCAAAGCCTGTGATATCTTCTGCTGCGAGGAAGACGAGATTATCTGTGAGAAGGTGAATCTTGATGATATCATCGACATTGGCAACCTGAGTCTCGAAGAAACCGACGGCTACTACGCCAGCCAACTGGTCGATCTCGATAAGATACCCTTTGAGAAGCGCAAGGTCAGAAGCATCCGCAGGCAGGGAAAACTTTGCAATGAGATACGCCTGATGACCGTCTATGACGATGACAACCAGTTGTTGGGTGTCTTCGCCATCATCCGTGACATCCGCGAGTCGGTCTATGGCATCGAACAGCATAACACCGAAGAAGCCCGTTTGGAGGCTGTAAAGGCAGTGCTCCGCGAATACGACACCAGTATCGACAACGTACTTCACGAGAGCGATGTCCGTCTGGCCACCTACTCGCCATCCACCCACACGCTGACCATCCATCGCAGTGTCCATGAGGTACAGCACGCCCTGACACAAACCCGTTGCATGACGCTCGTTGATGACCATTCGAAGAAAGTCGCCATGCGTATCCTCAACGATATGGATGAATGCGTCGACAAGGCTGTCAATGTCAATATCCGTACCACCCTCCGCGTCAAGGACGGCAAACAGTTGAGACTGCAGTTCTGTCTGATGCCTCTGCACGACAAGCAGGGACACATTGTAGAATACCTCGGACTGTTGCGCGACCTCAGTGAACTGCGCGATATTGAGCAGCAGTTAGCAGTGCAGACAGCCAAGGTGGAAGAGGTAGAGAGCACGAAGAACAGTTTCGTGAAGAATATGGTACAGGAGATCCGTACCCCGATGAACACCGTACTTAACTATGTGGAGCAGTTCAATCCCGAGAGCCCCACTCCCAACGAGGCAGAACTCAGTCAGGGCATTCTCGACAATGCAGATTATCTGTTACACCTTATCGACAATATCCTCTACCTCTCCCGCTTACAGGCCAGGATGGTGGAGATTGTCAGACAACCCCGTAACTTCGCAGAACTCTTCGAGTCGCAGTGCATGACGGGTTGGATGAAATACCAGAACGCCAACACCCGTTATATCGTGGAGAACCCTTATGAGCAACTCATCGTCGATATCGATGGCGAGAACCTGGGCAATGCCATCGGACAGATTGCCGCCAATGCTGCCCAACATACACAGAGCGGTGTGGTACGTGCCCGCTACGACTATATCGGACGTCGTCTGATCATCTCCCTCGACGATACTGGTGAGGGTATGCCACCTGAGGTGCTGGCAGAGGTGAATCGGAATGACACCTACGCCACACCGAACACGAAAGGTCTCGGTCTTGCCATCACCAAGGAACTGGTCACCCAGATGGGTGGCACTGTCGAAGTCAGTTCCGAACTCGGCTCCGGTACCACCGTCTATATCATGATCCCGTGTCATGCGTCTGTCATCAAACGCAAGAAACTGCTGTAGCCTATGAAGAAGATTCTCCTATTGATATTGTTTACGGTTTACGGTTTACAGTTTACGGATGCGCAAGCGTTAACTGAGAAATACAATGCTCAGCGACCGGTAGTGATGGTCTGTGACTGGGACAAGCCACCATACGAGTTTTTAAATAACGAAGGCGAGCCCACTGGCAGTAACATCGATATCATGCGGGCTGTGATGAAAGAACTTGGTATCCCCATCAAGTTAGTGATGAAGGAGTGGAGTACTGCCCTGAGGACCTTCGAGCGCGGTGATGCTGATATCATTCTCGCCAATGCCCGTCGTTACCGCAAGGAGCCTTACTATGTCTCCGATAACATCATCAACTACAACCGCATTCGCGTAGCCACCCACTCCGACTCCACCGGTATGATTACCTTCAAGCAGTTGGAGCGTGAGGGTGCTGTCTTCAAACCCGGTGACTATTCCGCCAACTATTTCCTCGACGACGATTCCATGAACACCTCGTTCATGGAGTTCCAGACCCCGAAAGTCGCTCTCATGGGACTACTCAACGGCGACTACAAATACTATGTCTGGGGCGAGGAACCCTTGAAATGGAAAATCAAGGAACTGAACCTCGAAGGTATCATCCTCAACGATGTGGGTATCCCCATCTCCGAGGTACATGTGATTGGTACAGACAGGGAACTTGTGGAACGCATCGACGACCAATACTCCCGTCTGAAACAGCGCGGTGAAATTGCCGTCATCCAGGACCGTTGGTTCCACCCCGAACGCATCCAGGAAGAATCCAACTACCTCTGGCTCTACATCATCATCGGTGCGCTGGCCCTGTTGGCCATCCTTTACTCCTTCAGTCGATTGGCCCGTCGCCACGTGAAGAACGCCACCCGCTCGTTCACCGAACTCAACGAGATGATGGGACAGGCCCTCCATATGGGCAACTTCATTGTCATGGAGTACGATATTGCTCGTAACCGCTTTAACAATAGTTACGGCAATATCCTGCCTGAAGGTGGTCTGACGCTTGAGGAGTTTACCAAACGTATCCACCCCGACCAGCAGTTGGAGTTCAGACAGAAGATGCGTAACCTGATGGAAGGACGCGAACGCCATTTCGAACTCGACAAACGGTGGAATGCCGGTACCAGTGAGCAACCCGAATGGCTCAATTTCAATGGACACGCCATCTCCGAACTCGACAGCAACGGACATCCCGCCTATATCGTCAATGCTATCCACGACGTGACACAGGAGGTGGAAGAAGACAAGGCTGCCCGTGACCTTATCCATAAGTATCAGGTTCTGTCGAACATCCCGTTCGTCGCCATGTCGTTCTACGACAAGAACGGCTACCTCATCAGCCTCAACGACAACATGAAGGAACTCTGTGGCATGAGCGACGTCAACGACTCCCAACACTATTGGGAGAATGTAAGTATGTTCGACATTCCCTTTCTCCGTGGTGTCATGGATCGCAACACTCGCGACGACGTCTTTTTCTGTCAACACATGGTATATCAGGAGTTCGGTATCGACCGCTATATCGAGTCGAACATCCAACCCCTCTTCAATGCCGAGGGCGACATCGTCAACTACTTCTGCATCGTCTTCGACGTCACCGAAGCCCGCAGAATCAGCAGGGAAGTGCATCTGTTGGAGAAGGAGTGTGCCACTACTCAGGAACGCATCGATCTGGAGCACGACCAGTTATACTACCTGTTGCTCAACAGCGAACGGTTCCTCATGCGCAGCAATATCGCTGAGGAGACTATCATTTTCTACCGTTCCCCTGAGACACCTGAATACGAACACAGTTTCTCACGCTTCCACAGAGTACTCGCTCCCGAAGACCGGGAGGCGGTGATGAATATCCTCTACGACACCAACACCCGTACGCCCCAGGAACACCTCATCCACATCATCCAGTCCTCTGAGGGACAGACAGGCGTGGTGTTCCATACCACCTTTAACCCTGTCTTCGACGCAGATGGCAGGATTACAGGTCACGAGGGTATCACCTCCGACATTACGAAGATTACCAACACCCGTCAGCAACTGGTCGAGGAAACCAAGCGTGCTGAGGACAGTGTCAGGATGAAGAGTGCCTTCATGGCATCGATGACCCACGAGTTGCGTACCCCATTGAACGCCATCGTCGGTTTCACCAGTGTCATCGAAGCCCTTGGCGACTCCCCTGAACGGGCTGAATATGTACGTATTGTCCGTAACTCAAGTGATATGCTCCAGCGCCTCATCAACGACATCATCGAAGCGTCGAGTATCTCCGACGGACCTGTCAGTATCGAACCTCAGGAGATTGATTTCGCTAC